>JACERV010000012.1 GCA_013911065.1 Ruminococcus sp. | reverse complement strand
ATACATCCCCCCTTCAAACCAGCCATTTGATGAAACGTCAAAAGGATTATTAAATTTACCCTTTTTTATTTCTATAGAAACATCAAATATTTTTCAATTCTCTATTGACATTTCTTAGCTGGACTAAATGATGATATCTATATTAAACCTTAGAGTTTACTCAAAGTCAAACTTTTTCTTAAAAGGGGTTGACTTTGAGTTTGCTCGAAGTTGTAGAATATAAAAAGAAACGTTGAAAGGAGGAATTTTATGGATAGACCGTATATCTTTTGTCACATGCTTACATCTATAGATGGAAAGATTATGGGCAAGTATATGGATACTCCGGAGGGGGAAACCGCCGGAGATGTGTTTTACCGCATTTCCTTTGGGAAGTCGCCGCACTACCGTCATCAGGGGTGGCTTTCGGGGAGGGTGACCACCGACGATAACTTCACCTTGTACCGCAAACCTGAACTGGATGAAAACGCGCCGAAAGTAGAATCAGGAGATTATGTGGCTAGGAAATCCAGTATGTACTATGTGTCGGTAGACCCCTCCGGCAAATTGGGATGGGAAAAAGAGGAGCTTACCTACAACGATACCACGGCTCATGTTATCGAGTTGCTGACCGGTAAAGCCAGCAACTCCTATAAAGCATTTTTGCGTAAGTTAGGAATTTCCTACATCATCGCTGGAGATAATATGCTCGACTATGCTCTTGCACTGGATAAGCTAAAAAATCTGTTTAGCATCCAAACACTGATGTTAGGTGGCGGCGGTGTTCTCAATTGGTCGTTTATTCAGGCAGGTATGTGTGACGAGGTAAGTGTGGTGATTGCTCCAGCTGCCGATGGTTCATCAGATACCCCTGCTTTGTTTGAGACCCAGGGCGGTTTTGCTGCCAATACACCCATTTGCTTTTCGTTACAAAGCGCTGAAATTATGGATGGTGGCAGCCTATGGCTGCGGTATCTTGTTAAGAAATAGGAGAAAGGTGTGATCTGAGGGGGCGTTCAATGAATGGCTGGAAACGGTCAGCAATAAGGATTACAACAATCTAAAATAGAAATGGAGATGCAATATGACATTGAATAAAACTTATAAACTGTCCAATGGGGTCAACATCCCCAAGTTGGGTTTAGGCACATGGTTCATTGAGGATGATAAGGCTGCACAGGCTGTTAAGGAAGCAGTCCAAATAGGATACCGTCACATTGACACTGCACAGGCGTATGAGAATGAGCGTGGTGTTGGAGAAGGCGTCAGCTCCTGCGGCATCGCCCGCGAAGAGTTATTTGTGACTACTAAACTCGCAGCAGAAATAAAATCCTATCAGGAGGCAAGCAAAGCCATTGACGTTTCTCTGACAAAAATGGGGCTGGACTACATTGACTTGATGCTTATCCACAGTCCCCAGCCTTGGAATGATTTCAGGGGTGGAGAATATGCGGAGGGAAACCGTGAAGCATGGCGTGCGCTGGAGGATGCTTACAAAGTGGGAAAACTCCGTGCTATCGGTGTTTCTAATTTTACACAGAAGGATATTGAGAATATCCTTTCCGGCTGCACCGTAGCACCTATGGTGAACCAATTACTCGTCCATGTCGGCAATACACCGTTCCAGCTTATGGAATACTGCCAAAGCAAGGAGATTCTCGTAGAGGCATATTCACCCATTGCTCACGGAGAAATCTTGAAAAACCCGGCAGTAAAACGCATAGCCGATAAATACAGTGTCACGGTTCCCCAGCTCTGCATCCGCTACACTTTGCAGTTGGAAACTCTGCCGCTGCCTAAGACATCAAATCCACAGCATATGCATGACAACGCACAGGTGGACTTTGTGATTTCTGACGATGATATGGAACAACTTAAGAATATGGAACAACTTAAGGATTACGGAGAATACAGCATGTTCCCAGTGTTTAGCGGGAAATAGAGGAATGGTAACAAATATGAATGGAGTTACTACATTAATTGTTAAAACTGATGTACCACAAGAACAAGAAGAAACATTTAAAATCAGGTTTCCCAGAGCTCTGGAGCGTATAAAAACTCTTGCAGAAAAAAAGATCGCTATTGATTAAATAGATGAAAGGCAGATGCAATCAAGGATGCTTTAAAGCATTTTCAAATAATTTAATACGGAATACGAAAACAAAAGGTTGTTTGCTCTTTTACAGGGTAAGCAACTTTTTTATATTTATTAAATAATACATCGATAAATAGGAGGGGCCATGTTATAATTAGCATAGCCAATTTGTACAAAAGAAAAGCACAGACGTCGGAGTTTGTGTATTATTTTTAGAGATATAAAATTATACGAAAGAGGTTTTTTGGATGGCTGTTTATCAGATTCTGTTAGTGATTTCTATACTGTTTATGCTGATTTTATTATTTTTAATTGCCTTAAAAAGCAAGAAAAAGCAGATTCACTATGCCGTCATGGCTATAGCAATCGGCCTGTTGACCTGGAATACTTCAGTCTTATGCTATATTACTTTTTCAGAGATACCATGGGTATTGGCTGTCAGTGAAAAAATGTATTTTATTGGCATTATTTTTGTATCGCTGGCCACTTTATTTACCAGTTTGATTTTTGTCCATACCAGGATTAAATTCTCTTGGAAATATGCTCTGTTGTTTGTTGTGCCATCTGTTTCCCTTGCAGTCTTATTCACTAACTCTTACCATAATTTTTTTTATAAAACCTTTAGCTTGATTCCATCCGAGCAGGATTTCAGGTTTTATTTTTCTGTCCATACAGTCTATTCCTATTTATGCATTGGAATCGGTCTTTTCTATCTTCTCCATTATTCTGTTAAAAATTTTGGCTTTTTTTCCAGGCAGGCCATGCTTATTTTTTTCGGTATTTTGATCTCATTGATTGCAGACACGTTCAGTACGTTTCATATCTTTGACTGGTCAGCGGCTGTGGAAAATATCGTTTTTTCCGTTACTGCTATTCTTTTTATTCTGGCTATCGTGAAATTGGATTTTTTAAATATTGTTCCGATTGCTTTGCATAAGGTTGTTAATATTATTTCTGATGCTTATGTCGTTTTCAGTGAAGAATATGAAATTGTTGATTTCAATAATGCATTTATAACGACCTGGGACGGAGTTTCCAGAAAAGCCCATATTTGTGAGGTTATCAAACGAGGCTGTCCTGATTTTGACAAAGATCAGTTTATTCATAAGGTTCGTACATCGGTCCGGGAACAGACAACGGTAAGTATGGAAATGCAGTGTCCGTCCAGCGACGGTGCAAGATATTACCAGTCGGAAATAACCCCGGTTATTTTTAAAAGCAATCATGCAGGAACCATTATGCTCATCAAAGATATTACAGAACATAAAAAAAATCTAGAAGAAGTAATCAGGCTGAATGAAAAATTGCGGAGCCTGGTGATGAAAGACTGGCTGACTCAGGCCTACAACCGTTATTTCTTTGACGAGCGGCTGGAGCAGGAAATCGACCGGGTTTCTAAGATGCAAAACTGTGAATATGAAGCTATGAAAGCTGGAAATAAATTCGGATTGATTATGTTCGACATTGATTATTTTAAGATCTACAATGATTTAAATGGACATCAGGCCGGGGACGAACTTCTCAAAACTCTTGTAAATGTTGTAAAAGGGTCCCTTTTTTCTAACCACATACTGTGCCGTTACGGTGGAGAAGAATTTGTGGTGATATGCTGTCAGACTTCGGCAGAAGGGGTCAGAATAGCCGCGGAAAAAATCAGAAGATCACTAGAAGAGTATGAATTTAAATACCAGGATACCCAGCCGAACGGCAATCTGACTGTCAGTATAGGCGTCGCCTATTATGCGCAGCCATGTCTCAAAAAAAGTGATTTGATCCAGATGGCCGACCAGAATCTTTATCTGGCTAAAAATACCGGGAAGAATAAGGTTGTGTTCAGGCAATTTGAGGATTTGATATAATACTCAGGATGACGGAACACTTTGATTCTAAGTGGTGTTGGCAGGGATGTTCCCGCCGCTTTCAGACAGCGCGATTGGAAGTAATTTGTATAGGACATACCGCGCACATAATTCTGTTTTCTTACATATAGTACTAGAGAGGATACGGCAGGCAATGCCGGTAAAGCAGATTAAGGAATAAGTCATGATTAACGGACGTTTTATCGCATTCAGCGAAGCGGATTATAACCAGTCGGGTATACTTAAAGCTCAGAATTCTTCATTCCAGGTTGAGACCATTGCAGAAAACCTTCATGTACCTTGGGCAGTAGACCTTAGTGAAGACGGCAGGCTGTTTTTTACGGAGCGCAGAGGAAACTTGCGTGTCATAGAAAACGGGATATTGAATCCGGTGCCATTGTATACATTTGGCCCTCCTTTTGTCAGTATGGGAGAAGGCGGGCTTATGGGGCTTGCTTTAGACAGGGATTTTCTCTCAAACGGATATATTTATCTTATGTATACCTATGAGGAAAACGGAGGGCTTTACAGCCGTGTGGTACGTATGCGCATTCAGGACAATATAGTACCCGAGGAGGAAATTATTTTGGACCAAATTCCAGCAGGCCAGGTCCATAATGGCGGAAGGATAAAAATTGGCCCCGATGGTTACCTGTATATAACTACTGGTGATGCCGGTGAACGTGATCTTGCACAGGATATAAATAGTCTGGCAGGTAAGATTTTACGTATTGGAACAGACGGAAGTATTCCCGCTGATAACCCCTTTCAGGGCTCGCCAGTTTACGCCCTGGGACTTAGAAATCCTCAGGGCTTGGCCTGGAATAGCAGCGATGTGTTATATGCCTCGGATCATGGAGAAACAGCCCATGATGAAATTAATATCATACAACCGGGCGGCAACTATGGCTGGCCTTTAGTTATAGGTGATGAAGAAATGCAGGGATATGATTTTATTAAACCTGTCATACAAAGCGGGAATGATACCTGGGCCCCTGCGGGAATAGCCTTTGTAACCACTGGTCCCCGAATAGGTCAGTTGTTTGTATCAACACTTCGGGGGAGTGTACTCCTGGCAATCACCTTCGACGAATCCGGCACACAAGTAGTTAATGTGGAACAATTATTGGAGGTCCGTTACGGACGATTAAGAGAAGCCTATCAGGCGAGGGATGGTTCTATATACCTTACTACCAGCAACTTGGACGGCAGAGGACTTCCGAGTCCCGGAAATGATAGAATTCTTCGGATATAACACTTTGCACCTAATGGGTAGGAGGAAAATTATTTAATTTTCCTCCTACCCATTAACACTTATTCAAGTGCTTTGATATCTCTTGGGAAGTGCTCCAATAAATACATAGGAATTTTTAATCTGCAGAATTAATTATACATTATCGATGCGGATACGTTTAAAAAGATAGAAATGTATGTGAGAATTGTTGTCATAACCGATAGACAGGATATTCCAATTGATGATATAATAATATAAATAGATAGACATTTAAACATTCTGTAGAAAAGAAATTAGTTATTATATACCCTAATTGGGGTATATTAAAGATTAGAATTAAATTAAAGGAGGATTTATCTATGAACAAGTTTACTTTCAATGATTATTTTCATGAGCCTCAAGGAAAAATTGCCAAGCGGATGATTTTCAAAAGCGATAATGTAATTGCCTTTGTTCTAAACATTGCAAAAGGGGAAATACTACCGGGACACACACATCTAGAATCAACTCTTTTCCTGCAGGTTATGGAGGGGAATGCCAAAGTTGTTACGGATGGCAATGAAACCTTGTTGCAGGTGGGAGAGTTAATGCAGGTTGACGGGCAGGAAAGCCTGCAGGTTATAAACATCGGCGAAGATGTCCTGCGCCTTTACGTCACAATTTCACCAATGGGTTCAGAGGCCTTTGCAACAGATGCAAATGTTTAATAACTTAGGTTATAGACCAGGAGTGTTGGAACACAGCAAATGAAAATTGAATAGAATAGGTAAGTAGAAGCATCTTACCAAATATCAAAGGCGTTTCTGTAAAGCAGAGCGTCTTTTTTTGTGCCAAGATTTAAATAAAAAATAAAATTGAAATAAAACAAAATCTATGAAAATAAAATTAAAAAAATTCGTCTCGTTTTGCTTTCTCAATGTTGTATTTTTTCTTTTTTAAAAGTATTATACATTTAATGGTTTATTAGTGCGAACCAAAGAACAAAAAGCGAGGTGTTAATTATGGATAAACAAGAACAAATAAAAATAATACAAGAAGATTTTAAAAATGCACAATCAATTTTAACAGCAATCGGTGATGAAACACGTCAGATAATACTCCTGGTTTTAATGGAATCTGATTGCAAAAATGGAATGCGTGTTGGTGAGATCACAGCAAAAACACATCTTTCCCGCCCTGCCGTATCACATCAATTGAAAATATTGAAGGATATAGGAATTGTAAAAATGAGAGAGGAAGGGACTAAAAACTTTTATTATATTAATGTTTCCGAGAAATTAAATGTACTGAAAAAATTAGTTGTGGATATTGAACATTTGATGAAATCAACCATGTAAATGAGAATAGTGAGGTGTAAGTAATGAATAGTACCGTAAAAATTGATATAGAAAAATGCATTGGCTGTGGACTGTGCTGTAAAGACTGTCCGCACCATGTGCTTGAACTGCAAAATGGAAAAGCCACAATGCTGGCTGAAAAATGCCTTGAATGCGGTCATTGTGTTGCTATATGTCCAAAAGATGTTTTTACTATGAGCGGATACGATATGAATGAAGTTAAAACATATGATAAAAACATTTTCGGTATTGATGAAGATATTCTTCTCAACACAATACAGTTCAGGCGGTCAGTAAGGCACTATAAAGATAGGCAGGTAGAAAAGGAAGTAATTCATAAAATCATAGAAGCAGGGCGCTTTACACCTACTGGAAGTAATAAGCAAAGGATAAGATATATTGTTGCACAAAAAAGCATTCCCATATTTGAAAATGAGGCACTGAAAACATTCAGGAAGCTGAAGCGCCTGTTGGAAATTGTGAGCAAATTTGTTAAGCTCCCTTATGACATAAGCAGACACGAATTAAAACCAGGCTTCTTTTTCCATGGAGCGCCAACAGTTCTCTTTATTATTTCGGATGATGACGTGGATGCCTCTCTTGCATCGATGAGTATGGAGCTGATGGCTGAGGCTATGGGGCTTGGTACGCTGTATGTGGGCTTTTTCGCTGTGGCAGCAAAACTAAGCAAAAGGATTAGAAAAGAGCTTGGCCTTGCCAAAAAAGAAAAGGTGGTAACCTGTCTTGCAATGGGATATCCGGATGTTAAATATATGCGGACGGCTCCCAGAAAAAAAGCTGGAATTGAATGGAGATAAAAGCAAATATTAACGATAGCATCCTTCTTGTGATATTGATTTTACACTTTTCGTTGGCGCAGTTGGGAAAGGTGATGATGGGCAAATTAAAAAACATGGAGCATAAGGAAAGAGGGCTTGGAGTATTTTCGTCTATTGCAAAAAATTCTTCCATGACACTTGGTGTAGCACTTTTGGTATTCCCTAATGAGCTACTCATACATCTAATCATGGTAATTCAACCGCTGATTGAGTTGCCCGCAATGCTGCTAATTACAAGAGTATTGCTTATAATCCACAAGAGGAGCTTTTTACTGAATTAGACATCGAAAAATGAGAGCTGTCATGTTATAATCAGTAGAGCTATTTAGTTACCAGAATTGCAGCGCTAAGGCATGTCAAAACAGTGGTGGGAGAAGGGAGGGATTACTATGATTCGTTACGTACATACAAATATTATTGCTAAAGATTCTGAAAAGCTGATTGAATTTTACAAAGACGTATTTGGTTGTAAGAGCATTGAAGAAAAGCGTGATTTGAGGGGAGCATGGCTGGACCGGATGACTGGGATAACAAATGCGCATATTACAGGAGAACATTTAGCTTTGCCCGGATATGAGGAAGATTACCCAACGATTGAGATATTTTCTTATGACCAAATGGAGGGAAATCATGTTCATCCGATTAACGCATACGGTTTTGCCCATCTTGCTTTTGAGGTGGATGATGTGGCGGAAACCCTTCGGCAGATTATGGAAAAAGGCGGTACAACAGTAGGCGAGTTGGTACATGCTGAGTATGAGGATGGAAGAAAAGCGATTTTTGTTTATGCGACAGATATAGAGGGAAATATTATTGAGTTGCAGAGTTGGGACAAAAAGGATAAAAGGATTACTTACAATAGGTGAAATTGTGGATTTAAAAAGGCGTGCAAAACAGTTGAAGCAAGATATCCCTGCATTATATCTTGCTCTAAAAGATAGGAAAACCCCAATAATTGCAAAGGTACTTGCAGGAATAATAGTGGTTTATGCATTGTCCCCAATTGATTTAATACCAGATTTTATACCAGTATTAGGTTATCTGGATGATCTGATTGTAAAATCCTTTAAATAAAGCAGGTAGTCTCTCCGCTTAGAAGATATTGACGGTATAGAATAATCATGGTATTCTTTGAGCATACCCCCGCAGGTATATGGAAGGAGGATAAATCATGCGTCAATGTATGGATACTGATAACCTTCATAGAAGGTTAAATAAAATTATGGGACAGCTTAGGGCAATTGACAAAATGATAGATGAAGATGTTCCATGTGAAGACGTTCTGATTCAAATTAATGCTGCAAAAGGTGCGCTTCATAAAGCTGGACAGGTGATTTTAGAAGGACATCTCAATCATTGTGTCAGAGAGGGCATAGAACATGGTGATGCCGACAAAACAATTGCGGAATTTGCAAAAGCCGTTGAGCATTTCTCACGGATGTCTTAATCATATATGTACAGAAAGCAACTGAAAAAGGTTGCTTTTTTTATTGACAAGAACATACCCATGGGGGTATACTCTTATGGTAAATACATATACCCCTATGGGTATGAAAGGAGCGGGAAGGTGATAGCATTTTTAAAAGATGATGAGAAAAGAACAATTCTGTTTCTTATACTTTCAGTAATATCATTGATATTTAGCTTTTTCAATATTGGGGAACTTCCGGTGGATATAGCATGGGTTGCTATTTTGCTTTGCGGGATTCCAATTGTAAAAGGTGCAATCGTAGGGCTTATTACAGAATTTGACATAAAAGCGGATGTATTAGTATCCATAGCTTTAATTGCTTCGGTTATTATTGGTGAAACTTTTGCAGCGGGCGAAGTCGCTTTTATTATGGCGATCGGAGCGTTTTTGGAAGAAAGAACCGTTGCCAAAGCGCGTGCCGGAATCGAAAAATTGGTGCATCTTACACCTGCTACAGCAAGGGTTGTATCAGAGGGTGAGGAAAGAGTGATACCGGCAGAACAGGTGAAGATAGGAGATGTTCTCCGGGTGTTAGCCGGAGAGACTATTGCAGTTGATGGATTAATTATAAAAGGGCAGACTTCTGTTGACCAGTCAGTTATGACGGGAGAATCGCTTCCGGTTGACAAAAGTGAAGGTGATGAAGTACAAAGTGGGACGGTGAACCAATTTGGGACTTTTGACATGGCAGCAAAAAAGGTCGGTGAAGATAGCTCATTACAGAGAATGATTCGTCTTGTGGAATCAGCGGATGCCGGAAAGGCGAAAATAGTGAGTATAACAGACCGGTGGGCAACCTGGATTGTAGTGATTGCACTCGTTGCTGCTGGCGTTACATGGTTTGTTACCGGGGAAGTCATCCGTTCAGTGACCATTCTTGTTGTATTCTGCCCATGTGCATTGGTATTAGCAACACCTACCGCGATCATGGCAGGGATTGGAAATGCGACAAAGTATGGTATTCTCGTCAGCCGTGGTGATGCATTAGAACGTTTATCAAAAGTAAGGCGCATAGCATTTGACAAAACTGGTACACTTACTTTTGGCAAACCATCCGTGGTAAAAGTAGAAAGTTGTATACCCGATATGAATAGCGAAAAACTGCTTGAGATTACTGCTGTAGCCGAGCTTCACTCGGAACATCCCCTTGGAAAAGCAATTGTAGCTTACTATAGGAAAATGATTGGAAAAGCTCCTCATGAGCCGGAGGAGTTTAAATTATTGCCCGGCCGGGGAGTAGCGGCGCAGGTATATGGCAATATGATTTTTGCAGGAAATGAAGCACTTGTTGGGGAAAATCATTTAAGTTTATCCGGGCAGCTCATGCAAAATGTGGATTCAGCAAAAGGGGAGGGATGTACGGTCATCTATATAACGGATAGAGAGCAGGTAATCGGCTATATTGCGCTTTCGGATACGTTAAGGCCTGACGCGGCACAAACAATAAAAGAAATTGGCGCAACAGGAATCGGTACAGTTTTGCTTACCGGCGATGCGCAGCAGGCAGCAGTTCATATGGCTGAAATTGCGGGAATAGCCGACGTGAGAGCGAATTGTCTGCCAGAAGACAAGTTGGCGGCCATAAAGGATTATCAAAGAGCAGGTGAGTTGATCTGCATGGTAGGAGACGGTATAAATGATGCACCGGCATTGAAAGCGGCTCAAGTGGGTGTGGCGATGGGAGGTGTGGGAAGTGATATTGCAATTGAAGCGGCAGATATTGCACTTGTAGGTGATGATATTAAGGAAATTCCACATTTACTGTTGCTTTCACAAAAAGTTATGCGAACTATTAATGTTAACCTTGCTGCATCCATGATACTTAATTTTGCTGCAATTGCATTAGCGATTACCGGAGTATTAACCCCGGTAGTGGGTGCTCTCGTACATAATGTAGGTTCTGTAGCAGTGATTATTAACTCATCATTACTGTTGAAATGGAGGAAAATGAAGTGAAGGAATGGGTAATATTCGGTTTATTTCTAATTGTTGGAGTAGGTATGCTAATTGCAGGGCTCTTTTATATGAATAAAGAGAAAAAGGATTCTGAATCAGTTAAGATTTATCGTATCGTGAGTATTATTGGAGTGATAATTACAATAGGAGCGGCTTTGTATAGGTTTTAGTTATTTTTTAGAGTTAGTGTATATTAGAAATGAATAAAATACATTAACGTACTGATAAGCAAAATATCTTGTTTCTCAACTTATTATTTGTTATAATATATCTTGCTTTAACAGCATTCCTGCAGGTTGGGAATGCTGTTTATTACATCTTGAGAAGAAGTCATGTTAACAATAAAAGGGACAAGCATATGGAATGGATGAAGGAAGGATTAAAACTATTAATAAGTCACTCAGACAAAGAACAAAATGAGTTTGAGAAGTATAACAGTATGCTTGTTCTAAGCAGAATCCGTTTGATCTCTTTGGCTAATATTTTTTTGTCAATTTTTTGGGCATCTATGGATTGGACAATTATAAATAATGGTGCCGATCACATATATAGTGTAACACTTATTAGTATGCATATGATTAGTGTAGTTGTTTCAGCTGTATTTTTAATTTTCTACAAGAGGGTAATCTGTAAGGGAGAGAACGAGAATTTCCGTATCATATCTATTACTTCAAAGATATATGTATTTTTGTACATTCTTTTTGGAGCAGTTTGTTCTATCAACAGTCAAAGATACACCGGTAATATTTATTCCTATATTATTTTAGCGCTAATTGCGGCAATTGCCTTTACCCTGAAACCATCTGTTATGCTTTTTGAATTCGTTGTAAGCCATATAATTTTCCTTATAGGTATCGGTATCCTTTGCAATGATTTGAATCTGTTACTTGCAAAAGTAGTAAATTCTACAGTTCTGGCAGGTGCCGCATGTTTACTTGGATTTATCTTCTATCGTCACAGGATGATGGAATTTTTTTATAGAAAGAAATTAATGGAAAACGAAGAGAATTTTAAAAAGCTTTTTTATGTAAATCCCTATCCTGTGTTTATTACAAGACTGGAGGATGGTAAGATTATTAAGGCAAATAAAAGGGCGTGCAAATTGATGGGAGCCGACGCAGAGAATCCCGATAGTTTTAACGGAATCGACGGTTATATTAAAAATGACAGCAGACTGGCTCTTGAGGAAGAACTGAAGGAACATAGTAGTACTTTCAACCGGATTGTAGAATATGATTTTAATGGCGTACGGAAGTGGGTTACTGCAAATTATGAAATAATTGATTATCATGACGAGAAGTGTATTTTAACAGGTATTATGGATATAACGGAAATTAGAAAAGCGGAGGAAGAACTAACCCACTATGCTTGTATCGATTCTTTAACCGGAATTATGAACCGGAGAATGGGTTTAAAAAAACTGGAAGAGTTATTAGAGGAAGCCAAAGAAGAATTTCTGGAATTTGTGCTCTGCTTTCTTGATATTGATAATTTAAAGGTTGTAAATGATACCTATGGTCACGGTGAAGGGGACCGCTATATTCGAACTCTATGCAGTATGATTAAAAATAAATTGGATGAAGAAGATATATTTTTCCGCATAGGCGGTGATGAGTTTATTATAGTATTCAGTAAGAAGAATAGCTGTCAGGCAGAAAATATCTGGAACGAGATTAAAAAACAGTTTGACAAAAGTAATATGCAAGAAGAGTTTCCTTATAATATTATGGCAAGCCACGGATTATTTTATTTCTGCGCTGGCATGGATATAGATTTAGAGCAGATCATTGAAAGAGCAGATAAAATGATGTATGAGGAAAAGCAAAGGCTTAAGAAAGAACATCAGAGCAATGATCGAATAGGTCGAAGAATTATTAATTAACAAGCATACTGCCGCCAAGCCTTCACCAGCTTCAGGCGGCACCTTTTTTAGCATATTTGGCTTGACTTATAATTATTACAGGTGTAAGATTTAAATATGGAATTTAAATAGATTTCCAGAAAAAGTAAAAAATTTAACCTTAAATCTTACGAGTGTAAGAATAAAAGAAGAAAAATTCAAAGGGCTGAATCAAATCGATAATGGATATAACTTTAGATGTTGGTAAGTAGAAGCGATTATGTTGTAAAGAAAGTGAAAAGTATGCTGGATATTTATTTTAATCATGAACAATGGGGGTGTTTACTTGAAACGGATAAAATTGCTAATACTATTGATATTGGTAATGCTTGGGGGTACAAGTTGTAATAATTCTTCCTCAGACATTCAAACGGACAGAACGGATGAAAGGCAACAGAGTATACAAGAAGCAGAGCAGGACTTTTATCAAGAATCAAGGAAAATAGCGGAATGTTATCGGGACATGTATGAACAGGCAAAAAGCGATGACACACTTGAGACATTGGAAACTGTAAGAAACATTGTAGAATGTATTGGAGCAGCAGGATATACAGTGGTGGACGCAGACAACCAGATAGACATGGTAAATGGAAATAAGCTGATGGATTTTATTAAGGCGGTCGATGGCAGGAAAGAGGCTGAACTTACGCTCATCTGTGTTGTAACAAATGGAGGTTTTATTCGATTTGATTTTCAAACATCAGAGGGAAGTGTACATATAACGAGAAGCTATCTTACGTGGAACGAAAAAACACCACAGATAAATTCGAAAGAAGAATACGATGCATACACATGGAAGTATTCTGAAGATGGATACTTGTTTTTTGAAAAACATCATATGCCGGGGTATGATGGTCCATCTGGCCATACGGCTGTAAGGGTACAGCCCTTGGATAAGAAATGCAGAGAATTGAACCGGCAGTATATACTTCCGGTTAGCTATGAATTAAATAATATGTTTATCTTGAATTGGAGCGAAGAAGATTTTAATGATCTAGATTTTAATGATATTTTTGCTATGCTGTATCCTAAAGTCTACAATGTTCCCCTACCATATATGCCAGATGATAATTTGGGAGTTGGAGCAATTTACCATATACCCAAAGAAGAATTTGAAAAGGTTATTATGCTGCGTTTTAAGATAGACAGTGAAACCTTACAATCAAAAACAAAATACTTTGAGCAAGACCAAAATTATGAGTACCGGCCACGGGGACTTTATGATTGTGAGCCACCAAGCTACCCATTTCCAGAAGTGGTAAGCTATGTGGAGAATCAAGATGGAACGATTACTCTTACGGTTCATGCAGTATATCCAGACTACAATTTATCTAAAGTATATGCACATAAAGTGATTATCCGCCCACTGGTTAATGGTAATTTTCAATATGTATCGAATCATATCATACCTTCGGAAAACAATTATGAGGAGTCATGGCGTGTGGATAGGCTGACAGAGGAAGAATGGGAAGAGGTTTATGGGGGAACTGGAGTTACCAAATAGCAAAAGGATGATGATATGATATTAAATAAAAAATATATTTCAGTAATTATTATGCTGATATGTAGTGTATTGTTTTGTGCCTGTAGAAAAGAAGAAAAACCAGAGGAATCTTTTCCAAAAAGTATTGAAGAAATAATTTCAGAGGAAAAGACGAAAAGTCTAGAAAAAGAGACAGCAGAGCAACTATTCATTCTGAGGGAGGTATAGGGCGGGACAAATATACTTTTGATGGGACAGACATGTATGTTTTAGATACAAATGCAACATGGAATGAAGAGAATAAGTCAGAGATTGCTTATGTTTCTTATATTTCTAAAAAATGTATACTGACCTTAGGGTATCAGGGAAATAATCTTTTGTGTTCTAACTGGGATATAAAGCATTTGGAAGATTTAGATTATAATGGAATGTATGAATATCTGTATGCAATTAGATATCAGAAGAAGTTTCCTTTCGAGGAATATCCAAACGGGATACCTAAGTATGAGTTTGAGGGGGTAATTATGGAGTACCTTCCGGTAATATCTGAGCAGATACAAAAACACGCAGTCTTTGATGAGGAAACGCAGACCTATGCATGGACGAGATGGGGGTGCTTTAATTATTCTCCTACTTTCATTCTCTTTTATACCAGAAGTCACTGGCATAAAAGAGAATGAAAATGGTACGGTTACATTGACGATAGATGCCGTATGCGAAATGATATTATGTGATGATGCCGTAATAACCTATGAGACTACAATACGGTTCTTGGAAGATGGGAGTTTTCAATATTTAGGAAATGAGGTTTTAGGGAATGGACTTGAAAATATACCAGAGTATCAATACCGCTTAAGTGAACTTGATACAAAATAAATAGGGCTTATTATATAAGAAAGAATGAAGAATGGAGGCCGAAATGAAAAACATTTATCAAGTTTGCGAAAAAACCAGTTTACTTTTTTACTTATTATTTTTATATCAGTTATGGCATCTGTGTCAGTATGGTGGAGTGAGAAGCCATTTTCTCCTCTTGCTGATTAGTGTGCTGGGGTTTTTGATTAGTTTTATCTTCTTGTTGATTTCAAGGAGACAAAGGCAGAAAGATATTTCGGATTCTAAAAAGAAAGTTTTTGGGATAGAAATTATCATTGTCATAATTGGTACAATTTATTTTGGCGGACTTATTGTTTATTCAGCAATTCCCTATCATGGAGCTTTGTCATGGAAGGTTGATGAACTCATGCATGAAAAGAAAATAAGTTTCGACCATAATAACTTCTTTGAAGATGGTGCAGAGGGTGCCCTGGCAGATTTGGATGAGGTACTTACGCTTCCGGAGAAGCTTTATATTGCGAATGACTTTTATATGACTTTTGATGAAACGGGAGTAATTCAGAAGCTTGGTACTTTTATTTATGGCAGAGATAAGAAGGGCGTAACAAGAACTTACATGGTAGATTATGATGCGGATAAAGCTGAAAAGAT
Source organism: Ruminococcus sp. (assembly GCA_013911065.1). GTDB lineage: Bacteria > Bacillota > Clostridia > Lachnospirales > Lachnospiraceae > Muricomes. The sequence goes on along the minus strand of JACERV010000012.1, from coordinate 115,111 downwards.
GACAGTTTGGATAGATAGTGAGGCAAATACTGATTATGATGAAAATATGCGTTTAGAGCCAATGCTCCGAATACTGCAGGAAGCCGATTGCAGGTGGCAGGTAGAAGTATGGTCAAAGAATCGTGGAGCGGAGCACTATGAAATCATATATTACGGACATCGTTCCTTTTCACGGGAAGAAGGTTTGTGGCACCTCTCAGGAGATGTGGACGGGGATGGTATAGATAACGGAATCCGAGATTTTGGACAGCTTTTAGGTGGCGGCGAGGTTGCTGGATTTGAAGTGTCCTTACATATTCCTGATGCAGAGGATGTGGTACCGGTTCGCTATATTATGGAGCCGGAATATATCAGTCAGAAAGAGTTAAATGAAGAGCAGAAAGCTGAGCAGATAGAAGAGGCCAAAGACATGGAGAGCTGGACTGTTGACAGGACTGATGGCACGATGTATTTCTTTTTGACTAATAGTAGGGGCTGGCGTCTGATAGTAACAGACGCAGCTGCTGGCAGCAGATATTATGAACTGGAAAAGACTGAGGATGGAGGTACAACATGGAAGAAAGCAAATGAGAATCCATTTGATGGAAAATCTGGCGTTGCAGAAGGTCTGGTATTTTTTGATGAGAATATTGGAGTGGCTGGGTTAACAGGAGCATCACAGTCAGAGTCAGAGATGTATGTAACAAGAGATGGCGGGAAATCATTTACGCAACTGCGGCTGCCTATGGATACGATTACGGAACTGCCGGAAATAGCAGAGGAATATGGGTTTACAGTAGAGGATTATGATTACTGCTATATGCCTGAAAGGGAGGACGGTATGTTAACAATTCGGGTTGTGACACAAGACGGAGAAAATGGGGGAATTGTATTTCAGTCAAATGATACTGGAGAGACATGGGTGTATGCAGGAGTCAGTTCAGAGTGAAAATAGAAAACGGTATTGAATATGTAAAATCGGGTAAGGTTAGTGTGTTAACCGTTTACCCGATTTTACTATTTCCAGATATTCATGTCAGATAATATAGATAAGGAAATTTCCGATGCTTTGCTTCCAGTGGCATCTTGGGCATTTTGAATGTTAGTGGCAAAAAAACAAGTATGGTTAGAACTTTCCACATAGCCGATAAACCAACCGTTTACATCCTGCCCGTTCACACGGCCGGTTCCAGTTTTTCCATAAAAGGCTCCGTTTTCGGATGAAGAAATACAGATGGAGTCTTTTACCGCATTGATATTTTCAGGAGTGAAGTAAAAGCTGTTATTGTATAGTTTTGTTAAAAGGCTAACTTGTTCAACCGGAGAAATTTTTAAAGATGATTCCATCCAGTAAGAGGAAAAGTTCCCACTTATATTTTCATTGCCATATCCGATTTCCTGAATATAGGAATTTGCAGCGGATACCCCAAGCTGTTCATTTATTGTTTGGAAATACCAGTTGACAGAAGAATGCATTGCTGACTGCAGGCTCTGATCAGCATTCCATGCTTCAAACGGATATTCCTTTTTGTCCCAGGCTATGAAAGAATTTTCTGGCGTAATAATTCCATCCTCCAGCCCGAACAAGGCATCATATATTTTGTAGGTGGAGTTAGGGGATACCCGCATAGTGGCACGTTCTATATCGTATATAGTCCAGGCGTTACTCTCTAAATCATACAGGACAAAACTTCCTTCGTATCCGTCAAAGTAGGAAGACAGGTCAGTATAAGAAATATTCTCGAAGGAAGTACTCCATTGATAACGGTTACTGTCTGCTGCGTATGTAGATAATATTGGAGCAAATCCCATAAGAAGAGCAGCGGTCGTTCCGAAGGCAGTAAGCCCACGTACTTTTTTCCAAACAGATGGCTTTTCATAAGTGGCGATATTGATGATACGCCGTTTCATCTGTTTCATGTTTCCCCTGAGCCCGGTGGCAAACGGAAAAGGAGTAAGCGATACTTTTTGTGCAAAGTTAATCAGTGTGTTGCCATAATCTTCATAGAATTCTTCTCCAAGCATTTTCAAAACGGAAGTGTCACAGGCAACTTCCCTGTCATTACGCATTTCTCTTAATGCATACCAGACAAAAGGATTAAACCAATATAACACTCCTGTAAGGTTCATCAAATGATTTGCCAGGGCATCCTTATGCCTGTAGTGTTGTAGTTCATGTAATAACATATACCGTATATCCATAATATTATAGTTTGATATCAGATGGATTGGCAGATAAATACATGGTTTAAACAGTCCTACAATGATGGGAGATTTCAAAAATGCGGTACTATATACAGGAATGGCTTTTGTTATGTTCATCTCATCTAAGCAGTTTCTGTAAAGTCTGCGAACCTCTTTATTTTGTACAGGCAGTGCGGACTTTTTCAAAGTGCATAAACGAACTTTTGACCTTACCACCAATACAACCATTGCTAAGATACCGGCAATCCATATTCCCCACAGGATTAGTCCGGCGGCGGATGGCGTTTCCATGCTAATAGACAGAGTAAAGTCATTCATCCAATTTGCAGTGCCGGGTGCATTATGAGCAGCAGCGTCATCCATAATCATTCCTGCATCTGATACAGATGTATTTTTAAGGCTTCCAATCCATGAGAAAACCTGCAGGAATCCGACTGGCTGAACAGGCATAAAAGGTACTGCTAACAGCCCGAGCAGCAAGAACCATAGATTATACTGCATCCGGCTGGACAGGTTATTTTTAAGTATTGACTTGGCAATTAAAAGTATTACAACGATACCACTGATAAAAATGTTGCATATTAAAAAGCGTATCATAAAACTAGACATGTTAATGTCCTCCCTTTTTTGATCTTTCGGAGAGAAGGGAGCGTAAGGCGTTTATATCTGTTTCTGACAGTCTGTCATTTGCTATGTATGCAGACAGCATGGCAGTGATATCACCATCATAATAACGTTCTAGAAAAAAGTTGCTTTCCTGACCGATATATTCGCTTTCTTCTACCAGAGGAGTATAAACAAACATTCGACTCTGCTTTTCATAGGCAAGTACACCCTTCGTCACCAGTCGTTTGATCAATGTCTGTATTGTTTTTGGACTCCATGTCGTTGTTTTAGTCAGTTTTTCAGTAATTTCATTTGTACTGATTGGAGCGTGTTTCCATACGATTTTCATGACTTCAAATTCAGCTTCAGAAATCTGTGGTAAAGCACTCATTTCGAATCCTCCTAAATCTTACGGGTGTAATAAATACATTATAGATGCTGCTGATGTAAATGTCAATTTCAGAAAAAGAGATTAACCTGAAATCAAACTTACATAATAATTTAAACATTACACAGGTAAGATTTAAAGTGGAAACAACAGGATGAAATATACTTTTATCATTCCATTGCCAACAACAACTAAGATGTGCCTCATGATCCACCTTACTTGAATATAGGCAAAGAAGTAAGGAAATTATGGAGATTCAAGGCATCCCAGGGTAAATATTCGGCAATAGACAATCCTACAATATCGGTTTGCTTGGAAACATCACCAATAAGTCTTGATACCTGTGACAGAGTCATTTTGCCGCTGGGTGCATCAATTTTTGTTCCGTCAGGATTGGCGAAAAGCAAAGAGCGGAAGAGCGTTGGATCAAGCACATCCATATCAAAATGGATAGCCAGATGCTTAATGCCTTTTTCCTGAATCCATTCCAAAACAGGGCCACTGTCATCAGCTAATGCCTCTGGTCCCGCTTTCCTCAAGTTCAATTGGTTAACTATTTCTGCTTCTGCCTGTGATGTCTCACGTAAACCGCCGTACATTACGAGTTCGGGGGCAAGGGGCACTTTCACTTCTTCGGAAAAAGCAGAATCGCCATTACCTAACAGGTTACCCAAAACCATGGCGTGCTCGTTCATGTACATTTCTGGCGTGGAAACATCAGGGTGTGAATCAAGCCATAATACACCCATCTTACCGTTGTATTTTTCGTTCAGATAGGCAAAAGGCGCCTGTGAAACCAAACAATCTCCACCAAACACAATGATTCGTTCCGGCTGATAGGCTTCTATAATATTTCGTGCCGAACGCTGCTGCTGTAATAGAATCGTTTGGGCAAATACGCCATTTTCTGTAGGTAGTTCTGAGCCATCATATGGCACTACAGGAACTTCTACCTGTGGAGTATTACCAGATTCAGGAGCAAGCCACGCAAGCAGCTTAGCGCCAAAACTGTAAGGCGGATTGTTTCCTCCTTGCCATTGAGGCATGATTAAACGTAATGTATTTGACATAGAAATTCTCCTTTACTTGATAATATGTTCATTGTACAATGAACATATTATTAGAAACAAGTACTGTCTTTTTCAGCATATACTATCTTGGAGGATATTACTAAATGAGTATGAAACAATATGAAGGGAAAATCAAACTGCTGACAGACACACCGTTTGGATATACGCTCACTATGATTGGCGGAAAATGGAGATTAGTAATTCTATACTGGCTTGTAGAACATGAAGCAGTACGATATAATGAACTGCAACGTTTGATTGGAACCATCACACCTCGAACATTGAGCACGCAGCTCAAGGAGATGGAAGAGGATGGCTTAATCATTCGAACAGAGTATCCCCAAATTCCCCCAAAGGTAGAGTATAGCCTTTCGGAAAAAGGACGTTCGTTATATCCCATTATGGAAGCTATGTGTAAATGGGGCGAGCAGTATCAAAAATAAAACAAGAAACGTACCTCTTCAATGAGATACGTTTTTTGCTTTCGGAAAGGAAAACCATGCTAATAAGATATACTTCATCTCTCCGATAAATTAAACTTTACTACACACAATTTTCAAATATTGGTTCAATGTGTTTTTTAATAAGTTCTATTCTATCTTTTGCATTTCGTACAAAAAGAGAAGCAATAGAAACTACGATTCGTTTCTCTGTATTGAAATAAATCACATTTCCGCCATCTCCCATAGCTGCACAGGCATGTTCTTTATCATCAATGATCCACCATAGATATCCATATGGAAGGTTGAGTTTTTCCCACCGGCTATGTTCTTTTGTACTTTCGTTTATCCATCCAGCCGATACGATTTGTTTATCATTCCACATTCCGCCATCCAAGTATAATTGCCCTATCTTTGCCATATCTGCAGGAGAGAGGGTAAGTCCCCATCCTCCTGCGTTTATTCCGGTTGAGTCAGCAACCCAGCCACTAATACTTTTAGATTTATTAAATGTATTTTGTTCCTTTACACTATGAAGGCTTACATTACCTTCTACAGTAATGCCCAACGGCGAGAATAAATTTTCTGCTGCAAAAGCAAACACAGATTGCCCAGTTGCTTTTACAAGGATGCCCGACAAAATATCTGGTCCTACAAGAGGCGTGTATCTGAAATCCCCTGTGTGTCCCTTACCTCCAAGTAAATCAAGGGTAAATTTTACCCAGTCACTGCTCGTGAAATATTTTATGTAAGTGTAGGGTGCAAACTTATATTTATACGGAGCTGTCATTGTCAATAAATCCTTAATTGTAACATCCTGTATTGTTTTCTCCCTTTTTTTAATCGTATAATCCGGGAAAAAGTCCAATACTTTTTGGTTGACACTTTTAATGTATCCTTTGTCCATGGCAATCCCAATCAATATGGAGATAATACTTTTTGATACGGAATAAACATGGATTCGGCTGGCAGCAGTGCACGCATTAAAGTAATTTTCATATTGTGTTTTACCGTCTTTTAATACAACTATGCCTGCAATATTGCTATAAGCATTGTTTATTTTATTTTCAAGCTCTTTAATTTTTTCCTGATTCATGCAATATAATTTCCTCCTTTAAGTTATGAAGGATATCCTCAAATAAAGGATAAATCCATTAAAAATCAATTGCAAGAACTTTTTTAAAATCAATCATACACAATAAAACAAGTACAGGTTGATGCCTATCTTACTGGAATATACAAATCCACTTCAGAGTCCGGATGATCATACCCAAGGAAGCGTTCATCGTAAAGCTCGAAGTCCTCCCGCCAGTCCAGTTCTTCTTTTGTAGTGAGGAACCATGTGCCCCAGATGTAGTCAAAGGTCTGGGGCAGCATCCGCAGAGTGCCCCGGTGGGTAAAAACCGCATAGCGTCCCCCGGGGATTATCTTTTGCACAAAGGGTTCGGTTAGTCCCTCAAAAGAGGATACTTCGGTTCCGGCCACCTCTGTGAAGAGGATATCCTCATTCATGGTGTACAGCGTATTTTCTGCACATGCTTCACAGATGCCGAAGGCTCTGCCGTCTGGAATTCGATTGGGAATTTGCCTGTATAGAGAATTAGCCCTATCCCACAGTTCTCGCAGGCGGTTGTCCCGCAAGGTGGTTTCTCCCCGAAGACCCGCAACCCTGATTTCGGGAAGTTCGGCCATTTTCGGGTGGACCGTCACATTGCGGGCCAGATGATCCAGCAGTCCTGTATCCAGGCGTTCCTTACCGCTAATAAAAGTGTCCAGGCGGTTTTGACGATAGCTCTGAGGGCTGACCTTATAGATTGCTTTGAATGCACGGCTAAAAGCCTCCGGAGAATCAAAGCCATATTCAATTGCTATATCTATAATTTTAAAATCTGTATAGAGAAGCTTCTTGGATGCGTCAGCCAAACGGCGCTTCTTGATGTAGTTGCCTATACTCTCACCCAGGATAGCTGTAAATTGGCGGTTTAGATGATAATAAGAATATCCGGCGGCCTTTGCCACATTCTCGACCTTAATATTATTCCCCAGGTGATTTTCAATGTATATAACCGCCTGCTCTAATGCTTTTCTATAGTTCACGGCAATCCTCCTTCTGTTTTTAAGCCAGCGGCTGCCAATCGTAAGTGCCCGGCACTGCTTTCTCTAAATTAATCTGCGCAGTCTGCATGCCATTTCCTAATGGTTTGGTAATATCATAGGTATGCCAGCCGTTTTCGGGCCGTCCGCCCCAGCAAAGATCAATGGTACCATCTGATGGGGAAATCACCATGCTTTTGGTAGTTCCGAAATACTCCTCGAAGTAATGACAGCACAGGCCATCGGGATACTTAGCCAGCAGCATTTCCTTGAGCTGTGCCTGGGTTATCCCGCTTCGATGCATAATCTGTTTTTCGATATATTCGTACCGTCTTGCTGAATGCGCCATCACTTGTGGCTCCAGCGACTGAAACTGCGGAAAAAGCGCATGGTTCGTGGCATACAGCATCTGTTCCTGGGTATCTGGGTTAATCTGTTTGACAGCGGTGCGGCCATCCAGCGTTTCTACCAGTGAGGCATTGCCTGCCTTATCCAGTAGAAGCATGTTGAGATTGTAGGCGATGGGCATCCCTTCCAGATAGTTGAGGGCTTCAGCTACATCCTTGCAATTTTCCAGCAGAGCGCGGGTAACCGCCCAAAACTGGAGTCCTTTGAACTTCGGGGGCCGCATATAGGGAAGTGCCCCTACCGGAAAACCACAAGAACTTATCGTAACAGCCAGACCATGCTCGTTAAAGCCATCATCCCGTCCGAAGTGGAGCACGCTGGTACCCATATGGGAGTATTTTCCTGTCACATTAGTTTTCATCAGACAGAAATCCTCTGCTTCGTGACTGAACTCATAGCTGCGGACGAGCAGCGGCTTCCCCTCGGCGGTCCGGCTTGGCAGCAGTGCGATATGACTGCACCGGGGAAGCAGATAGGTCATTCCGTAAAAAAATATCTGCTCAGGTTTTACCTTCAGCGCATCGGCAAACCCGCAAAGTTCTTCTGTGAGACCGGGGCACCAGCGGTTAAAAAGTTTCGCCGCTTCCTCAGCCTGCTTTAGACCAAAGCCCTCCATTCCGGCAATATGCGCTGCTTGCCGCTGGGGGATTGCAGCGGTTAATTTTCCAAACTGATATCCGATTTCATAGCTTGTTCCGGTAAGCTCAGCAGTATAGGTTTGTATTTTTAGCATAATATTAATTCCTCCTAGTATTCGTTTTCATTAGTTTACAAAAACAAAGGAGGGGCTGCATGATATTTTCTGCTATTTTACAATGTGTTTTGTGATAAACCATTATACCATAATGTAAACTGTTTTATTGACAGGTTTCATAATCCGTAGTATAGTATTAGCAATTGAATAAGATCTTCGGGGCAGGGTGAAATTCCCGACCGGTGGTACAGCCCACGAACCGCAAGGTTGATTCGGTGAGATTCCGAAGCCGACAGTATAGTCTGATAGTAGAAGATAAAGAAAGATTCGCGTTTTTGTGTGGATATTTAATTTATGCTCTGAAATGAATTGCCATTTCAGAGCGTTTGTTTTATATCCATGCATTGTAACCGCGGCCCGCTTTATAAAATGCCTTGAACACATAATTGTTCAAGGCATTTTTTTCGGGATAGCTTCTGGTTTGTGTACGGTAAAATCGTCGTTCACTTCTTCTGCCCTGAACATTTTGTTCAAGGCATTTTTTATTCTACGGAGGTGAAACATGGATGAAATAGAATATATGCGTCATGCAATTCAGCTTGCCCGGCAGGGCTGCGGATGGGTAAATCCGAACCCCTTGGTTGGTGCGGTGATAGTGAAGGACGGCAAGATTATTGGGCAGGGCTGCCACAAAAAATGCGGGGAACTTCATGCAGAACGCAATGCACTGGCAGACTGTCAGACATCGCCAGCCGGCGCAACCCTTTATGTGACACTGGAACCCTGCTGCCACCACGGAAGAACACCTCCCTGTACCCAGGCAATCATTGAAAGCGGCATCAGCCGTGTGGTAGTTGGTTCTTCGGATCCCAATCCGCTTGCCGCCGGAAAAGGCATTGCTATTTTGCATTCTCACGGCATTGAGGTCATAGAGAATGTTGCAAAGGATGAATGCGACAAGCTCAATGAAAGCTTTTTCCATTACATTCAAAACAGAACACCTTACGTGGTCATGAAATATGCCATGACCATGGATGGAAAAATCGCCACGCACACCGGGAAATCCCAATGGATTACCGGCTCGGAGGCACGCCGGCGTGTTCATGAGGACCGGCACCGTTATTCTTCTATTATGGTTGGTGCAGGCACTGTACTCGCAGATGACCCCATGCTGACCTGCCGGCTGGAGAACAGCAGGAATCCGCTGCGTATCGTCTGCGATACCAGCTTGAGAACTCCGCTACAAGCAAAGATTGTTACTACAACGGATATTGCTCCTACCCTCATCGCTACGGCAATAACAGATAGCAATAGACACCAGCCGTATTTGGATGCAGGCTGTGAGATCATGGTACTTCCCCAAAAAGATAACCATATTGACTTAAATAGCTTGATGCTAAGATTGGGAGAAAAACAGATTGACAGCCTTTTGCTGGAGGGCGGCGGCACATTGAATTGGTCAGCCCTGCAAAGCGGCATTGTAAATAAGGTACAGGCATATATCGCTCCAAAGCTGTTTGGCGGCAGCGGGAAGACTCCGGTAGAGGGGGGAGGGGTTGATCACCCCGAGGGGGCTTTTCTATTAGGCAAGCCTGTCATCACATGGGCGGGTGAAGATATTTTGTTAGAAAGTGAGGTGATCCAGTGTTTACAGGAATCATAGAAGAAGTCGGAAAAATACAGGGCATTCAAAAAAGAGCAGGTTCGGGTGTCCTATCGGTTCAGGCATCGGAGATTATGCAGGATATCCATCTTGGCGACAGCATTGCCGTGAACGGCGTCTGCCTTACGGCTGCTTCCATTTCCCCAAACAGCTTTACCGCTGATGTGATGCATGAAACCCTGAACCGGTCTTCCCTTGGAAGCCTGCGGATAGGAAGCTCTGTTAATCTGGAACGGGCCATGCCTGCAAACGGCAGATTCGGCGGACATATTGTTTCCGGGCATATCGATGGCACCGGAAAAGTTTCGGACATTCGCAGAGATGATAATGCGGTTTGGTACACAATCAAAACGCCCTTACCGATTCTTCGCTACATTATTGAAAAAGGCTCAATTGCCATTGACGGTATCAGCCTGACTGTGGCAAAGGTGTCTAAGGAAAGCTTCAGCGTTTCTATCATACCGCACACGGCTTCCTTAACAACGCTGTCCAGCCGCCGTGTCGGAGATTCGGTGAATTTGGAAAATGACTGCATTGTCAAATATGTGGAACGCCTGATGGGAAAAGAAGCACAAAACAATAATATTACAGCCGGTTTTCTTGCAAAACATGGCTTTTAGGAGGAAGAAAAATGTTTCAATTTAACACAATCGATGAGGCGTTAGAAGACCTTCGCCTTGGAAAAATTATTCTGGTTACAGACGATGAAGACAGAGAAAACGAAGGAGACTTTATCTGCGCAGCTGAGTTTGCCACCACCGAAAACGTAAACTTTATGGCGGTTCATGGGAAAGGTCTGATTTGTATGCCTATGAGTGCAGAGCTTTGTAAAAAGCTGCAATTTCCCCAAATGGTCAGCGACAACAAGGATAATCATGAAACAGCGTTTACGGTATCTGTTGACCATGTGGACACCACCACTGGTATTTCAGCGGCAGAGCGAAGCATTACCGCTTTGAAATGCGTATCGGAGGATAGTAACCCCGGGGACTTTCGCCGCCCGGGCCATATGTTTCCACTTCTTGCAAAGAAAAACGGCGTATTGGAGCGAAACGGACATACCGAAGCCACTGTGGATTTGATGCGGCTGGCTGGTTTAAAGGAATGCGGCCTTTGCTGCGAGATTATGCGGGAGGATGGAACCATGATGCGCACGCCGGAGCTGATGGAGCTGGCGCAGAAATGGGGCCTTAAAATGATTACCATTAAAGCTCTGCAGGAATACCGCAAAAGAAACGAAAAGCTTGTAGAGCAGGCAATTTGCACCCCTATGCCTACAAAGTACGGTGATTTCAAGGCTTGCGGGTACATCAGCAAGCTCAACGGGGAACATCATGTGGCCCTGGTCAAGGGTGAGATTGGTGATGGAAAAAATCTGTTATGCCGTGTTCATTCCGAGTGCCTGACCGGGGATGCATTCGGCTCCATGCGCTGTGACTGCGGCCAGCAGTTTGCGGCAGCCATGATGCAAATTGAAAAGGAGGGACGGGGCATTCTGCTTTACATGCGTCAGGAGGGACGGGGCATTGGCCTGATTAATAAACTGCGTGCCTATGCACTTCAGGATCAAGGTATGGATACTTTGGAAGCGAATCTTGCCCTTGGCTTTCCGGGAGATATGCGGGAATATTTCATCGGTGCACAGATTTTGCAGGACCTTGGAGCTAAGACCTTGCGCCTGCTCACCAACAACCCAGATAAGGTTTATCAGCTTTCCGGATTTGGCATGGAAATCACGGAGCGTGTTCCGATTCAAATGGATGCGACTGATCACGACTTATTCTACCTGAAAACCAAGCAGAAAAAAATGGGTCATATCTTACATTATTAAGTGAAAAGGAGATTACAACAATGAAAACTTTTGAAGGAAAACTCGTACCCAAGGATATTCGGATTGGTATTGTTGCCGCGCGGTTTAATGAATTTATTACAAATAAACTGCTGGGCGGTGCTCTTGATGGATTGAAACGTCATGAGGTCAGCGAGGACAGCATTGACATTGCATGGGTTCCCGGAGCATTTGAAATCCCGCTTATTGTTTCTAAAATGGCAAAAAGCGGGAAGTACGACGCGGTCATCTGCCTAGGTGCCGTGATTCGCGGCAGCACCACCCACTACGACTATGTATGCAATGAGGTAGCCAAGGGTATTGCACAGGTATCCCTGAACAATGATATTCCTGTCATGTTCGGCGTGTTAACAACTGAAAACATTGAACAGGCGATTGAACGGGCCGGCACCAAGGCTGGAAACAAGGGCTTCGACTGTGCGGTTGGCGCGATTGAAATGATAAACCTGATTCGGGATATGCAAGGCTGATGAGGAGTAGAAACGGTTAGAGAAGGGATTCCCATGTTTAGGGAGTAATTTGAGAAATAGATTTAATCATAATTTCGGATAAAGGGGTCTGACGCACTAAAAAACAGGTGCTGCAGACCCTTGAAAAGTATCGAAAAGGCTATAGATTTATTTTTCCAGCAGTGAAGAAATTGTTAAGCCATCCTCCTGGTAAGGGCTGCCTGCAACATCACCCAATACTTCACATACTTTAAATCCTGCATCAGTTACTTCCCGAATGAGCATTTCTTTAGTGAAACAGGTGTTCCATTTTGGCTGCCTCTTGACATACATCACAGTGTAATATATTATTATATCACACTGTGATACAGTACGTTGAGATATAGGTTGGGAGTCAGGAATATGGAACTTGAAAAAGCAATAAAAAGGTTTATTCCAATGAGTGAAACCATGTTCTACATTTTGTTTTCACTACAAGAAGAGCGGCACGGTTATGGCATCAAACAATTTGTACAGGAATTAACACATAATAGAATTGAATTAGGGGCAGGAACGATTTACCAAAGTATTTCCAAATTGGAGCAAAATGAATTGATCACATCAACAAAAGAAATCGATCGAAAAAAATTATATCTTATCACACCGCTTGGCAAAGAAATATTAAGGCTGGAAGGTTTGCGGATTTGTGAAATGTATTCTGTTGCAAAGAAGTTGTTATAAATAGGAATTTGCCGTTGGTTAAAATTCTGATTAATTATAGAAAGGACAGGAGAAATCAAGATGGATGAAGATAATAAAACTAATTATAAAAACTTACAAGAAAATATGGATAAGCCCGATGATGAATATACAGAGATAAATGGGGAAAACGAAACAAACGAAATGAATTATACAGGCGTTTTTCTGTCTATAGGTGCCGGGCTGGGTGTTTCGTTTGGTATCTTGTTCGATAATTTGACCATCGGGATTTCCCTCGGCACTGCACTTGGTTTAGTAGTTGGTGCAGTTGTTGAATCTGTAAAAAAGAAAAAATAAGAAGCACAGGTTAATGATGAATACAATAAGAGATGGAGGGATTCAAAATGAGAAATTGCATTCGCTGCCAAGCTGAAATGGTTGAAAACTGCGATATTAAGATTCAGGGAGCGGGATACGGAATCGTTCTTTCAAGTAACGAAAAAATTTTTGCTGAAAGATTAGGCAAGCCCAAAGTAGCGATATGTCCAAGTTGCGGTGAGGTTTCAATTTATATAGAGGATGTTGATAAGTTGAATAAGTACTAAATATGTAGTTTATAAACATAGCATGCAATGAAGAATGAGTTTTTGCTTTAGTATCTGTTGCAGAGATTTGGATGACATTTAATTATTTTAAAAGGAGGATTTTAAATATTGACGTTGGATTTTATAGAAATTCTGAAAGTAATATTTCTTGGTATTGTAGAAGGTATTACGGAATGGCTGCCGATCAGCAGTACGGGGCATATGCTTCTTGTAGATGAGTTTATTACTCTTAATATGAGCGAAGCATTTAAGGAAATGTTCTTTGTTGTTATTCAGCTTGGGGCCATCCTTGCAGTGGTTGCGATGTTTTGGAAAAAAATGTTTCCGTTCCAGTTTAGAGATAAAACACAGCCGATGATTAAAAAAGGTACTTTTTCCCTTTGGTTTAAAGTAGTGATTGCCTGTATTCCGGGGGCTGTTATTACTATTCTTTTTGATGATTATATTGAAGCTAATTTGCATACCCCTATGGTGATTGCAGCGACGCTCATTTTCTATGGTATAGCCTTTATTGTCATTGAAATATGGAATAAAAGGCGGTTACCAACTACTATAAAGTTAGATGATATTAGCTATCGGACAGCTTTTTTGATTGGACTATTTCAAGTGCTTTCCATTATTCCCGGTACTTCGCGTTCCGGGGCTACAATTATAGGTGCATTGCTGATAGGCGTATCAAGAGTTGCGGCGGCAGAATTTACATTTTTTCTTGCCGTACCAGTTATGTTTGGGTTAAGTGCCATTAAAATACTGAAATTTGGCTTTTCCTTTACAAGCGCAGAATTGCTTATCTTAGGAATTGGTATGGCGGTAGCATTAGCGGTGTCTGTTTTAGTAATAAGATTCCTCATGGGATATATTAAAAAGCATGACTTTAAAGCGTTTGGCTGGTATCGAATTGTACTTGGTATTCTTGTTATACTGATAATTTTATAGATTGATGCAAAATATACAGCTATAAACAGGAATTCGGAGGTGAACGAAACTTGTTGATCAGACCAATAAAAAGTGCTGAAATTATGTTATTAACAGATTTTGTGTATGAAGCGATTTTTCAGAAAGATACAGATAACTTAATGCCAAGAACAATTATACAAGATCCTTCTATTTGGATATATATTGATGAGTTTGGTTCAAAGAAAGATGATTACTGCTTTGTTGCAGAATATGAGAATAATTTTTTAAGTGCCCGAATTATAGATGATTACCCAATGGATCTGATTGATTTAGGTATTGCAAAAAGACATTTCGAGATAGGGGCAGGTGGAAAGTTTGAGTTTGGAAATGGCGGAATCTACAATGTTCTTTGATGTTGAACAGAAGTTAAAGAAAAAGAACAAGATGCTATTTTCTCGTGACAGCCAATGTTTGCAAGAGCTTAAAATGTTAATAGAACAACAGAAACATTGTACACTTGTTATGTGGGCACTGGATCTTTGCGAAAAATGGTCGAGAGGTAAAATAAAGATGCCTGTTGCAAAACGGACAATTTTAGATGCTCATGCTGTTGCAAAAGAAATTGATGATAAAGTAATAGATGGTATATTAAAATTCAGGAGTAATTATGATAGGAATATATTTTAGTGGAACAGGCAATTCAAAATATTGTATAGAAGAATTTTTACAGGAGTATGATGCTGCAGCACTGGCATTTTCTATTGAAGATAATGAATTGTTAGAGCAAATTGATAAACATAAAGATATTGTTTTCAGTTATCCGGTACAATACAGTAATATACCTAAAATACTAAAGGACTTTCTTGCCAGGAATAAAGCTATGTGGAAAGGTAAACGAGTTTTTGTTATTGCAACAATGGGATTATTTAGTGGAGATGGGTCTGGTATATTAGCTAGAGAACTTAAAAAATATGGAGCGGAAATTATTGGCGGCTTACATATAAAAATGCCAGATAGTATAGGTGATGAAAAGATATTAAAAAGATCTTTAGAGGATAATAAAAAACTTATACTAGAAGCCGGGCAGAAAATAAGAAAAGCTGTAAGAAAACTAAAAGATGACACTCCGCCCCAAGAGGGAATTGGAATGTTATATCATCTTGCAGGGCTTTTTGGACAAAGACTTTATTTTATTAATAAAACAAAACAATATTCGGATAAGCTAAATATAAATGCTGAAAAATGTATTGGTTGTAATAAATGTGTTGATTTATGTCCTATGAAGAATATAGAGTTGAAAAATAGAATTGCAGTATCTGGAAATCAATGTACGTTATGTTACCGCTGTGTGAATAATTGTCCTACACAAGCAATCACCTTATTGGGTAAACATGTCATAGAGCAAAGTAATATAGATAAGTATCTGTAAGAGAAACGTCAATGGCATTAGCTACAATTAAATAACACAGTCTATAGCAGCTTTGTCATTTTGATAAGGCTGCCTTTTGTGAATGAACGCTATCAAATTGGATAATGTTTATAGATTGATGGTTAACTTTGAAAAAATGTATGATAGAATTAACTTTGTATGACGGGGCAATATAGCGAAATATAAAAGCAGAAAAGAATGGATTAAGGAAATATCAAATTGTGTATGCTATTTATCAATGAATTTTATAATATTCAAGAGACGGGCAGCGGCAACGCCTGTTCGTTACAGGGAGGTGTACAAGAGTGAATATGAAAAACAAACCGGCGTCATTCGGGGTACCGGATTTGGGTCCTTTTTACCATGGTACAAAAGCTGACTTGCAGGAGGGGGACTTACTGGAGCCCAATTATAGCTCTAACTATGGCGGGAGAAAGAGGGCCAACTATGTCTACCTGACCGCCACACTGGATGCAGCAGCCTGGGGAGCCGAACTGGCAGCAGGTGATAAACCTGGCAGGATCTATCGGGTAGAGCCCACTGGTCCTATTGAGGACGATCCCAACCTGACGGATAAGAAGTTTCCGGGGAACCCTACGAGATCCTACCGTACCAAAGAGCCACTGCGAGTCGTGGGTGAGGTCCTGGACTGGAAGGGACACTCCCCGGAGGAGCTCCAGAATATGTGGGATCATCTTGCCGAGCTTAAACGGCTTGGCATTGAGGCAATCAACGACTGACTTGATAGCCGTAAATTCCGGTTTACCGGGAGACTATGATTATAATGAGAAGGAGGACTGTTTTATGCTATACGGACCCGACCCAAATGAGGTCTACCCCAATAAAAATATCAAAAGTGTATGCTACATCAAGAACGTCATCACCCGGCCGAACATCATAGTGGGCGAATATACCTATTACGACGATATCAACGGCGCGGAAAAATTTGAGGAGCATGTGACCCATCACTATGAGTTTTTGGGTGATAAGCTTATCATTGGTAAATTCTGTGCTATCGCAAAAGGTATCGAGTTTGTCATGAATGGGGCAAACCACAGGATGAGCAGTGTTACCACCTACCCGTTCAATATCATGGGCCACGGTTGGGAAAAAGCTACTCCTGCTCTGGAAGACTTGCCGTTTAAAGGTGATACCTTCGTTGGCAGCGATGTGTGGATTGGACAGAATGTCACCGTCATGCCAGGAGTGCAAATCGGAGATGGGGCCATCATTGCTGCGGGTTCCGTCGTGACTAAGGATGTGCCTCCCTATCATATCGCGGGCGGCAATCCTCTGCGCATAATCCGTAAACGCTTTGATGACGACTTGATTACTTACTTACTGGAGCTAAAATGGTGGAACTGGCCTGCAAAAAAAATCTTTGACAATCTGGGTGCCCTGTGCAGCGGAGATTTAACGAAAATCAGGATGATTTCATAATTCCAGCCAGACCCATAGTATCAGGCAACCATTGCCATTTTAGGAGATAAATTTATGAATATGATTCAAAAACCCAAAAATAATGTATGGAAACGGCAGGCAGCTTTATTTCTGGTGAGCCAAAACATATCTCTGTTTGGCTCATCCGTAGTGGGCTTTGCCATCCTGTGGCATATCACCCTTGCAACCTCTTCCGGGACATGGATTATGCTGGCCACCCTTTGCTCAATGCTTCCCCAGGTGGTGGTATCCTTGTTCGGCGGCGTACTTGCAGACCGGTATCACCGCAAATACTTGATTATGCTGTCAGACGGATTCATTGCTCTTGCCACCTTGGGGCTGGCGATTGCTTTTCTGGCAGGATTTCAGTATATGGGCCTGATTCTGGCGGTTTCAGCGGTACGCTCCGCCGGCGGGGGGATTCAGGGGCCTGCCGTCAGCGCCATCTATCCGCAGATTGTGCCGGAAAAGCAGCTTGTCCGGATTCAGGGCCTTAATCAGACCATCGGTTCGGTCCTGATGCTCCTGTCTCCCGCAGTGGGCGGCATTCTGCTTGGCTCCATCGGTATTGTGGCCACCTTTTTTGTGGATGTGATAACGGCAGGGCTGGCCATTGCTGTTATGAGTGCCATCCAGGTTGAGAAGGCTGTTTCACCTACCGCTCCCTTGTCGGTGCTTGGCGATTTAAAAGCTGGAATTTCTTACACGCTGAGCCATCCAAAGCTGCGGCGTATTGTAATCTGTTATCTGGTTTCCTTTTTCTTGATTACACCAGCAGCAGTTCTGACCCCTTTGATGGTGGAGCGCAGTTTTGGAGACGAAGTCTGGCGGCTCACCGCCAACGAAATGGTCTGGACGGTGGGTTCCCTTTTGGGCGGGGTCTTTGTGGCGCTGCGCGGGGAGTTCCGGGACAAATTTAAAACGGCAGCATTCTGCCTGGTAGCCTTCGGTATCCTGTTCGCCCTTCTCGGGCTGGCACGGCACTTTTGGGTATACCTGTTGTTCATGGGATTGGCAGGATGTTTTATACCGGTGCTCAACACTGCCCAGACCGTTTACATTCAGGGGATTACGGAGCCAGCCATGCTGGGACGGGCTTTTTCCGTAGTGCAGCTCATTGCGTCGGCTGCCATGCCGGTGGCAATCCTTTTCTTTGGCCCGCTGGCCGACATTGTCAGTGTGGAGTCCATCCTGCTGGTGACAGGCGCCCTCTTGGCTTTGGCAGGACTATTTTACTGCAGGACGCCAAAAACGGAGTCATAATTTATGCTATATGTTTCAGAAGGAGGTGGCTAATATGCCGTCAAAACAGGATCATAACGGTTCCATGCCCCGGAGTGATGAAGCGCTCCAGAAGTTTGTTGTGGGCGAATTAAAACCCCATAATGCCCAAATTACCCTCGTGGAATATGATTCACATTGGCCGGAAGCTTTTGCACAGGAAGCTGACAGGATTCGTTCCATACTGGGAGGCAAAATCATACGGCTGGAACATGTTGGCTCCACATCCGTTTCGGGATTGTGTGCCAAGCCAATCATAGATATGCTCCTGGTTGTGAAGAAATCTGCTGATGAACCGTCTTATGTCCCGGATTTGGAGAAAGCTGGTTATATCCTGCGTATTCGGGAGCCCGACTGGTTTGAGCATCGGATGTTTAAGGGGCCTGATACGGATATTAATCTGCATGTATTCAGTGAGGGTGCATCTGAAGTTGATAGAATGTTGCTTTTTCGCAATTGGCTGAGGGCAAATAAAGCTGACCGGGAAAAATATGCACAGGTCAAACGAAGCTTAGCAAAGGAGAGGTGGCGGCATGTGCAGCATTACGCGGATGCAAAAATCTCTGTAGTTCAGGAAATCATGAAACGAGCCAATGGCATTGACTAAGAACGAAATCTAATTGAGTGAAATACAACTTAACTGAAAGAATAAGGTAATCATGTACAAAGAACATATTATACAACAAATGAAAGAAATATTTAAAGAAATTCCTTTTGGAATAGACCATACCCTTAAGGTGCTTAAAAATGCTGAAGATATCATGGATGGAGAAAATATAAGCATTAAGGAAAGAGAATTAATATCAATCATTGCTATTCTCCATGATATTGGTGCAGCAGAGGCAAAACGAAAATATGACTCTATAGAAAGCGTTTATCAAGAGAAGGAAGGACCGCCTGTTGCAAGAAAAATACTAGCCCATGAGGATTTGGATTCAGATGATATTGAAAGAATCTGCTATATTATAGGCAATCATCACACCCCGGCTAAAATTGACGGTCTTGATTTTCAAATACAATGGGAAGCGGATTTATTAGAAAATTTAACAGTTATGGACAAGCAAAAAGATCAGCAGAAAATAAAAAAGTGCATAGATGAAAATTTTAAAACTACGACAGGAAAGAAGATTGCTTATGATCGTTTTATTCTAGAATTAAAGTGAATGTATATTTTTTGAAACTATTGCAGCAGGAACGTGGAGGCAGTCAAAAACTTTTATTATTATTTGCACCGCGCCCGAAGGCGTGTGGAATGGAGGTTAAAATGGAAAAAATTAATATCAAGGATAAACTGAATACTTTCAGTGAGTACTGGAGTCCCAAAATTGTTGGTGATATCAATGAGACATATGTAAAGCTTGCAAAGCTTAAAGGTGAATTCGTATGGCATATGCATGAAAATGAGGACGAAATGTTCATGGTTATCAAGGGAAGAATGGTGATTAAGTTACGCACAGAAGAGATTATTCTAAATGAGGGTGAGATATTCATTATACCAAGAGGAATAGAACATATGCCGGTTGCTGAAGAGGAAGTACATGTTATGTTGTTTGAACCTAAAACCACATTGAATACTGGAAATGTCAAAAACGAAAAGACTGTGGAAATTTTAGAAAAAATATAAGGAATCATATTTCAATACGGGGTTTTTGCTGACGGTATTTTGTGCTGGGAAATGTTTGATGATTTACCAAATAAGGAGAAGACACTCCCGAAGTTACGGGAGTTATTTGCTGTTCAGGATGAAAGAAAGAGATAATTGTACATGAAACAGAAAAGGTAAACCAGATTGTTCTGTTACTTGGATGGGCAGGAGGCCAAAAATTTTGGCTGTTCCTGTCCATTTTGCTGTCACTGATGAGCAAAACTTGCACGATAGTTCCCTATATTGGAATTCTGTAAGTACGAAAAGGGCCGGCAGATATCATGCAGTTCAAAGCACAGTTGTTCCATAAATATGCTCGTCTGTTTATTGGAAGGAAACCTGGAGGGAGGATAGAGGATTCTGATATAAATAGGTTTGGAAAGTAATTGTCAGATGAAAAATTTTCCTTTTTATAAATTCATATATAGTAATTGAAATAAATGTATAGTTATATTAGAATGAATGTTAATTGATTAACTTGATGAGTAAATTCATATAATTCACTTGTTTATTAATAAAAAATCTAAAGGAGAGTGTGATGAAATCAAATAGTCAGATGGATTTCTTTTCAGAAATGTCTGAATATCAAATTACAGCCCGGGAATTTTTCAGTACAGTGCTGATTCGTTCTCTGACCAGGAACTTTGGATATAAGGATATATTGTTTTGTTATTTTGATACACATGGTAATTTCCTTTCCTGGGTAGACGAAAGTGGAACATTATTAAACTCTGAGAATCATCCGTATAGAAAATTTGTGGAAAATGATGTGATTCGGTATAGGCTTTATCAGGATGCGGTCAGGGATCACCTGACGTATTTTAATGTGCAGCCTCGGTTATATAAGTCTACAGATGTGATTAATCCTGTGGATTATGAACATTCCGCATATGTGCGTTTTCTGGAAGAAAACTTTCAGAAACACTATAGTGTAACTATGGCATTTGGTATCAACGGCTATATTCAGGTATCTTTTTTTAATAGTAGAGAAAAGGGCGATTTTACAAGTGAAGAGATGGAAGAACTGAGCAAGATATATGTGTATGTTGCTAATTCCTATAAGAATTTTAAGAAATACGAGCAGGCAAAGATTGTAGCAAATATTCAGAGTGAGATCATCGCATCTGGAGAGAAAGCGTATCTGGTGACCGATGATTTTACGCATGTAATGAGTTACAATAAAACTGCAATGGAGTATATGAGTGATATACTGGGGGCTGATATTGCGAAACAGATCGGCGGCGAGACTCCGTGCAGCTGGCTTCCGTTTTTGCTGGGGGAAGAGGAGACTTCCGGTGCAGAGCACAGCGTCCAGATGAGAGTCATCCGGGATTATATTTTTAAGATATATACATTTGACCAGAGCTATTCCAACGGAATCATAGACAGATATCACTGGATCACGATTTCAAAGAAGAACGAAGAAAAAGTTGTGAGCAGTGAGAGTCTGAGAGCGCGTATTCCTCTCACACAGGCGGAGAAGAGGGTGGCAGAGCTTATGTGCCGTGGACTTACCTATAAAGAAATCTCCGATGAATTATCAGTCAGTTATCATACGGTAAAAAAGCATGTACAGAATATCTATACAAAATGCAGTATAAACAGCCGGTACGAATTGTATAAGTGGATGGAAGAGAAGGAGGAAAAAAGTGAATACGTCAACGAATAAACGCATCAAAGCATCGGACACCAAAAGTGTCAGCAAGACTTTGGCAATCTTATCAAATTTTGATGAAACGACTCCTATGCAGAAAACGTCGGATATTGCGTCAAGATTGAATATGAGTATCAGTACGGCATCCAGGCATCTCAATACCATGCTGGATTGGGGCTTTTTGGAAAGAGATGATTCTACGGGATATTATTCTCCCGGATATGAAACCATTGCACTTGCCGGAACAGCATTGCTGAATAATGATGCGTACCGTTATGCGTATCCGGAACTCCAGAGGCTTTCTTACCGTTATGTAGTACATAGCCATATGGCTGTTCAGAGGGGTGTGGAGATTGTTCATCTGATCAGCAGCAGTTGTGAAAATACTATGGATTTATTTATTCCTATGGGACACAGACAGCCGATGTACTGTTCGGCGATGGGAAGAGCAATCCTTGCCTATCTTGCAGAGGATAAAGCGATGGAGATATTAAAGAAAAGTGAACTTAATAAAATGGCATCGGAAACAAAAATTGATATTGAAGACATTAAACAGGAGTTAATCAATACCAGACAGAAAGGATACTGTGTTTTGCTCAATGAGCTGTCAGAGAGCAAAGCTTCTCTGGCGGCTCCGATTTTTAATCGGCAGCGTTTTCCAGTGGCAGCAATCAGTGTATCGATTAGTGCACAGGGCATGCGGCATCCACAAAGGGAGAGAGAACTTGCAAAAGCAATTAAAGGTGCAGCAGGCCGGATATCCGGGAAGCTGGGATATTTTCCTTTGTAAAGTAATCATCTATAGCGCAGCAGTGATATGGGGGGGAACATACCATATCACTGCTGCGCTATTTTTATATAATGAGAAACTGCGTTTCCTGTTTGCAGACTTAATTGTATAAAAATACAGATAATGCAAAGTTGTTCAAAAAAAATAAAATAGACAAAAAATGAATCATAAAATTGGTGATATAGCATAATCGAGTTGCATATTATGCAACTCGATTATGCTATATAAATAATAAATTCAGTTTTTGAAAACTTATTCTGCAAAATGCAAAACGCTTTATTACCGATTGTACTTTTGAGAGGGGAGATGTACAATACGAACCGGGAATTAAATCTTATTCGCAACTATAATAAAAAGGAATGAAAAGGAGACAACTTTATGAATGCGAAGAAACGACTGATTTACATTTTGATTGGACCGGTGCTGTTTGTGGCAACGATGCTCGCCCTTAAAGGGACATTAGGGTTAGCGGGAGCCCAGGCAATCGGAACATTATTTTGGGCAGTGTTCTGGTGGGTAACCAGACCAATACATATGACGGTTACCGCATTTCTTCCGGTAATTGTAAATGCTATTTTTGGCATGGTTGGAATGGAGACAGTGATTGCACCTTATGCATCTTCCAGTGTTATTTTGATTTTTGGTTCTGGTCTTATTTCTCTTACATGGTCACAAACAGGATTGGATCAACGTGTTGCATTAAAGATTCTTTCTTTAATCGGACCATCAATCAAATCACAGATTATTGTATGGATGCTGGCAAGTATTGTAATGTCTACCGTTATGCCAAACGTTGCAGTTGTTGCACTTCTGACGCCTATCGCAATTGCAATGCTTTCGGCAGCAGGATACCATGATATCAAAAAATGTGCAGCAGCAGCACCAATTCTTTTGTGTATTGGCTGGGGGGCCGGAATTGGTGGAGTTGGAACTCCTCTTGGAGGCGCAATGAACGTAACGGCCATTTCTTTTATCCAGGAGCATATTGGAAAGGAATTCATGTACGTTGACTGGCTTACACGTATGGTCCCATACCTGATTATTGTAACAATCATAATGATTATCATGATGATTTCAAGTTTTAAATCGGTTGAAAATATTGAAGGAACAAAAGAGTATTTTAAGACAAGTTATGCGGCACTTGGTGTTGTGAAACGAGATGAGAAAATCAGTGGAATCCTTTTTGTGATTGCAGTAATTTTGGCATTTACACGCCCACTGTATGCCGAATTACTGCCAGTACTTGAACCTGCATATGTATTTCTGATTTTTGGAGCTTTTGCCTTTGTAATCACAGCTGCAGATAAGAAACCACTTCTTAGCTGGGAGGAAGCACAGAAGAACTCCCTTTGGGGAATGATGCTTCTCTTTGGAGGGGGTATCGCTCTTGGAAAACTAATCAATGAATCTGGAGCAGCACTCGGTATTGCAGAGCAGGTTGCAAAGATGAATTTGGATGGTGGATTTGTTACAGTTGTTGTGTTTGTGGTATTTACAGTTGTTTTGTCAGAGCTTACAAATTCAACCGTATCTTCTGCAGTTATAATACCGATTATCCTAAGTATTACAACAAGGATTGGATTAAATCCAATTCCATATTGCTTTATCGCAATTCTGGGATACAATGCAGAGTTTTTGCTGCCGATTAGTGTTCGTGCGATTCCTGCTTCCTATGGTCTGGATACAAGCATCATGATGAAGAAAGGTTTTGTGTTTGTAATTGTGCGTATGGTTGTTGCGATTGCATTCGGCTACTTATGTCTGAGACTGTGGCCAGGCTTTGGAACACTCTCAAATATGTAAGCAATAATATAAAAATATAAATATATTTAGTTAGGAGGATGGATGAATAATGAGTACAGTAGAAGAGTTAGTCAGTAAATCAAAAGAAGCGCAGAAGCAGTTTGAATTTGCAACTCAGGAGCAGGCGGATGCAGCTGCACGCGCAATCTGTAAAGTGGTTTTTGATAATGCCGGGAAACTAGGACCTATGGCGGCAGAAGAGTCACGAATGGGAAGTGCAAAGGATAAAATTGCAAAGTGCCGAAACAAATCTGCGCTGATTTGGCAGAGTCTGAAAGACAAAAAAACAGTAGGAGTTATAGCCAGACTTGAAGAACGCCGCATGTTGGAAGTAGCAAAACCGATGGGAGTAGTAGCGGCTGTCATTCCTTCCACGAACCCTGTTGTTACACCGATGGGAAATGCTTCCGCAGCATTAAAAACAAGAAATTCTATCATTTTTGCGCCGCATCCGCGTGCTGTAAAATGCACAAAGTTATTGGTTGAAATGTTCCAGGATGAAATTGAAAAGCTTGGTCTGCCGAGAGATCTTGTACTTGGTTTGGAGAATGTATCAATTGAAGACAGTTCAGCTCTGATGAGCGCAGCAGATATAGTTGTTGCAACAGGCGGCCCTGGAATGGTGAAAGCTGCTTATTCCAGTGGTAAACCATCCCTGGGAGTAGGACAGGGCAATGTACAGTGTATCGTAGATGCCGATGTGGATATTGAAGAAGCGGTTAAAAAGATTATTATCGGCCGCAGCTTCGACAATGGCCTGATTTGCCTTGGAGAACAGACGGTATTTGTACTGGAGAATAAATTCGGTGAATTTATCGAAGCTTTTAAGAAAAATGGTGGTTACTATGTGAGCACTCCTGAAGATGCAGAAAAACTTCGCGAAGGGCTCTTCCCGGAAGGCGGGCCAATTAGCCGGGATGTTGTTGGACTTTCTGCAGTAGAAGTTGGGAAACTGGCAGGACTGGAGGTTCCGGAAGATACTCAGGTTATCGGTGCTACTGCAAGTGCAGTCGGTGCCGGGGATGTGCTGTGCCGTGAAAAGTTATGCCCGGTTATCAATATCATGACTTATCAGACATTTGAAGAGGGTGTTGCAAAGATGGTTGAGAACCTGGAATATGAAGGAAAAGGACACAGTATCGGAATTCATTCCAACAATTCTGATCATGTAGAATATGCTGCAATCCAGTGTTCGGTTTCAAGAGTAATTGTAAACCAGCCGGCCGGCACAACGGGAGGCGGAAGCCCAATGAATGGCTTTACACCAACTACAACATTAGGATGTGGATCCTGGGGGAATAACAGTTTCAGCGATAATTTCAATTATAAGCATTTGATGAACATTACCCGTGTAGGTTATTCTTATGAAGAATCTTATCTTCCGGATCCTGAAATGGCATGGGAATAATATCATTTAACTGAAGGAAGGATGCATATCTATGGATTATTTAGAAATTGAAGGGAAAGCCCAGCTGAAACGCTTTGACATTCCCGTAAATGACAGTGTGCTCTTAGAAGGTGATGAGATACCGGAAGAAGTATCCTATCCTTGTGTGGTGAAAGGGCAGATACTGTCAGGAAAACGTGGAAAAGCCGGAGCAGTACGTGTGGTAAAATCAGCAGATGAATTAAGGGAAGTAA
Source organism: Ruminococcus sp. (assembly GCA_013911065.1). Lineage (GTDB taxonomy): Bacteria > Bacillota > Clostridia > Lachnospirales > Lachnospiraceae > Muricomes. The sequence goes on along the minus strand of JACERV010000012.1, from coordinate 89,403 downwards.
AGAAAATTATAGAAGGAATTACGATTAACGATAATGTGATGCAGGGAGTGATTACCTGTGATATGCTTCCCATTGCGGAAGAGTATTATTTAGGAATGACTCTTGATGTAAAGAATCGCGCTATGTTGATGTTGTTTACAACATCCGGAGGCATGGATATTGAAGAACTGGCAGAAAAGTATCCGGAAAAACTGTTGAGGCTTGACTGTTCGGAAGGTTTTGACGCAGAAGTATTTCGAAAAGAAGCAGCGGTGTTTGAACTTTCAGAAGACCGCATGAATCAGGTGGCAGACATTGCAGGTAAATTATGTGATGCATGTTTTGAATTGGATGCCACTACCGTTGAGATTAATCCACTGGCTGTATTAAAAGACGGAACGGTGATGGCGATTGACTCAAAACTGGTGATTGATGATAACAGTCTTTATCGTCAGGGTGATTATACGATTCTTCCACGTGCCGGAAAAGAAAAGTCTGCACAGGAGCTGGCAGCAGAAGAGCATGACCTGACATATATTGAACTTGATCCAGAGGGTGATATCGGAACAATGGCAGGAGGTGCCGGAATCGGTATGGCGACTATGGATACCGTTCGTTATTATGGCGGACGTGTGAATAACTTTCTGGATCTGGGAGGCGGCGTAACTGCGGAGAAAACATATCAGGCAATGCGCATACTTTTACAGAATGAGAAGACCAATGCAATTCTGATCAATGTATTTGGCGGTATTAATAACTGTGCGAATATGGCAGAGGGGATATCCCGTGCCTACATAGAGTTTGGAATTAAAAAGCCAATCACTGTCAAAAGTCGTGGATTTAATCAGGAACAAGGATGGGAAATCTATGAAAAGTTAGGATTCTCTCAGACAAAATTTGGAACGACAGATGAAGCGGCACAGAAATTACTTAAATTGAAGGGAGAGATTAACTGACATGAGTATTCTTATTGACCAAGATACAGCGATGTTAATGGTGGGAATTACAGGAAAACAAGGCCGTATCCACTGCAAGAGAACGCTGGAGTCTGGATCAAAGCTCCTTGCAGGAGTAGCTCCCGGCAAAGGCGGAAAGAAAGTGGAAGGAGTGCCTGTGTTCGAGACAGTTGCAGAGGCCAGAGAAGTATTCCCTGAGATAGAATCAGCGATGGTGATTGTACCGAAAGAGTTCGTAAGAGATGCAGCACTGCAGGCATTAAACGATGGCATCAAATTGTTAGTTATTATTACGGAATTTGTACCGGTTATGGATGCACTTCAAATTGTACATGAGGCTAAGAAATTAGGCGCGAAAGTGGTTGGTCCCAATACAATTGGCGTGATATCCCCTGGAAAGTCCAAATTGGGTATTATGCCGGATTATATTTATGGAAAAGGCCATATCGGTATTATTTCCCGCAGTGGTACCCTCACACACGAGACAGCTTCCAATCTTACCTTTAAAGGATTTGGACTTTCTACCTGTGTAGGTATTGGCGGAGATTCAATTATCGGCATGAATCATGCAGATGTCATTGAAATGTTTGCCAGGGATGATGATACAGATGCACTTGTTCTGATTGGAGAAATCGGAGGTACCAGTGAAGAAATGGCAGCGGCTAAAATTAAGGAGCTGAAGCTGAAGAAACCGGTTTGTGCATATATTGCAGGCAGGTATGCACCGGAGAATAAACGAATGGGACATGCGGGCGCCATAGTCAGCGGCGGAATGGGAACAGTCAAGTCTAAGATTGCAGCATTGGAGGATGCAGGTGTTGTAGTATGCCCCACACTTGGAAAAATCGTAGAATTTATTGATGAATATAATACTCGAACAAGCGGTAGACTGAAATCTCTGGAGCCACGGGTCGATTAATGTACGAAGGAAGCCTGCTGTGATGCAGACTTCTTTTTGTTGTGTATCATACAATGGAACATCCTGCTGTGCAGAGGGAAATCTGCAAACGAGAGTACTCCATATAAGTAATGTTCCCTATATGGAGGAGAAAAGAGTATCCGGAGTAGAAAAAAATGGCCCTCATGCCTAATTTATTTCGTAAACTGATTTTGATATAATTTTGACAAACAAAAAAGTAACGGAATAAAACGTTGAAAAGTAAGGGAGTGAAACAAGTGTCAGCACAGGGAATGGTGTTTAATGTTCAACGCTTTACAATTCATGATGGACCAGGAGTACGTACAGAATTATTTTTAAAAGGCTGCCCTCTCAGATGCAGATGGTGTAGTAATCCGGAAAGTTGGAATATGTTTATGCAGCCGGGAGTGTATAAAACAAAATGTATAGGCAGAAAAAAATGCGGTATGTGCGTAGATGTCTGTCCGGAAGGAGATATTTTCACTTTTGTGCGGGGCAAGCTTTCCGCAATTGATAGAAGCAAATGTACAAATTGTATGAAATGTGCTGATGCGTGTCCGGCAGAGGCTATTAAGCAGTGGGGAAAACCAATTTCTGTGGATGAATGCATGGAGATTATTTTGAGAGACCGTGGATTTTATGAAAAATCCGGGGGAGGTGTAACTGTCTCCGGCGGTGAACCTCTGGTACAAAGTGATTTTGTAATGGAATTATTTAAGGCATGTAAAGCAGAAGGAATCCAGACCTGCTGTGAGTCAACATTTCATGCACCGTGGAAAGAGATAGAAAAGGTACTGCCATATACAGATATCATTATCGCTGATATTAAACACATGGATTCGGAGAAACATAAGAAATATACAGGCGTAACAAATCAGTTGATTCTTGAAAACCTGAAAAAGCTGATGGAAGAGCCTCGGGAGTTGATTTTAAGAATACCGGTAATACCTGGGGTGAATGATGACATGGATAATATGGAATCTACTGCAGATTTTATTCAGGATGAATTAAACAATAAGGTCAGGGCACTTCAGTTATTAAGTTTCATGAGGCTTGGGGAAGAAAAGTATGCATCCCTTAGCATGCCGTATGAGATGCAGGATGTAAAAGTGAACCGGAAATCATTCCAGAGAAAGGTAGAATCAATTGCAGAGTACTTCAACGGCAGAAACATTCACTGCATGGTGGGAACAAAAGAAAAACAGTAAAAGTTTTTCAAATAAATTATAAAATTATAAATTTAAGAGGAGGAAAAAAAATGAGTATGACACACGCAAATGCACGGGGAACAGAAGAATATGATAAAACATATTGCCTGGGGTATCAGGTACATCATGAAGACTGGTCGCCATTTCCACGTGTCAATCATCTTCGTCAGACATTTCTGGATGGAAAATACTGGGTTGATATTGAAAGATTGAGGTTGGTTACAGAAACATATCAGAAGTATGAAAATAAAATCCCACGTAAGGTTCTCTGCGCACGTGCTTTTGAAAACATTCTTCTGAATACGACACTTTACATTTACGATGAAGATTTGATTGTTGGTGAAATTGCAGCACCTGCAAAGGCATCTCCGATCTTCCCGGAATTTTCTGTAAACTGGATTATTGATGAAATTCAGAATTTCCCGTTTGAAGAACGTCCTAACGATCAGTTTTACATCAGAAATGATGAAGAGCGAAAAGAAATCGTAGAACTCTGCAAATGGTGGCAGGGAAGAACTGTTGCAGATTTGATTGAGTCAAGACTTGTTGAGGATCAGCTGAAAGGCTCCGAAGTAGGAGAGAGAATTTTCCAGACAAATTTATATCATTATGCAGGTGCGGGACATCTTGCAATTGATTATGAGTATCTGATGGAAGTTGGATTTAACGGACTGATTGAAAAAGCAAAAGAAAAACAGGGTCAGCTTAGCATGAGAGACCCGGAATATAATGACAAGAAAGAATTTTATGAATCAGTAATCATCATGCATGAGGCAGCAAAGAAATACATGGAGCGCTATGCAAAGCTTGCAGAAGAGAAAGCAGCAGTTGAGATTGATCCAAAGAGAAAGAAAGATTTGGAAGGAATTGCTGAGAGTTGTTATGCAGTTGCAGGGGAGCCTCCGAAGACATTCTGGCAGGCATTACAGTTATTCAACGTAGCGACGGAGCTCCTGAAAGTGGAAGGTAACGGACATTCCATTTCTTATGGTCGTATGGATCAATGGTTATATCCATTTTATGAGGCAGATATTAAAAACGGAACGATTACAAAAGAGTTCGCACTTGAGCTGCTTGAAGTTGTATATGTTAAAATGAACAATGCTACTAAGCTGAAAGATAAAGGAAGTATGGCACTTCGCAACGGACGTGGATTTGGCGGTGAAAGTCTTACAATTGGTGGTGTTGACAAAGATGGCAATGATGCTACAAATGATTTGACCATGTTGATGTTAGAGGCTTCTGCCCATACACGTATGATGAATCCCTGGGTATGTGTACGTATGCATGAAAACACTCCATATGAGCTGAGAGTAAAAGCAGTAGAGTGTATACGTGCCGGATATGGTCACCCAAAACTTTTCAATGATGCCCCTGCCATTAAGGGAATGATGAGAAAAGGCATGCCATTGGAAGAAGCAAGAGACTATTGTGTAGTGGGTTGTGTAGAAATTGACCTTCCAGGCAAAGAATACGGATGGCATGATGCAGCCTATGTAAATACACCAAAGATGATGGAAATGGTTGTAAACGGCGGGCGCAGTATGAACACCGGCAAACAGTTGGGACCAGATACAGGAAGTCTTGATACCTACAAGAGCTTTGATGAGGTGTTGGAAAGTGTTGATAAACAGTTTGAATACTGGACAGATCAGATGTGCAGTTCCCTGTGCGTCATTGATAATGCACACAGAGCAAAGAAGCCTCTTCCATATGTATCTGCATTCTACAGGGATTGTCTGGAGTCCGGACATGACCTTACAGAAGGCGGAGCTAAGTACAATGGTATCGGACCACAGGCAAGTGGTATGGCAACCTGCACAGATATCCTGTGTACCATCAAACAGCTTGTATTCGACGAGAAGGTTTGCACAGGAGCTGAATTATTACAGGCTTTAAGGGATAACTGGGAAGGACATGAGAAGCTGTATGCTCTGGTCAATAGTTCAAAAGTTCATCACTATGGCAATGATGATGATTACGCAGATGAATTATTTAAATTTATGTTTGAATGCTACTGCAAGAATATTGCAGGAAGAGTAACTCCACGTGGAGGACAGTTTAATCCAGGTGTATATTCTGTAAATGCCAACGTTGCAATGGGAATGAACACAAATGCATCCGCAGACGGACGTAAAAAAGGTGAAGCAATTTCCGATAACATGGGGCCAGTTCACACAGATTACAGTTCACATGACATCAGCGGCCCTACAGCACTTGTAAATTCACTGACAAAAGTGGATCACAGTCTTGCTTCAAACGGTACGCTCATGAACTTAAGATTTCCACAGGAAGCAGTTGCGGGAACAGAGGGAAGAGATACTTTGATCAGTTTTATTGATGAGTATATGAACAAGAATGCAATGCACGTACAGTTTAACATCATGAGTGCAGAGACAATGAGAGCGGCTCAGAAGAAGCCGGAAGATTATAAAGATATGCTGGTACGTGTTGCCGGATATAGTGCATACTTTGTAGAGCTTGGCAAACCGCTGCAGAAGGACTTGATTCAGCGTACAGAACTTCATTTCTAATTAAAACATATTGATTATACTTGAGCGGAAATTCTGAGAGTGAGTCAGACGGCACCGATATATGCTGTCTGACTTAAAAAATGTTTCGGTAAGTCAGAAGGAATGAGAAACTAGGAGGAATAACATGGTTTTTGAATTTGATTTTATATTAGTTGGATTGATGCAAATTGTTGGTTTCTTTGTACAGGGATGCACAGGATTTGGCTGTACAGTTATCGCAGCCTCTGTTACAAACGGGATACTTGGAACTACAGTAGGTGTACCGTATGGTACATTAATCACACTTCCATTTTTATATTTTCTGGGGGTAAAAGCCCGGAAAGCAGTTTCATGGAAAGATCTGTTAAAGATTATCTGTTTATGTGCGCCTGGTATTCTGGTCGGAAATTATCTGTTCTATGCGATTTCAGAATCAATTGCAAAAATTTTAATCGGCGCGATGGTAACGTTGATTGCATTGATGAACATTGTCAAACATATTATCAATCCACTGGTGCTGAAAAAACCTGTAGATAATGATACTCAGGATACAATGGGAAAGAAAGTGTTCCGTTATGGATGTCTGATTTTAGGGGGAATAGTACATGGTGCCTTTAACATCGGCGGACCTCTGATTACAGTATATACAATTGAAGCGGTAAAGGAAAAAGAACAGTTTCGTAACACTATGAATATGGTATGGGTAATTCTGAATACTTGGAATGCAATTGTTCAGTTTAGAAACGGAGCCTGGAATGGATATCTTGGAGGAGCACTGTTAGTAGGCCTGCCTTGTGCAGCAGTCGGATTCTTCCTTGGAATGGCATTCCTGAAGAAGATCAATAAGGAGACATTTCTTCGTATCGTATACTGTGTATTATTATTCATTGGTGCAAATATGCTGATTACAAATGTTATGGCAGTTTTATAAAATAAATAACAAGATGATAGAAGGAGAAAATAATGGACAACTTTAGTTTTAAAATACCTCAAAATATCGAATTTGGAGTGGGAAGCCTGAAAAAACTTCCGGCAATTTTAAAAGAGAACAATTCAGATCATGTACTCTTAATTTCAGACCGCGGTCTTGAGAGTATCGGAGTAGTAAAAAAAATTCAGGATATCATAGAAGAGGGCGGAATTACATGTACAGTATTTTTGGATGTAATCCCGAATCCTACGATTGATGTTGTGGGCGAGGCAGCAAAAGCGTATAAGGAAAGCGGTTCAACAAGTGTTGTTGCTCTTGGCGGCGGGAGCTCAATGGATGTTGCAAAAGCGGCAGGTGTTCTTATAAATTATGGTGGAAAAATTACAGATTATGAAGGTCTTGCGAAAGTTCCGGGACCGATTGTTCCTATGATTGCCATTCCTACTACTGCAGGAACCGGCAGTGAGGTAACTGCCTCTGCTGTAATTACAGATGAAGAAAGAAATTATAAATTGTCAGTTATAAGTTATGAAATCCTTCCCAAATATGCAATTCTTGATCCGGAACTTATTATGACTGCTCCGGCTTCAATCGCTGCATCCTGCGGGATTGATGCATTGATTCATGCAATGGAGGCATATGTATCAGTGTTTGCATCTCCGTTTTCTGATGCAATGGCTGAGAAGGCAATGGAATTGATTGGAGGAAATATCCGCCAGTTTGTTGCGAACCGTCAGAACCAGGAGGCAGCCTGTGCCATGATGACGGGGAGTACCTTTGCAGGTATTTCATTTGCATGGGCAAAGCTTGGAAATGTCCATGCCATGAGCCATCCGGTAAGTGCTTACTTCCACGTACCACATGGTGTGGCAAATGCTGTTATCCTTCCTACAGTTGTAGAATACAATGCACTTGCTGATAAGGGAAGATATGAAAAAATGTACAATTATATTTGTAGTAAAAAAGATCCGGCAGTTGACTTTAAGCCGCAGATGCTGGTGGACGAAATTAAAAAGTTGAATGCGGATATGGGAATCCCCGCATCTTTATCTGAAGTAGGTGTTACAGAGGATAAGATTGAAGCTATGGCACAAGATGCTATGAAGACAGTTAACGTAAAGGCAAATCCGAGGCAGACAACGCTGAAAGATATGATTGCTCTTTATAAAAAAGCACTATAATAGAGTCTGCGGAAGTTTTCTTCACTCTCACTTATCGCTGTTTAAATGACGCCACAAGGTGGTCCTTCCGATACCAAGCTTTTTTGCAGCAGCACTCTGGTTTCCTTTGCATTTATCCAGGGTGTATTCTACAATGTCTTTTATAATTAAATACAGCGGCTGATTTAAGTTCACAGGGCTTATACTTTCAGCTCCCTGCCCATCCGTAAGGGCATCATTGTCAAGGTCTTTCGAAATAATGAATTTAGATTCCTGTTCCAGAACCTGGCTGATAATTTCCGGGGTTACATGGCTTGTATCAGTTAAGGTGACGATTTCTTTCAATACTCTTTGAAACTGTGTTATATTAAAGGGCCAATCGTAGTCTAAAAGAAGCTCCATGGACTGAGGCTGAATGCTTGCTACCTGTTTTCCTAATTGCTGGTTGAGGGTGTTTAGATATAAGGTTGCAGAGGCGGGGATGTCCTCAGCCTGTTCCCGCAGAGCCGGCATATGGAGTACATAACATTTAAGCAAATTCATAAACCGCATGGCAATGTGGGGAATAGGCTGCCCGTGTCCGCTGGAGCAGGATAAAATAAGCCTGTTTCGCAGATGAAGGTTTGTATCGGTCATAATGGATAATAGCTGGTGCTGTTTGGCCTCATCCAGGCTTTCTATATTGCTTATATATATGGTGTTTTTATTCTCCATAAAAGGTGAATTATAATTGGAAACCAGGTAATTCCAATTCCTTCCATTTAAAAGAGAGCAATCTATGGTAAACATAGGATTATTTTTAGCTGGTCCTTTGGAGTATAAAAGCATGGCTGCCTTGTCTTTTCCTGTGCCTATTTCCCCTGTAATCATAACAGGAGTATTTGTTTCATTTATCTGAATAAGTTTGTGCCGCAACTCTTTGGAAGCATTTGTAATACTGTAAAAGCTGGTGCTGTAAAATTCCTCTGCCTGGATCCGGTTTAAGATTTTGATGCCATATTTTGAATAAGTCAGCGGAATTCCGGTTGTGCTGATATGACAGATATAGAAAGAAGTTTTTTCTTCTTCATGATATCGGCAGTGAACGGAATAAACAGTCCCTTTTGTATTGACAAAAAAATCAGCATTTACACAAGGAGAAGCGTCTATTGTTTTGTATATTTTCTGAAGAATAGACTCAGAGTCAGGCTGTGCATTGAACGAAAATAAAAGCTTTTTTTCCGTATCAAAGATAACCGTATACGTTTCCGTACTGGAAATGGTCTTTTTCAGAATCGAAATCTGGTCCAGATATTGTGCTTCATTTCTATAATGCTTCACCGCATTGTCAATGGCAGCATTGAGGTTCTCAATGCCTGTAGTCAGAAGGATGGGAGTGATTCCCATAAGTTTTGCATAAGGATATGAAACCGTATCGCATATGATGGTGTCATATCCTCTTTCCTTTACATCCCTTAACAGCTCTTTTACGTTATCCGCAGAATGGATGGAGATAATTTCAATGGAGTATTCCATAAGTTCGCAAAGTGATTTTGCAATGGAAGTCAGCCCATGAAAACCTATAATGGCAAATGGATTTCCCGTTGCTTTTGCCTGCCTGATGCAATGGAGTACATCATAATAGGAGATTCCAATGTCAATAACAGGAAGATGGGTAACACTTCTGATTAGGTCAGCAGTATTAGCACGTGACAGAATGATATGGTATTCATGGCCCATAGCCTGTACAATCCTTTTTCCCTCTTCCAGATTGCCCCTTACTGCAGTAAGCTGGATATCCTCTCTCTTGGAAGCCGCCTGTTCCATTAGTACTTTTAGCCCTTCATAAGGGGCAATGCCCAAAATTTTTATTTTACGGTTCATAGATTTCTCCAATAGTAATTTAATAAAATATTGTTTCAATATGAAACTGATTATAGCACAAGGATGTTTAAAATAATAGATATAATCTTTCTTGAAGTATAAAAATAAACAGAGCCTGGGACTTGCCTAAAGTCAATTTTACGTAATTATGTTTCATGATGAAACAAAAACTGAAATTAAAAAGTTGAAAGTGGGGAGAATAATAGATAAAATTGTTTTAAAATGAAACGGAAGGAGACTGTATGATGAGAACATTTCGCTTGCCTTATGGAAAAGAAACCATAGAAGCCAATATTGAGGAGGAACATTTAGCCGGGGTCCTATTATCCAGCCTGCATCAATATAAGGCAGAAAAGAGCCAGGAGGAGCTTGTACAGGAATCCCTGGAGAATCCCATAGGGACTCCCAGGCTTAAAGACATGGTACCGGGAAAGGATAAGATTGTTATTATATCTTCCGATCATACCAGACCGGTTCCAAGCAAAGTGATTATGCCCCTCTTATTAAAGGAGATCCGTGAGGGGAACAAAGATGCCCATATTACCATATTAATTTCTACTGGCTTACACCGGGAAACCACGAAGGATGAACTGGTAGAGAAATTCGGAGAAGATATTGTAAGGGAGGAAGAAATCATTATTCACGACTGCGATGATAAAGAAAACCTTGTTTTCTTTGGAAAGCTGCCTTCCGGCGGGAACTTTTCAATCAACCGGATTGCAGCAGAAGCTGACCTGCTTATTGGAGAAGGATTTATTGAACCCCATTTCTTTGCCGGATTCTCAGGAGGAAGAAAGAGTGTTCTTCCGGGTGTGGCAAGCCGGGAAACGGTTATGTACAATCACAATTCAGCGTTCATTGCCAGCAAGTATGCGAGAACAGGTGTCATTGAAGGAAATCCCATACACAATGACATGCTTTATGGAGCCAGGGCTGCGCGGCTTGATTTTATTGTCAATGTGGTGATTGATGCAGAACATAAGGTGATAAACTGTGTTTCTGGTGACTGTGATTTGGCCCACCGGAAAGGACGTGAGTTTTTAAACAGCATGTGCCGGGTGGATGCTATACCTTCTGACATAGTCATTTCCACTAATGGAGGATATCCCCTTGACCAAAACATTTATCAGGCAGTAAAGGGGATGACAGCAGCGGAAGCCACTGTAAAAGAGGGCGGAGTGATTATTATGGTTGCCAAATCTGTAGATGGTCATGGCGGGGGAGTTTTTTATGAAACATTCAGGGATGAAAAAGACTTAAATAAGATGATGAAGATATTCCTGGACAGAAAGGCAGAGGAGACCATACCTGATCAATGGCAATCCCAGATTTTTGCAAGAGTGTTGTTAAAAGCACATGTTATCTATGTTTCGGATGCTCCTGATGAGATGGTCCGTGACCTGCATATGATACCGGTTCACAGCATGGAAGAAGCAATGGAAAAGGCAAAGGAAATAGTGAAAAAAGAGGACTATCAGATTGCTGTAATTCCAGATGGCGTATCAGTCATTGTAATTGAATAACGAGGAGGGACAAATATGAAGTTTATTTTAATACCTGATTCCTTTAAGGGAACTTTAAGCTCCGGAGAAATCTGCAATATCATAAAGGAAAAGATTTCCATTCATTTTCCGGACAGTGAGGTGGCGTCCATCCCTGTGGCAGACGGAGGGGAAGGAAGTGTGGAAGCATTCATCGCAGCAGTAGGGGGTGAGAAAAAGTATGTTACTGTTAAAAACCCTTATTTTGAAGATATGAATGCTTATTATGGATTGCTTTCTGATGGAGAAACTGCTGTTGTGGAAATGGCGGCATGTGCAGGTCTTCCCCTTGTGGAAGACAGAAAGAACCCCAAGCTTACTACTACTTATGGGGTAGGACAGTTGATTCTTGCTGCGGCAAATACTGGAGCAAAGAAAATAATTATAGGTCTGGGTGGTTCCTGTACCAATGACGGAGGCTGCGGTGCTGCTGCGGCAGTTGGTGTTAAGTTCTATAATGACAAGGGCGAAGTCTTTATCCCAACCGGAGGAACTCTGGATTCTATTTCCAGGATTACCATGGATGAAATGGACCCCATTCTAAAGAACGTGGAGATTGTGACAATGTGCGATATCGATAATCCCATGTATGGAGAGACCGGGGCAGCCTATATATTCGGACCTCAAAAGGGTGCTGATGAAAAGATGATAAGGGAACTGGATGAGGGCTTGAGACTTTTAAGTGCCGCAATAGAAAACACCATAGGAAAGGATGTAAGCAAAATTCCGGGAGCCGGGGCGGCCGGGGCTATGGGAGCAGGAATGGTGGCGTTTTTTAATTCTGAGCTGCAGATGGGGATTCAGACTGTATTGGATACTGTTAAATTCGATGAACTTTTAAGTGATGATTCCTATGTGCTTACTGGAGAAGGAAAACTGGATTCCCAGAGTCTTAGAGGAAAAGTTGTAATAGGTATTGCCGGAAGGACGAAGAATCGTAATGTTCCCCTGATTGCAATTGTAGGAGGGGCAGAGGATGGGGAAATCGCCAGAGCATATGAGATGGGAGTGACAGCGGTCTTTCCAATTAACCGCCTTCCTCAGGATTTTTCAGTCAGCAGTAAGTTTTCGAGGGAAAATCTTGGTTACACGGTGGATAATGTTTTGAGATTATTAAAAATATAGGGAGAAGGATATGAATATATTAAAGACAGTAAAGAAGTTACCAGGTGGGTTAATGGTAGTACCGTTGCTTTTAGGTGCTATTGTCAATACGCTTTTTGGAAACAGTATATTGGGCCTGACTGATACAGGAGTATGGGACTGGTTTGGAGGAACATTTACGGAGAACCTTTTTAAGACCGGGGCAATGCCCATATTGGCGGTATTTTTATTCTGCAACGCCACAACCATTGATTTTAAGAAAGCTGGCGTGCCCTTGTATAAAGGCGTTGTACTGACTGCAACAAAAGTACTGACAGGAATCATAATCGGTATTATAATCGGTAAAGTTTTTGGTCCCAATGGTATTTTAGGCCTGGCTCCTCTTGCCATTGTCGGAGCGATTTCCAATTCAAACGGAGGCTTGTACGCCGCTCTTGCAGGGGAATACGGCGATGCAACGGATGTAGGGGCTGTTTCTATCCTTTCAATCAATGACGGTCCTTTTTTTACCATGGTGGCATTGGGGGCAGCAGGCGTTGCTACAATACCTATCACAGTATTAATCGGCTGTTTGATTCCAATTATAGTAGGCTGTATACTGGGGAATCTAGATGAAGAGATTAGGAAATTCTGCGAACCGGGAGCTACCATGATGATTCCTTTCTTCGCTTTTCCGCTGGGAGCAGGCCTGCATCTCTCTAACTTGCTAAAGGCGGGAATTCCCGGAATCATTCTGGGAGCTGCCTGTACACTTATTACAGGATTTGGAGGATACTTTGTCTATAAAATTTTGAGAATGAAATATCCAGAGGTAGGTGCTGGAATCGGGACTACCGCAGGCAATGCGGCTGCCACACCTGCAGCTGTTGCAGCGGCTGATGCTTCCCTGGTCGCGGTCGCGGCAGTTGCTACGGTACAGATTACAGCAGCTATTATTGTGACGGCTATTCTTTGCCCTTTGCTTACGTCATATTTGCATAAAGTAGAGGAAAGGAAAAGAGGAAAGACTGCTGTTTCATAAAAGAAATAGACAAGTTTTTTGAAAATAACCCAAGAAAGGTACCATATCAGTTTGATATGGTACCTTTCTTGGGTTTCTTATTAAGCCTTTATAGCCCAACGTAATTTTGCACACCGGGCACGGCTATTGGAATTACATTCGGCTGCAGATGGCCGAACAGCTTCAGGGGCTATTTCTCTATAGATTCCTTCACGATAAAAGTGCTGAAAGGATTTTTTAACGAGGCGGTCTTCTCCTGAATGAAATGTAAGGATAGCAACACGCCCGCCTTCAGCCATGGCAGCAGGAAGTTTTTCTAAAAATTCATATAATACTTCAAATTCATTATTGACATCAATTCGCAGCGCCTGAAAGCATCTTTGACAGGATTTTTTAACTTCATGGTTTCTATCTTTTTCTGGAATGAACTTCAGCGCATCTGCAATAACTTGTTGGAGCTGATTTGTTGTTGTAATGTCTTCTCCTCTTTTTATTGCGGAAGTAATTGCACGAGAGATTTCTGCGGCATGAGGCTCGTCTGCGTTTTCTAACAACATACCATGTAATTCATTTTGTGAAATGGTTCTAAGGCGGTCGGCTGCAGAGATGCCTTTAGATGAATTTAGCCGTAAGTCTAACGGACCCTCTGTTTTAAAAGAAAATCCTCTTTCAGGATTATCTATTTGCATGGAAGAGACACCCAAATCTGCCAATATAAAATCCAATGGTCCTGATTGGGAAACAATTTGGTCTATATTAGAAAAGTTTGTTTGTTTAATTGTTAAAATTTCCGGGCCGTAACCTAAACGCTCTAAACGATCCCTTGTTTTTGGCAATTCGATAGAATCTACATCGGTAGCATACAAGTGTCCCTTTGAATTTAAGCATTTAAGCATCTCTAGAGTATGTCCCCCATAACCTAAGGTTGCATCTAATCCAGTTTGTCCGGGAGTAATTTGTAAGAATCCTAAGATTTCGTCAACACATATTGAACGATGCATACCGGCAGGAGTATTACCTTTTTGAATTACCTTAGCCACAGCATCAGCATATAACTCTGGCTGCAGTTCTTTATATTTATCTTTAAAAGCTTTTGGGTGAGTACCCTTATACCTGGGACGGCGCTGATGTTTTTGCTCTTGATTATCCATTTTGCTTCCACCTTTTAATATCTATTTAATATATAATTCAAAACCCCTGTGAAACTGACAGTTTTGAATATTCTTATAAATTATATGATATCAAATACATGTTATAATAGCAAACGCATAATAAAGAATCTGTATGAAAAACCCAAGATTATAACGAATGGCAGCTAATAATCCGTTTTTATTGCATTGAACAGTATCCTCATGTAAAATGAGTTAGTACTTAGTTTATCAAAAGTTAAGTAAGGGATAGATAATATAAATAGGCAGGGAGAATATCATGGCAATTGAACATGTAAAAGCATTTTTTAAACAATATAATATGGATACTCGAATTCAGGAATTTGAAGCATCAAGTGCAACTGTCGAATTAGCTGCCACCGCATTGAATTGTGAACCGGAGAGAATCGCAAAAACCCTTTCTTTTATGGCAGACGGACAAGCAATTTTGGTTGTTACCGCTGGGGATGCTAAGATTGACAATAAAAAATTTAAAGGGCATTTTAAAACAAAAGCAAAGATGCTCTCTCCAGATCAGGTGATTGATTTGGTCGGACATGCAGTAGGAGGAGTTTGCCCTTTTGCTGTCAAAAAAGATGTTTCTGTTTATCTCGACATATCGCTCAAACGATTTGAAACGGTCTATCCTGCCTGCGGAAGCAGCAACAGTGCCATTGAACTTACAATAGAAGAATTGGAAAAATACTCTGGCTATATAGAATGGATTGATGTGTGCAAGGAGTGAAATTTATGAAAAGAATTCCTAACTGCATTACACTTATTAGAATATTGGCATCTGTCAGCCTGCTGTTCGTAAAACCATTTTCAACTCTATTCTTTTTCTTTTATGTGATATGTGGAATTAGCGATATTTTAGATGGGTATATTGCAAGAAGAATGAATGCCTGCAGCAAATTCGGGCAGGTGTTTGATAGCATCTCGGATTTGATATTTATTTGTATTGTGTTGTTCATTTTTATACCGGTTATTAACCTTCCATTATGGGGGCTCTATTGGATAGCGGCCATTGCCGCAATGCGCCTGATTTCAATAGTTACTGGTCTTATAAAGTATCAGCGGCTTGCCTTTCTGCATACTTACGCTAATAAGGCAACAGGAATATTCTTATTTTGCTTTCCTTTTTTGTTTCCTGTTTTTGGAAAAGAAATAACGGTTGTTATTGTTTGTGGCATGGCAAGTATTTCTGCAGTTGAGGAATTGTTAATTAATCTGATTTCAAAAACATTGTCCAGAGATAGAAGTTCAATTTTCAGTAAATAAGCGAAAATGCAAAGCTCTTTTTAATTTATAAAAAGTTTCTTGAAATGTGCAGTTGCACTGTATACAATGACAATATATGGTAGGTTTTTTCGGAGAACAAACAAAGAAAAGTAAAACTGTTATATAGATGGTTGTGAATAAGAATGATGCAATTGAGAAAGCTACTTAAAATGAAAAGTCGTTTATTTAGGAAGGAGAATTTTATGAAAAAAGAGATTTATCTGGCGGGAGGATGTTTTTGGGGAACGGAAAAGTATCTGCAGAATATTCCGGGTGTTCTGTCCACAGAGGTTGGATATGCAAACGGAGATACGGAGAATCCAACTTATGAGGAAGTCTGCCGCAAGAATACCGGACATGCCGAAGCTGTAAAAGTGGAATATGATGATAATAAAATCGGACTTCCATTTATCCTGGAGCTTTATTATGATGTGATCAATCCAATCAGTAAAAACCGTCAGGGTGGTGATATTGGGACACAGTACAGAACCGGAATTTATTTTACAGATGAAAAAGATGAGGAAGCTATTTTAGCTTCTATAGATAACCTTCAGAAAGGCTACAAAGAGAAGATTGCTATTGAGGTAAAACCTCTTGCCAATTATTATAGAGCAGAGGAATATCATCAGAAGTATTTAGACAAGAATCCTGACGGATACTGCCATATTGGTGTTGACAAATTTGAGAAAGCGGAAAAAGCAGTAGATATAAGTAAGAAGTATGTGAAAAAGACACGGGATGAGCTGAAAGCAAGTCTGAATGAAATGCAATTTGATGTAACTCAGAATAAGGGAACAGAACCTCCATACCGCAATGAATATTTTGATACCTTTGAGGAAGGAATCTATGTTGATATCACTACGGGTGAACCCTTATTTCTATCCGATGATAAATTTGAATCAGGATGCGGGTGGCCCAGTTTTTCCAGGCCAATTGACTCCAATTTGATTAAAAATATTACGGATAGAAGTCATGGTATGGTGAGAACAGAAGTAAGAAGCAGTAATGGAGATGCACACCTGGGGCATGTATTTGAAGATGGCCCTGCGGACCAGGGAGGATTACGGTATTGTATTAACAGTGCGTCTTTAAGGTTTATTCCCAAAGAAAAGATGGAAGAAGAGGGGTATGGGGAATATTTGGGTATGTTGTAAAAAGAAGTGTACGAAGACGAAGCTTTGTTTCCAGGAGTTTTATTAGCGTTTGTTTTGTCTTTAGACTTGAATCCATTATGTTGCCTTGGGAGTCAATAGAGGAAAACGTAAAACCATTTTCAATTGAAATATTGGGTTTTCTATAATATAATTAATTTGACAGAAATTCAAGCACATATGAAAAGGGTGAAAATATGAAGATGAGTGAAAGACTTGAAGTTATTATAGATGAAGTACAGACGAATGGAAGCGTTAATGTAATAGATTTGAGTAACCGTTTAGGATGTTCTGAGGTTACGATCCGCAGTGATATTAGAAAACTGGACGAGCAGGGTGTTTTGAAAAAAACTTATGGCGGAGCGGTGAAAATAGAGAAAGGGCTAAGTGTTGAATTTGTACCCGGAGAATGTTTTTTAAACAGCGATAAAAAATATCGTATTGCTAAGAAGGCATTTGAATATATAGTAAACAGAGACTCCATTATGATTGATGATTCTACAACTGGATATTATCTGGCAAAATATATTAAGGAGCATCCGGAGAAGCATATTGTGGTAGTAACAAATTCGTTAATTTCGGCAGCAGAGTTATCAACTGCCAGGCATGTAGATTTGTTTTTTGTAGGTGGGCAGGTGATGGGAAATCCGCCGTCGGCTTTGGATAATATTGCCGTGAATGCAATGGGACAATTTCATGTGAATAAAGCTTTTGTAGGTGTAAACGGAATCAATTTAAAAGTAGGTTTGACTTCAATGGGGACCCCCCAAATGGACTTAAAGCGGGAAATTATCAAGATGGCAAATCAATCGTATGTGATTGCCGATAGTTCAAAGTTTGGAAATAGTAATCTATTTACTGTATGCCCGATGGATGATATATATAAAGTGATTACTGATACGGATGTTACGAAGGAAATTGTACACTTGGCAAAAAAAGTAAAGGTAGATATGGATATCGTTTAATAGAAAAGGTTAGCTGTTAAAAGGCTGCTGCACTATCATTGTGCAGTGGTCTTTTTTGTGTGCAAACAAAAAAATTGCGCTTTCTAAGTCTAAAGATTTTGGAAGAAAGCAACAAAAAGAAGGGAATAAATTTGTGAAAAAAGACGATTGAAAACATATTGATTTCGATTGAAAATAATAATATACTAATAGAAAGAAAAACAAAATACAAATATACCGATTGAAAGGAAAGGGAAATATGAAAGAATTACATATGCCAATTATCGGAATTACAGTTGGCGACCCGGCAGGGATAGGACCTGAAATCATCGTACGGACCCTTAGGGAAAAAGAGATTTATAAAATATGCCGGCCGTTGGTCATTGGATGCGCAGGAGTCTTAGAAAGAGCTCAGGGAGTGTTAGAGGAGCAAAACATCAAGTTGCGGGAAATAGAAAAGGTATCAGAGGCTAAATTTGAGCATGGTACCATTGATGTGGTTAAAACTGGAGAGTATGAATTAAGTGAACTTCAGTGGGGGGCAGAGCAGAAGATAGCGGGGCAGATTGCTGTTGATGCAATTAATAAATCAATTGAATTAGGTCTTGCGGGGGAGATTGATGCAGTGACTACCGCTCCTATTAATAAGAAATCCATAAAAATGGTAGGTGTAAAGCAGGAAGGTCATACGGAAATTTACCAGGATGGGACAAAGGCGCCATATGTTCTGACGATGTTTGACTGTCTTGGAATGCGGGTATTTCATTTAAGCAGACATATGTCACTAATGAATGCAATTAAATATGCTACAAAAGAAAATATTTTAAATGAATTGGAAAGAATGGATATAGAGCTTAGAAAATTAGGATTAGAAAATCCTCTGATAGCGGTTGCCGGAATTAATCCACATTGTGGAGAAGGTGGATTATTTGGGGACGAAGAGCTGCGGGAAGTCATACCGGCATTGGAGGAAGCAAAGAAACGGGGAATTAATGTGACAGGTCCCATTCCTCCCGATACACTTTTTGCAAGAGGAAAAACAGGAGAATTTGATGCAATTTTAGCGATGTATCACGATCAGGGGCATATGCCGTGTAAAACCTTAGATTTAGAGAGGACTGTTTCCGTAACCTTAGGGTTGCCGGTGCTGAGATGTTCTGTGGACCATGGAACCGCTTTTGATATTGCAGGAAAAGGCATTGCAACAAATGTAAGCATGACGGCAGCTATTCACTCAACAGTGCGGCATGCCAAGGCTTTACTGGAAAAGAAGTAGAGGAGGAAATCATGGCAATTATTGGAGTTGTGGCAGACGATTTTACAGGAACGGCAAGTTCAGGCGTGTTAGTAGCCAGGTCACAGGCGAAAACAGGATTGTTTTTTGACCCGGAGGCAGTGCAGGCATTTCAGGGGGCGAATCAGCTGGATGCAATATACGTCAGCAGTAATAGCAGACATTTAAAACCGGAGGAAGCGTATCAAAAAGTTTCCCAGGCAACCCGGGCATTAAAGAATATGGGAATTCAATACTTTTCAAAAAAAATTGATACTACACTGCGGGGCGGCATCGGGGTTGAGATAGATGCAATGCTGGACACCTTAGATGACGATATGATAGCAGTCATGGTAACGGCGATGCCCCAGTCACGAAGAATTTGCATAGGCGGATATTCCGTAATTGATGGAGTGATTTTAACCGAGACACCTGTTGCCAATGATGTTAAGACACCTGTAACGGAAAGCTTTGTCCTGGATTTAATAAAAAAGCAGACAAAACGCAGGGTAGGGCTGATTACATTAGGCAATGTTTTAAACGGGGAAGAAACACTTAGAAATCAGATGAAAGAAGCGGTAAAGCAAGGTCATAAAGTCTTAATTATAGATGCTATTACTTTGGAGCATATTGACAGGATTGCCAAAGTGTGTGTTGACCTTAATTGGAATGTACTGGCGGTAGATCCGGGAGCATTTACCATGAAGCTGGCTTACCAAAGAGGAATTATAAAAGAAGAAAAGCCGAATATTCCCAAGGGGATTGTACCGGAAGAAGGAAAGACTGTATTTGCAATTATCGGCAGTGCTAATCCGGCGACAAAGGTTCAAGTGGAAACTTTGTGCAAAGCAGATGATAGAAATATAGCAGTAGGAGTATCCCCTGCTGCGCTGATAGAAGGAGGTGAAACAGCACAAAAAGAGATTGAGAATTCAGTTCAAAAGATAAAAGAACTTTTTCATCAGGAGCCAAGGCCCAAAACAGTTCTTGCAGAAACAGCTTTGCATATGGTTGTGGATTTACAACAGGAGGATGAAAGACATAGCTATGAAGCAGGAACAGCTTCAAGACTAATCAATAAAGGTTTGGCAAAAATCGCCAAAGGAGTTTTAGAGGCTGTTGGGCAGGAGCGGGTAGCTGGACTTTTCCTGACGGGAGGAGACACAATGGAATGTGTGTGCAGGGAAATTGAAGTAGAGTGCATACAGGCTATGGATAATATTGTGGCTCAAATTGATGTGGGAAGAATTATTGGAAAGTACCATGGGATGCCGCTAGTTGCAAAAGGAGGATTTTGCGGCAGTGATGACATCGGAATTGAAATTGTTGAAAGACTTTTACTTGAGTCAGCGAGGAGAGAGTAAAAAGATTGAAAAGCAAATTATTGTGCTTAAATATCAAATATTATGAGGAGGCATACATATGATATTAAATTTTTTAAAAAGGATTCCGGCCGGAATGATGGTCGTACCACTACTTTTAGGCAGCTTAATTAACACATTGTTTCCAGGGGCTCTGCAGATAGGAGGGCTTACAACAGCACTATTTTCTAGTGCAGGAGTTTCTACCTTATTGGGGGCACAATTGTTTTGTATGGGAACTTCATTACAAGTAAAAGATATGCCGAAAGTATTAAAACGGGGTGGCATACTTCTTGCTTCAAAGTTTGCGGTTGGAGCCCTGCTGGGAATTATTATTGGTAAATTGTTTGGCATGGAAGGAATTTTTGGTCTGACAACTTTGGCAATCATTAGTGCAGTTACGAATAGTAATGGAAGTGTTTATTTAACATTGATGGGGAATTATGGCGATGAAGCAGATTGCGGATGTTTTCCATTGCTGGCATTAAATGACGGACCATTCTTTACGTTAGTTGCATTAGGAGCTTCTGGTTTGGCGAGTATCCCGCTTATGTCTTTGCTGGCGGCAATTATTCCTATTTTATTAGGAATGCTGCTGGGGAACTTAGATAAA
The DNA here is from genome assembly GCA_013911065.1 of Ruminococcus sp. Classification (GTDB taxonomy): domain Bacteria; phylum Bacillota; class Clostridia; order Lachnospirales; family Lachnospiraceae; genus Muricomes. The sequence goes on along the minus strand of JACERV010000012.1, from coordinate 68,458 downwards.
GGACTCCGGGAGTTATTTTCTCCTATGGGAACCGCAATTATACCACTTATAGGTTTTGCGTTAGGGGCAGGTATTGATCTCTCCAGCATTATAAAAGGAGGTTTCCCGGGCGTTTTGCTTGGACTTACAACCGTGTTTATCGGAGGGTTCTTTATCGTGTTTTTCGACAGAGTTGTTGGAAGAAGGCCCGGATATGCCGCATGGGCGGTATCCACAACTGCGGGGAATGCAATTGGAGTACCGGCAGCAGTTGCGATTATAGATGCGGCATGGGAGCCATTTGTTGCATCTGCCACTGTTCAGGTTGCTGCCTCAACTGTTATTACTTGCATTTTGGCTCCGCTCATTACAAGCTGGTGGGCAAAGAAGTATGGATGCCCGAAAATGCCGTTGAAAGGGCAAAGTTTCGATTAAATATCATTCAGAATGTATAAATAAGACTATTTCTCTCTTATGCTGAAGGAAAATTAAATTAGTATTTTGCAATTAGGCTGCCGGTTGGCAGCCTAATTATGTAGCAGAAAGAGAATAGAAGAAAACATTTGCGCTTAATTTCCAGATATGTAATACTTAAAAATAAACAAGAACAACCTCTCTTTTTTGTGCAGAGAAAGAGAGGAAAAAATGGAAAATAGTTTTTATAATGATAAAGAAGGAGCTGACAAAAATGGAATGGATTGAACGGTTAAACAAAGCGATTATTTATATTGAGGAACACCTGACGAAGGAAATTGATTATGAGGAGCTTGGGAAAATAGCCTGCTGCTCTGCCTACCATTTTCAGAGAATGTTTGCATACATGGCGAATGTTCCGCTGTCTGAATATATCCGCAGGAGAAAAATGTCATTGGCTGCGGTAGATTTGCAGGGTGGTGACGAAAAAATTATAGATATTGCTCAAAAATATGGGTACAATTCGCCTACTGCATTTAACCGGGCTTTTCAGACTGTTCATGGAATTGCTCCGTCACTTGTAAAAGGCGGTGGTGTGGCTGTAAAATCTTTTCCGCCGCTCATGTTTAAAATTATGGTTAAAGGAGTTGAGGAATTGAATTATCGTATTGAAAAGAAAGAAGCGTTTCGGATTGTTGGTGTATCCCAGCCGCTTCACAAGGAAGTTGAAGAAAATTTTATGATTGTTCCGCAAATGTGGCAGGATGCGGCGGTGAATGGAACAATTCAGAAGCTGGCGGGGATGATGGATTCCCCGGTCATGGGAGTTTTAGGGGTAAGTGTATGTAATGATGAAGAGCAATGGAAGTATTTTATTGCTGTTTCAAGTTCCGCCCCAGTTGATGAAGGTTTAGAAGAGTATATTGTACCGGCTTTTACCTGGGCAATTTTCCCCGGAGAAGGTGCTTGTCCTCAGGCTATTCAAGAGTTAGAACGGCGCATTGTAGCGGAATGGCTCCCTACCTCCGGTTACGAATATGATAATGGGCCGGATATTGAAGTGTATCTTAACCCTGACCCTCAGCAGGCTGAATTCGAGGTTTGGATACCTGTAACCAAAAGAGCTGTTTTGCACCAGATTGACAAAAGATAGACGAATTGATATGATAACTCCTATAAAGAAGCTGGTTTTTGGAGCTGTATTTGCTTTGCTTTTTAATAAGCAGAAACGACAAAGGAGGGCAATCATGAGACTTTCGGATGATGAACAGCGCATGTTGAACGGGGAGATGGGCAAGGGTGTTCAACAGGCCATGGAGATTCTTGTCAAAATGGGGGAACTATTTGGGGCAAAACGCTTTTTGCCTGTTAAAAATGCTCATATTGATGCTGCTGCCTATACGACGATATGGGATGCTGGGACAGAATTTATTGAATATTTATTAAACAATGGGGCCAGGGTTGCCGTTCCAACTACAATTAACCCGGTTTCCAGAGACATTGTTGATTGGAAAAAGCTTGGTACTACGGAGGGATTTGCTGAAAAGAGCAGGCGGCTTGAAGATGCATATTTGAAGCTTGGGGTCATTCCCACATGGACGTGTGCTCCCTACCAATGTACGAATGTACCCGGTTTTGGTGAAGTTGTAAGCTGGTCCGAATCCAATGCAGTGAATTATGTCAATTCAGTGATTGGAGCAAGGGCCGAAAGACTTCCGGACCTTGTAGATGTGTGTTGTGCGGTAGTCGGACGTGTTCCTGAATATGGACTGTACATTGAGGAGAACAGAGCAGGAGATATGCTGTTTGAGCTGGAGAACTTTGACGAAGAGTGGTTTCAGGACAGTGTGGATTATGCAGTTCTTGGATATTTGGTAGGAGAGATTGTGGTAAATAAAGTTCCCGTCATTAAAGGTCTCCCGGAACATACAATGCCGGATGATTTAAAGTCACTGTCGGCAGCGGCAGCATCCGGCGGTGCGGTAGCTTTGTTCCATGTAGTAGGAATAACACCGGAAGCTCCGGATTTAGAAACTGCATTTCAGGGTAAAAAAGACTACAAAACAGTGAAGATCACACCAAAAGAGATGCAAGAGATGGAAGAGCGGCTGAATACGGCGAAGAAGGATAAGGTAGATCTTGTTCTCGTTGGATGTCCACATCTTTCATTCCCGGAAGTGAGGGAAATAGCAGAATTAATAGAAGGAAAACAAGTATCGGAGAATACAAAATTCTGGATACAGACAAATCAGACGGTATATGATTTGGCTCAAAGGGCCGGAGTATCCAAAACGATAGAAGCGTCCGGAGCAGTGATTTTAAAAGATACCTGCCTGATGGAAATGGAATGTGACGGAGTATGGGAAGGGCAGCACTTTGTAACAAATTCAGGCAAAGCAGCACAATATGCTCCTTCCATTGCCGGAGTCAATATCACAATGGCTGATATGAAAGGCTGTGTAGAAGCCGCATTGACAGGGAAAAAGCCAGAAGGGGGGCGGCTCAAATGATAGTAATTAAAAATACTAAGGTATTACTGGAAGGAAATCCGAAAGCAGAGGCTCTTGTTTCAAATAAGCCGTTAAGCTTCTGGGGAGGCGTGGATACTGTCACAGGGCGGATTCTGGATGTTCACCACGACCTGTGTGGAGAGGTGTTAACAAATAAGGTTTTATGTATTCCTTATGATCGGGGCTCTTGTTCAGGGTCCGGGGTTCTGATAGAAATGGTTAAGAGAGGAACGGCACCCGCTGCAATATTATGTTTGGAAGCAGAACCAGTTCTGGCATTAGGGCCGCTGATCGGTGAAAAAATGTATGGACGCGGGATGGCACTCCGCAATATTTCTGAAGAAGATTATAAAAAAATAGCTACGGGAGATATTTTGACGTTCAAGGATGATCGTATTATCATCGAAAAAGCAGAGTAAGAAAAGGGGCAAAGGGGCCTGTAAAAAAGTCCGTAAAATAGTAAATGTAATAGCCTTCTATGATAAAATATACTATCATAGAAGGCTGTTTTTATGGCAAGAAGAAAACGAGAATCAATGAGCGAAGGGAAAAAGAATATATTGATGTTCTTTTAGAAGAGTATGATATCAAAAAGCTTGCTTATAAATTAAAGGACTTTCTGAAAAAACTTGGAGTTATCCCGTGAACTTCCTTAAAAGCGGCTGTAAATTTTGCAGCATTTTTATACCCGCAGATTTCAGCAATATTTCTAATACTTAAGTGATCATCACCCATAAGCAGCATGGCTTTTTTCATTTTTTCCGTTCTGATATAATCATACAGTGCCATTCCATAGAGATTTTTGAAGGAAAGCCTTAACTTACTTTCGCTCATACCGGCTATCCTGCATAATTCCTGCATGGCAGGAGGATGTAAAACATCCTGGTCAATTCGGTTTCTCACCTTATATACTTTTTGCTCATATTCCCATGTAACATAATGACGTCTTTCGCTTCTGCGTTTAGGTACCTGGGGGAAGTTTCTGACAATACAAGTGAGAAGATGCAATACCATTCCTTCATAGCCAAGGAGAGGGATATCTGCATTCCGTACATTCCATCGGATCTGTTCCATAATTAGCAGAGTATCGGGGGTGTTATAATTTATATCCTTCCATTGCCTGGCATCTTCTATATTGATTTTAGGCGGATCTGTCCGGGTTTTTATATAGGAGTCTATAAAGTCATCATAAATCAGAACACTGGTAAAACAGTAATGCATATCTTTTTTAAAAGTAAATCTAAACTTCTTCCCGGGGTTTATAATAACATGGTTAAACGTTGAAAGCGTAACCGCTTTTTTACCCTGCTGGGTATAGGTAATCTCACCACTGTCGATACACAGAATCCACATACAAGGCTTGTCGGTCTCCACGGTATGAATCATAGTTTGGTTGGGGGTAAACCAGGTACTGGCCCCATACAATCCCTTTGCAGGGTTCATCTCTGTTATCCATCCATGGGACCAGTCTGGAGGGAAATAGTAGATAAGGCCTCTGCCATATGCAGCATCCGTTAAGTTGTACTTTTCTGCAAATCCCCTCCAGGAAGTTTTTGTATATTCATCCATTTTTACCCTCCGTCGTTGTTTTAAATATGGCTCATTATAGCATGAGGGTCAAAATCTATCAATACTCCAATATGATTGAGTGATACTCCGATTTGAAAAAATAAAATATATAATTCTAATGAAAATTCCAGTAAATTACATGTAAAACAAGTAGCAAAAGAAAATGAAACTTCTTGCATTTTCTGAAAGGGCCATTGACGTTTTATAAAATCAATGCTACTATTTCAAATGAGTTAGCTGTATCTAACTAACAAAACAGAATAGGCGCGCATCTGTTAATTAAAAAATATATTTAAAGGAGACTTTTATGAAAAAATTTTTATCAGTTTTAGGCACAGCAGTTTTGATTGTTTCTGTTTTAATAGGATGCGGTAATACAAAAAATACAGATACCGCTGTTACATCCGATTCAGTTGCCGAAGAGGATGCCGCTGAAACAGCCGGAGAAACTGGCACAAGAACCGTAAGTACCATAAAAGGGGATATTGAAGTTCCTGTAAATCCCCAAAGAGTGGTAGCAAACTGGTATGTAGGTGAAGTGATAACACTTGGATTGAATTTGGTAGGTTATAATGCATGGGAGCAGGAAAGCATGCCATTTTATGAAGAACTGCTGGCTTCTACCAAAATTGATTCCTGGGAGCCTGAAAATGTTATGACTCTGGAACCGGATCTTATTATTACTTATAGTGAAGAAGACTTTGATAAATTCAGTAAAATAGCCCCTGTACTTGTAGTAACAGAAGACATTGAGCCGACAGAACGTCTTACCATTCTTGGAGAAGCCACCGGGAAGGAAGAAGAGGCAGAGGCAGCAGTTGATACTTTTACCACAAAGCTTACAGAAGCAAAGGAAGTTTTGAAGGGGGAAAACTTTGAAGGAAAGACTTTTAGTATTATGGAAGATTGGGGCCCATCCGGAGAATGGAGCGGTGTGTATTATGAAACGGGATCCAGAGGTGGTACTGTGGTCTATGAATATTTGGGACTTACGATGCCTGAAAAGTTGACAGAGCTGATAGAAGAAACTGGCGAAGGCCGAGGTTCCATAAGCTATGAAGTTGCCCATGAATATTTTGGGGATTATATTCTTTGGTTCCAGCAGGAAGGAAAGGAATCCGAATATGCGAAGACAGAGATATGGAAGAGTATTCCTGCAGTTCAGGAAGGCCGCGTAGCAGAAATTCCTGGTGAAATGCTTGGTCTTTTCTATTACTCCGATGTTACGAGTCTGACGGAACAGTTAGATTATATTGTAAATGCAATCAATTCTCTTGTTGAGTAAAAGCTTTATAAATCTCTGAAAGGAACAAGATAACAATGCAAATGAACACCCAGAAGAAACCACGTCATGGTGTTGTAAGTTTTACAATCTATATGGCGGCAGGGTTTGTCTTACTGGTGCTTATGTCGGCAGCTTCCGTTTCACTCGGTGCTGCCGACATGAGTTTGTCAACTGCCTGGGAAGCAATTTTTAAATTTAATCCCGCAATGACAGAACATCAGATTATCCAGACTCTTCGCCTTCCCCGTACCGCAGCAAACATTATTGTAGGCGCAAGCCTTGCGGTATGTGGTGCAATTATGCAGGGAACGACCCGTAATCCCCTTGCTGACTCCGGTCTTATGGGAATCAGCAGCGGAGCCACCTTTGCTATAGCTATTTCCATGGCATACTTTCCTTCTGGAAGCTATGGAGGAAAAATGCTGCTTGCCTGTATAGGGGCAGCGGTTACTACCGGCATGACCTACTTTATTGCTTCTATGGGAAAAAGAGGAATGACTCCTCAAAGACTGGTATTGGCCGGAATTTCCATTTCCATGCTGTTTGGTGCCTTCAGCCAGTATTTGTCCATTAAATACCATTTGGGACACGCACTGGCCTATTGGACCGCAGGAGGTACTGCGGGAGCTAAATGGAGTGAACTTCTGATTGTAGCCCCTTTTTTTGCTGTCGGTATGATGGCAGCGATTGCAATATCGCCATCGGTCACAGTTTTAAGTCTGGGGGAAGAAGTGGCAGCAGGCCTGGGGCTGAAAACAGGAACTGTGAAAGGGATTTCTACACTGATTGTCCTGGTGCTTACAGGGCTTTCTGTTATTGTGGTAGGCCCGGTAGGCTTTATCGGGTTGATTACACCCCATATGATCCGCCACATGATAGGAGTGGATTACAGATACATTATTCCTGCTTCAGCACTTTATGGCTCTTTGCTTACAGTTATAGCGGATTTAATTGGAAGATTAATTAACAAGCCTTATGAAACCCCAATCGGAATTATTTTTTCTATAATAGGAGTTCCTTATTTTCTTTATCTTGCAAGAAAACAAAGGAGGGAGTTTGAATAATGAAGAAACAAAGATATACGATGAACCGTGGTATCTGGATGATTCTTATTATGATGGCGCTCATGCTGGTCATTGCTGTCATAAGTATGAATTCAGGGAAAATGAATCTTACTCCCGGGGAGGTTTTTAATGTAGTTCTTGGAAAAGGAACAGAAAAACAAAATCTGATTGTATTTGAATTCCGCCTTCCGCGTATTATTCTGGCAGTTCTTGTAGGAATTGGAATGGGAGCTTCCGGCTGCATTATGCAAAGCCTTTTGCGCAATGATATGGCAAGTCCGGGAACCCTTGGGATCAGTTCCGGGTCGGGGCTTTTTGTCTTGATGTTTATAGTGTTTTTCCGGGTGCAGGGAATGTCCTCCATTATTGCACTTCCCTTACTGGCTTTTATAGGAGGAATCACTGCGGCAGCAATTATTTATCTGCTTTCTTACAGGAGGGGAAAAGAGATCTCTCCCACAGGCCTTATTCTGACCGGTGTTGCCTTGGGAAGCGGGTATGGCGCTTTGACTACATTGCTGACATTAAAGCTGGATCAGAATCAGATGGACTTTATCCAGCGTTGGAGTGCAGGCAGTCTATGGGGAGACAACTGGAATTATATTGCAGTTTTGGCACCCTGGGTTTTAATACTATTTGTTTACACATTCTATAAATCACGAATACTGAATGCTTTAAATCTTGGAAATCAGACAGCTGCGGGACTGGGAGTGGCTGTAAAACCTGAATTTTTAGGCCTGTCCATTGCAGCAGTGGCACTTTCCTCAGGCAGTGTGGCTGTAGGGGGTAATTTTTTCTTTGTAGGTATGATTGCGCCCCACATGGCAAGGAAACTGGTGGGACCAAATCATAGGCTCCTGATGCCTGCTTCCTGCCTGACAGCTTCCATTATTATACTGCTGGCAGATACCATTACCCGTACCGTCAGTCTTGGGTCAGATGTGCCTACAGGTATTATTATTACAGTGCTCAGTACTCCGTATTTTCTATATCTTTTGGCAAGGTCAAATTAAAGGAGGAGACTATGAACAGTATTACAACAGAACAACTGGATATTGCTTATGATGATACATTAATCGTAAAAGAATTAAATATGCAGATTCCCCATGGAAAAGTTACTTCCATTATAGGACCTAATGGTTGTGGGAAATCCACCGTGCTAAAAGCAGTGGGACGTATTCTGAAACCCAAGTGCGGGATGGTATATCTGGATGGAGATGATATACGGAATTTATCAACAAAAGAAGTGGCAAAGAAAATGGCGATTCTGCCCCAGACCCCCACTGCCCCCAGCGGATTAACAGTGAGCGAACTGGTAGCTTATGGGCGTTTTCCTCATCAAAAAGGGTTTGGAAAGCTTACCCCGGAAGATAAAAAAATTGTAAAATGGGCTTTGGAGGTTACCAAGCTGAGAGGGTTTGAGAACCGGGAGGTAGATACCTTATCAGGAGGCCAGCGGCAGAGAGTCTGGATTGCCATGGCACTGGCTCAGCAGACGGACTTAATTCTGCTGGATGAGCCAACTACCTATCTGGACCTTGCCCATCAGTTAGAAGTGCTAAGTCTTTTATTCGAATTAAATCGAGACCAGAACTGCACGATTGTAATGGTTCTCCATGATTTGAATCTTGCAGCCAGGTTTTCAGACTATATGATAGCTATACAAAAAGGGAAAATAATAAAGCATGGTTCTCCCAAAGAAGTAATGACTGCCAGGGTTCTTAGAAAAACATTCCAGATTGATGCGGTGATTGTACAGGAACCTCGCACAGGAAGACCTATTTGCCTTACTTATGATGTGATTCAAGGGGAAGAATCTGTGACCGGATATCATAAAAAGGAGGGGGTAGCAGTATGAACACCGTAATCCGTGTTCTGAAAGATGCGAGGAAATACTGGCTCCATCTTTTAATAGCTTTACTTGCTGTCATGGTATCTACCGTTGCAGGATTTTATACGCCGTGGGCTCTCAGGGAACTGACTGGGCTGGCAGCAGGTGATACATCGGAATTTGGGATACAGGCTATGAAAATAGGGGTTCTGCTTTTGGCAGCTACTGTGCTGCAGACAGGAGGTTCTTCCCTTGCAGGATACTTGAACCATTATGCAGCACTACATTTTGTTGCAGACTGGAGAAGTCGCTTATACTCCAAATTCCAATGTATGAGCCTTAAGTATTTTAACAACAGCCGGACGGGGGATTTGACAAGCCGGGTGATCAGCGATGCTATGGAAGCGGAGATGCTGCTGGCCCATGTGATTCCTGATTTTGTTGTAAATCTGCTGACCTTTTTTGGTGTTGGTTTTGTGCTATTCTTTATTAATGTGAAACTGGCGGTTGTAAGCCTGATTACCATTCCCTTTCTTCTGGGAATTACGTTGTGGCAGGGAAAATACCTGGCACCTATCTGGCGTCAGAATACCAAGGTCAGAGGAGAACTGTCCGGCATTGTACAGGACAATTTTTCTGGGATTAAGGAAATCCAGATATTTAATCAGCAGGAGAAAGAAGAAAAGAAGATTTCCCAGCTTTCTCTTAAACATAGTAAAGTTTATTTAAGAGCCAGCTTTTTCTTTGAAACAACCTATCCTTTACTTGCATTTTTTACAGCCCTGGGTTCTGTTGTTGTTGTGATTTTTGGAGGAAGATTAGTAACATCAGGGGAAGTTCAGGTAGGGGATATTGTGGCTTTTGTTATGTATCTGAGTATGTTTTACGGTCCCATTAAAAGTTTTTCCGGTCTTGTAGAGATGGCAGGAAATGCCTCGGCAGGCTGTCAGCGTGTGCTTGAAATACTTGATGAGACGCCTGATGTAAAAGAAAAGCCAAATGCACAGAATCTTCCAAGGGCAAAGGGAAGGATAAGTTTTCGGAATGTATCTTTTTCCTATAATGACCAAAACTATGTATTAGAACATATGAATCTGGAAGTAGAACCAGGAGAGACAATAGCTTTTGTCGGAAAGACAGGGGTAGGAAAAACAACGATTGCCAGTCTCTTAAACCGTTTTTATGATCCCCAGAAAGGAAGTATTTATATTGACGGAACAGATATTAAAGATGTTACTTTAAAAAGTCTGAGAGACAATATCAGTATGGTTTTACAGGATACCTTTTTGTTTAATGGAACGATTTATGAAAATATTATTTATGGCTGGAAAGAAGCAAGTAAGGAGCAGGTACTGGCAGCCGCAAAGGCAGCCAATGCCCATGAATTTATTACAGAGATGGAAGAGGGATATGACACGGTCATTGGTGAAAGAGGGGTCAGACTGTCAGGAGGACAAAAGCAAAGGCTTTCGATTGCCAGAGCCATCTTAAGAAATTCACCAATTCTCATTTTAGATGAAGCGACTTCGGCTTTGGATACCAAGACAGAAAAGGAAATTCAGCTTGCTTTGGATGAGATTTCCAGAGAAAGAACTACCTTTGTAATCGCTCACCGATTATCAACTATTCGTCAGGCAGATAAAATTGTAGTATTGGATGGAACCAACATTGGAGAAATCGGAACTCATGAGGAGTTAATCTGCCGGGGAGGAATTTATGCAAAGCTATATCAGGCCCAGGTGTCTTAAATTATGAAATAAGTTGGATATAAAGAGAGATATTCACCGTAATTATTTGATGGAATCATTTTATAATTTGTCGTAAAATAATAATAAACTTTATTGCCATGCGAAAAAAACTTAATTCACTTTTAAAAAGGAGGCAACAAATGAAAAAGATTGTACCATCACTATGGTTTGGTGATAATAACTGTGAGGAAGCGATTAATTATTATGTAAGCATTTTCCCCAACTCCGGAATACAAGAAATTGTTAAGTACCCCGATGAAAGTCTTGATGAGCATTTTAAGGGTATGGCAGGCAAGATTATTACTGCTGAATTTACATTGAACGGACAGAAGTATCTTGCTCTGGATGGCGGCCCGTATTTCCATTTTAACGAAGCCATATCAATGACGGTAGAATGTGAAAATCAGGATGAGATTGACTACTTTTGGGACAAGTTATCCCATGTTAAAGAGGCAGAGCAGTGTGGATGGGTTAAGGATAAGTTTGGTTTATCCTGGCAGATAGCGCCATATAATATGGGGGAGTTAACGAAGACAGATGCTCAGGTGCAAGCCATGATGAAAATGAAAAAGATTATTATCAAGGAGCTTGAGGAAGCGGGGGCAATTTAGAAGACGTTTAAAGCAGAGTTACTTTATAATAGATTAAGGAATTAGGGCAAAGTCGAATCAGACTTTGCCTCATTTTTTAATAGGACTTTTTAACAGCTCTACATCTTCTCCAGTTATTGGCCGGCTGAAGTAGTAACCCTGAATATAGTCACATTCAAAATCTTTTAATCTTTCGTGCTGCCGCTCTTCCTCTACCCCTTCGACTGTGATTTTTAATCCCAGACAATGTGCCAGGCGTATGATATTTTCAATGAATGCATCCTTCTCATCTTTTAGGAAAATATCAACGAGAGATTTATCTATTTTTATCTTTTTTACCGGTATGTATGTCAGGTAGTTAATAGAGGAGTATCCAGTACCAAAATCATCCAGCGCAAGCTTCACCCCGATGGACAAAAAATCTTCGAACAATTTCATGGCATTTTCATTGTTATTTATGAAAATACTTTCTGTAATCTCAATTTCTATTAATTCCGGTGGAATCTTGTATTTATCCAGTAAGTTCTTTAAATAGCATACATAGCCTTTATCTTTTATTTGCTTACTTGAAAAGTTTATTGCGACAGAACGCAACTCTAATCCATGACCTCTCCATACTGCCATCTGCTCCACTACCTTTTTGGTTACAATGCGGCCCAGTGTCAATATGATGTCTGTTTCTTCTGCTATCGATATGAACTGGGCAGGAGAAATGGCATGGTCTTTTAGCCGGAGAAGTGCTTCATAGCCGGCTATCATACCGGTTGCGGCCTTAACCTGGGGCTGATATAAAACATGGAACCGATCATGTCTGCAGGCTTCGCTTAGGATACTTTTAATATTTTTACGGTTAATCATTTCATTTTTCATACCTGAATTGTAATAAAAACATTCATTTTTGCCTGACTTTTTGGCTGTATACATTGCAAAGTCGGCATTTGAAATGATTTCGCCGGCTTCTGTTATACCTCCCTTGAAATAGGCTACCCCCATGCTCACTCTTATGTACTGTTCCTTCTCTTCAAAGATAATAGGCTTTGAAAAAACTTGTTTTATTTGGAGCATTAATTTACTGCCGGGTCCTGTTTCTATAGATTTTATAATTAGAAGGAACTCATCGCCTCCTAATCTTGAGGCATAAAATCGCTGGTCCCGCATAAGATCCAGCAGGCGCCGGGATATTCCCTTTAAAACTGCATCCCCGCAGGCATGTCCGTAGGAATCGTTAATTTCCTTAAAATCATCAATATCCATAATAATAACAGTACATTTTTGTTTTGTGGCAATCAGCATATTCAGCATATCCATAGCGGAGCGTCTGTTTGGAAGCTCTGTCAGATAATCATGTTCCGCCTGGTAACGAATAACTTCTTCTTTTGTTTCCAGATACTTTGTGTATTCTTGATTTTCCTCATACTGCTGTTTTAATTTCTCTTCCGTAATAATTAATTTACGATACGTCTCCTGTAATTTATCGTGGGATTCCTGCAATTCTTTTGTAAGACGGCTGCGCTTTAAATTGTCAATCAGCGTAATAAATATTATGGACAGACATACAAAAACAAATAGAAATACCGGAATCATTACCCTCCTATACTTTTCAAAAATAGTCTGTTCTTTATTTACAATGACAGCATTCTGAGGGATCAGTGAAGGATTAATATTGTACTTTTTTAAAACCTGATAATCAAAGCAATACTGACTTTCTCCCTTTAGAACTACCGGAATATCGGCTACATTTGCTCCATTTAGAATTTCAAGCACCATTGAGGCAGCTTTACGGCCTGATTTTTCATAGGAAACCGTTTTTCCGCCGATAAGCCCCTTTCCGATTCCGGCAGAAATAGAAACTCGGTATACCGGCACATGAGTATGTGTCACAATAAATTGGACACTTTCAGGTATCGTATACTGGTTTCCGTCTACATCTTCAAAACTGCTCATATATATAAGGATACTGTCGTCTGATATTTGGTCAAGTTTTGCTCCAAACTCCTCCAGTGTATAGTTTGATGAATTGATTCCTTCAAATTGATATTCAGGGTAATCATTTTTTGCTGCGAAAAACTGCTTTTCATCCCCCTGCCCTGATAGGGCACTGTCATATATTGCAATTATTTTTTTTGCCTTAGGCTGGAACTGAATTGCAATATCAATGGTATCTCTCAGATATAGTTTTTCCACTGCACCTGTAATATAAGGGTTTGTCCCTGCTCTTATTGCATAGTCTATATTGTTGATACAAAAGAAGACCATAGGTATTCCCTGGAATAACTCTTGCTGGTAAGTTTCTCCAAATTCCAGTGCCGCATCATCACCCAGTAATATAGCATCGTATTTATCCGTGTGTTTCAGTTTATAGCGAAGAGTTTGATAAAATAAATCCTCATTCTCTTTTTCAACGTATTTCTTTGTATCCATATATTCAATATCGAGCTGAATATTATGGTTGGCAAACCCTTCCTTGATTCCTTCTTTTTGTAAATCCACAGTTTCAAAGCTTTCACTGTAGGAGCTGATAAAAAGGACGCGTTTTACAGAAGAATAATCTTTTCTGACAAAAGTGTTATCCTCCCTGTAAAAGAAAAAATAATAAATCAATATTAAAAAAGTTAATACTAAAAAAATAGTTACAGCAATGCGCTTTTGTACTAGTAATCTTGCTTCTTCTTTTGTCATATACTGAAACTCCTACATATTTTAATGAATGCGGTACAAAATCAAACGTTATTAAAAGTTATTATAGCATAAACATGAAGCTGACGAAAGGTTTCATTGAGCATTCAGAATCTCAAAAAACACCTAAATATTTAGAGAGGGATTTACTAGCCCTGTGCTTATGATATATTATATATAAATAGGGTATACTTATTGAACAAAAAAAGGCTGCAGGGAGGTTTATCGATGGGAAAATTACCCAGAGAGTTTTATAATAAAGATTCATTAATTGTTGCAAAGGAGCTTTTGGGAAAGGTGCTTGTACATGAGGTGGACGGGCAAAAGATTTCTGCCAAAATTGTGGAAACAGAAGCATATATGGGGGTGGAAGATAAGGCAGCACACTCCTATGGCGGGAGAAGGACGCCAAGAGTGGAAGTTATGTATGGAGGACCTGGATTTTCCTATGTCTACTTTATTTATGGTATGTACTATTGCTTTAATGTGGTCACCAGGGAAGAGGGAACTCCCCAGGCCGTCCTGATAAGGGCTGTTGAGCCAATGGGAGGAATTGAATTCATGGCCCAGAACAGATTTAAAAAACCACTTCATGAATTAAAGAAATCTCAAATTATCGGGCTGACGAACGGACCTGGGAAATTATGCGGTGCCTTTCGGATTGACAAAGGTCTGAACGGGGAGGATTTATGCGGCAGTAGGCTATATATTGAAGAAGGGCAGGAGGAGAACTTTACGCTAGTATCCTGTAGGCGGGTAGGGATTCCCAACACGGGGGAAGCGAAAGATTACATGTGGAGATTTTATATAAAAGATAACAAATATGTGTCAGTAAAAGATGAGAAGAATGCCAATTAAAAAAAGAGCCGAAGCTCTTTTTTTAATGGCGTTCTACATTCCTTAAATCGTAATGGAAGGGAAGAACAATTGTAGATATATTTTTATGTTTGCTTAAATTATGACTGATAAAATATGTGGTCTGATTATGAAGTACATTATCATACCAATGATCTATTACAAATTTAATTGTAATAACAGAGATATTTTCCCCAGGTTTCAATGCCTTTTCCCTTTCCCACAGATATTGATCCATAGGTTTAATAATATCCCGGTAGGGTGTCTCGATAATCTTTAACTTGCATGGGATTTTAAGCTCCTCCCATTCCTTCCGCAAAGCCTCTGCATGCTCCGGATGACGGCAGATATGCAGGGCAGTGATATTATTGGAAATAGAATTTGCATAGTTGATAGCCTTTAAAAAGGGCTTGTTGATATCGTGTACCAGTACAATACATTGTGTGGAGGATACCTTGTCATAAGGGTGAAAAACATCCAGCTTCAATTGTTCTGCAACAAATGTATAATGTTTATTAATGAAGTACATCAGGAACATCAGGAATGGTATGGCAATTCCTAATAACCATGCACCATCTGTAAATTTTGTAGAGAAGACAATGACAGATACGACCAGTGTTACAATTGCTCCTACTCCGTTAATCCAACATTTATACTGCCAGTTCTTTTCCTTTATTTTGCGCCACTTCAGAAACATACTAAATTGGGCTACAGTGAAGGATATAAATACACCCACAGAATATAATGGAACCATTTTATGTGTATCACTTCCGAATCCAATAATCAGCAGGGAAGAGACGATATAAATGAATACGATTCCATTGGAAAAGCTTAGTTTTGTTCCCCTTGAAGAAAACTGCCTTGGCACATATCCGTCATGAGCCAGTATATACAATAATTGGGGCAGTCCATTGTAAGCAGTATTTGCCGCAAGAATCAAAATCAGGGAAGTAAATACCTGAATCACATAAAACATAAAGGTATGTCCAAAAACTGCTGATGATAGCTGGGACAATACGGTATGGCCGTGAACTATACCAACTTTCAGGTTTACTGCAAGCAGTGAAATCCCTCCGAAAATAAAGATAATAATTCCTGCCAATGTACATAAAATCAACTTTGCATTTCGTGTTGCAGGATTTTTAAAGCTTGGAACCGAGTTACTTACTGCCTCAATACCCGACATTGCAGAGCAGCCGGATGAAAAGGCTTTTAGTAAGAACAGAACCCCAATGCCCTGCAGTGTCTCCTTAGGAAATATACCTGTCTGATATTCGATAGGATGAAGGGTACCTGTTAATATCCTGAAAAACCCAACAATTATCAGTGACGCCATAGAAAAAATAAAAATGTAAGTTGGCAGTCCGAATATCTTGGATGCCTCTCTTGCCCCTCTAAGATTAATCAGCGTAATTATGAAAACGCATACAAGGGAAATCAATACCTTGTGATCCTGAAAGGCTGGAAATGCTGACACAAGTGCAGCCGTTGAAGAAGAGATACTAACTGCAACGGTCATAATATAATCGATAATTAACGCTGCTGCTGTCAGCAGCGCCGCCTTGTTTCCAACATTTTCCTTTGCTACTGCATATGCGCCTCCGCCCTGAGGATAATAATCTATAATCTGTGAATATGAAAATACTAAAATTAGCAGCAGAAGCAGAATGGGTATTACAATATAAGGAACAAAATGAAATGCTGCGACACTGGCAAAAGGAATTAAAACCAGCAGGATTTCCTCAATAGCGTATGCAACTGAGGATACAGCATCACTGGCAAGTATGGGTAATCCCCATAGCTTTGATAATTTTTCATGTGCAAGTTCATTGTTCTTTAATGGTTTGCCTAATAAGACATTTTTAATGTTCACTTTGAAACCTCCAAAACCTATATTCAATTTTTTGACTTAACTTAGCAGCTTAGTATATGAATTTTAAATATGTTTGTCAATATATTCCCCTGGAATGAGGGTAAACCTTAGCAGTTTATATACGGTGTCTGCTGGAAGCTTTTCAACCAGGACAGCCGGACTGTGAAATTCTACTAATCTGCACAATAAGTATAGGTGTTTGATGTTCAAAGATTCGTCACTTATACGGCTGAGAGGCGGGAAACAGCCTCATCCAGTGTAGAAACGAAGAAAAAGTCTTTTCCGTGATTACTTTCATATATAAAGTCATGAAGTGGTTTACTGGTATAATGGGAATAGTCACCTATAATTGCCATTTTTATTCCATAGTTAATATATTTTTGCAATATATCACCAGCAAGGCGGGTACTGAGTATAAAAAAATCATCACAGACAGATTCCTTATCCAGAATAATTCTGTTGCATTGTGTTTCATATGATGCAGTTGCTATTAAGTCCAGCGCGCTCTGTGTATCTGTAATTAACAGCTCCTCTCCGGTAATACGGGCCATTTCTATATTGTTATTCAGTATCTTTTCAAATTTCATTCTGTTTTAATCTCCTTTTCGTATATTTTTGAAGTGATTTAGTCACTTATAATAGTGCCATTATAACGTCTGGAAAGTTTCAAATCAATAAGATGTATTAGAATATTGTTTCACATAGGCGGAAATCTATGGTATTGTAAGAAAAATACAACGGAGAAGAGGAAACTATTGTGAAAAAGGATAGCACGCTATTTTTAAGGAAATACAGCGAAGAAGATTTGAATGAAATTGCAGACTTGTTTTATAATACTGTCCATTTCATAAATATCCGGGATTACAGCCTTAGTCAGGTGAATGTGTGGGCAGATGGAAAGATAGATTTTGATAAATGGAACCGTTCATTTTTAAAGCATTACAGCATTGTTGCGTTGAAACATGACGCGATTGTGGGCTTTGGTGATATTGATAAAACTCATTATCTGGACAGACTGTTTGTTCATAAGGATTACCAGGGACAGGGCATTGCTTCCGCCATCTGTAATGAGCTTGAGAAACATGCGGCGGGGCATCAGGTCACGGTTCATGCTTCTATAACGGCAAAGGGGTTTTTTGAAAACAAGGGTTACAGAGTACTGAAGGAGCAGCAGGTGGAACGGTCAGGCATTCTGCTGAAAAATTATGTTATGGAAAAATATATCCGGCAGTAATGTCAATACTGTAATAAAAAGCAATATTCCGTCTATAATATTTTTAGTATTGAGTTACACTTGCATGACGGAACTGTAACAATGTTAATGAAAAATGGAGGAATAATAGATGAAGACATTTGAGCAGCTTTACCGGGAAGTTTTGAATCATAAAATATCTTTGAATGACCCTTTGCCTCCGGGATACCAGCCCTATCATTTAGATTGTCTGCTGAATCCGCATAATCATGCACCTGTTGTCTTTAATGAATCCTGTGAAAAATGTGAATATGAGCGGGCCTGTCAAAATAGTTGCATTTTTGATGCAATTGAGGTGGGAGAAGACGGAAAGTTACGGATTAATCCTGATTTGTGTACAGGATGTGAGGCTTGTATAGAAGCCTGCCAGTCAGAAAAGATTACGGCAGGAAAAGATGTTCTTCCTGCGATGAAGGCCGTAAGGGAGGCTGAGGGGCCTGTATATATGCTGGTTGCCCCTGCATTTCTCGGACAGTTTACAAAGGATGTTACGCCGGGGAAACTGCGCACTGCATTCCAGGCTCTGGGCTTTACCGGAATGGTGGAAGTTGCGTTGATGGCGGATGTTCTGACCTTAAAGGAAGCTTTGGAGTTTGATAAACATGTTTTGGAAGTTGGAGATTATCAGCTTACCAGCTGCTGCTGTCCGATTTGGATTGCCATGATACGCAAGATATATCATGAACTGATGCCCCATGTCCCGGGAGCAGTGTCACCCATGATTGCCTGCGGCCGCATGGTAAAACTGCTGCACCCAGATGCAGTTACAGTATTTGCAGGTCCCTGTCTGGCAAAGAAAAGTGAGGCAAGGGAGCCGGATATTGCAGGTGCGGTGGATTATGTGCTTACATTTCAGGAAATACGGGACATTTTTGAGGCGGCCGATATCAATCCCGCGGAGATGGCGGATAATGAAAAGGAACACTCCTCCCGTGCAGGGCGGATTTATGCGCGTACCGGAGGAGTAAGTGAAGCGGTGAGGGAAACTACATTACAATTGCGCCCGGACAGAAAAATAAAAGTTCAGGCAGAACAGGCAGACGGAATTCCTGCCTGCCGTGAGATGATAAAACGTATACAAAATAAAGAAACTGAGGCGAACTTTTTTGAAGGAATGGGGTGCCCCGGCGGATGTGTAGGCGGTCCTAAAGCAATTCTGAACCGGGAAGAAGGACGCAGGTACGTCGATGAATACGGAGATAATGCGGCATTTGCTACACCTCTTGAAAATCCTTATGTGATGAAGCTTCTGGAAGAGTCCGGATTTGACAGAATAGAGGACTTAATTGAAAAAAGTGATTGGCTGGTCAGGGACTTTTCGGCAGATGTTTAATGCAGAGGTATGGCATTTAAATAATAGGTGTTGACAGAGGGATTCTCTTCTACTATGCTTGGCTTAGAAGCTTGTGGTGAACGGAATAAGGAATGGTACAGGATGGACTTTATGCGCCGAAAAGGGGGACTCTTCTAATGAAATGGATTGATGCCTACACAAAAGAAAATAAGCCGGAATTTGAAGAAATCAGCAGTTATGTGGAAAGCCAGGTATGGGATGAACTGTGTAAGTTCATTGAAGATACATATATGGTTTTCCCCAGTATTGAATACAGCACATGTTCGGGGGCGCCCGGATGGAATGTGAAGTATAAAAAGAGCAGCAGGGCATTGTGTACCTTGTATCCAAACAAGGAATATTTTACATGCCTGGTATCAATTGGAAGGAAAGAGGCCCCGGAGGCAGAGTTCATACTGAGTTCATTTAGTGATTATCTGCAGGAGCTGTACAAAAACACCTCTGTATTCAACGGCTCCAGATGGCTGATGATAGATGTGACTACTCCTCAAATATGCGGTGAAGTGAAAGAACTGCTTTCTATCAGGGTTCATCCTCCAAAAAGAAAACAGAGGCAGGCGGTATCTGTGAAGGAATGATTTTCTAAACTCCTCATATACTTATGTAACAGATATATCATGAAATAAGGATGAGTATATGCAGGAATTTATAATTCGGATCATGGACCAGTTTGGATATCTGGGAGTCTGTTTTCTGATTGCGGTAGAAAATATTTTACCTCCGATTCCTTCGGAGGTAATTTTGACTTTCGGAGGTTTTATGACAACTTATACGCGGCTGACAGTGCCAGGGGTTATAATATTTTCAACCCTTGGATCCACCATCGGGGCGTTGGTATTGTACTGGATAGGAACTGCCCTCAATCCGGAGAGGCTGGATAAGCTGACAAAGGGAAAAGCCTTTCGGATGCTGGGATTTGAAAAGGCAGATATGGAGAAGACAATCGGGTGGTTTGATAAGCATGGAAAGAAGGCAATTCTGTTTGGACGGTGTATTCCGATTATCCGCAGTCTTGTGTCTGTCCCCGCGGGAATGGCGGAAATCAATATGCCTGTATTTCTGACTTATACGATTATCGGGAGTACGGTATGGAATATACTGCTTGTGTCCCTGGGAGCAATACTGGGGGCATCATGGGAAGTCGTACTGGTATACATAGCAAGATATTCAGCCTTTATCAAAGCAGCGCTCTTCATAGGGGTGTTATTTCTGGTGATTCGTCTCGTGAAGAAGAAAATCAGCTGACGTTCCGGCTGCATTGCCAAAATTTCTTTTCAACGTATATGATTGGTGTTATAATAACATGAATGCAGGCTTATTGAACGACTAATGTTCAATAAGATAGAGTGAAAAGGAGAAATGTATCCCGGATACAGAAGAAATTTATGTTTGGCTATGTTATGATTTGTGAACCTGAGCTTAAAGTGAAGGATTTGAGAAAATATAAGGCATATTACTGCGGACTATGCAGAACCTTAAAAGAGCGCCACAAAAGTCTGGGGCAGATGACACTGACGTATGATATGACGTTTGCGGTCATTCTGCTGACTTCCCTGTATGAAAGTGAAACGAGGACCTTAGCCCACCGCTGCAAGGCGCATCCGGTGAAGAAACAAAATATGCTGCAGAATGAAATTACAGAGTATGCGGCAGATATGAATGTCCTTCTTGCCTATTATCATATGAAGGATGACTGGGAGGATGAAAAAAAGATAAGCGGTCTTGCCGGAAGGTATGCCCTGAAAGGGAAAGCAGAGAAAATCATTCGTGCTTATCCCCGGCAAAGTAATGTGATTCAGAAGGAATTGAGAGAACTTGCTGCCTGCGAAAAGGCTGGAAGTACGGATATAGACCAGACCGCAGGCTGCTTTGGGAGACTGATGGCGGAGCTGTTTGTATACCGGGAAGACATGTGGGAAAAGCGTCTCAGGAAGATGGCGTTCTTTTTGGGGAAGTTTATTTACATCATGGATGCCTATGAGGATTTGGAAAAGGATTTAAAGGCGGGCAGCTATAACGCTTTGAAGGAGTTAAGCAGAAATAAGGATTATGAGGAGCGCTGCGGAGATATGCTTTGTATGATGATTGCAGAATGCAGTGCTCAGTTTGAGGGGCTTCCTTGTCTTTTAGATGTGGACATTCTCAGAAATATATTATATGATGGAGTATGGACCCGATATCGGAAGATACAGGAACAAAAGAAGAAAGACGAGGAAGAAAATCATGACGAAAAACCCATATGATGTATTAGGGGTATCTTCGAATGCATCGGACGACGAGATAAAAAAGGCGTACAGAGACCAGACAAGAAAATATCACCCGGATGCGAATGTAAACAATCCACTGGCTGATCTGGCAGAAGAGAAGTTTAAAGAGATTCAGGAAGCTTATGATATAATTATGAAAGAAAGAGAGCAGGGCGGTTATACCGGGTACGGTTCCGGCGGATACAGCTACAGCGGCTATGGTTCAGGAAGTTCTCAGCAGAGCGGCAGTTCTTATAGCGGAGACCAGGATGTGGAGATACAGGCTGCTTATAACTTTATTAATTCCAGGCGTTATCAGGATGCGCTTAATTTATTGAACCGGATGCCAAACCGTTCATCCCAATGGTATTATTTAAGTGCTGCTGCAAATGCAGGCATGGGCAATAATGTACTTGCCAGGGAGCATGCCGGCCAGGCGGTAAATATGGAACCCAATAATCCACAATACCGCCAGCTTCTGAGCCAGCTTGATTGGAACAGCCGGAGATATCAGAGTAACCCATACGGCGGCGGATACGGCGCGGGGAATTCTTCCTGCGGTACTGGAAATCTGTGCTGTGATTTATGGTGTGCGGATACTTTATGTGAATGTATGGGAGGAGACCTTTGTTCATGCATGTAAAAGCAAAAAAAGTGGCTTTCGGGGGTTTACTTCTTGCATTGACCATCGTATGTATGGCGCTGGGCAGTGTGATAGAGACAAATACGTTATTTCTGCTGGCAGCAGCATCCTACTTTGTAGGAATTGTCATCCGTGAGATGGGAATGAGGATGGGGCTGGCATTTTACCTTGCGGCTGTGCTGCTGGGATTTCTGCTGGCACCGAATAAACTGTATGTGATTTCCTTTGCAGCCATGGGCTTTTATATTCTTGCCATAGAGTTTGCCTGGAATCTGCTTGGCAGGACTCAAGAGAAAATCAACAGAAGGGTCTTGCTTTGGGGTGTGAAATATTTGATATTTAATCTGTTATATCTCCCCATGCTCCTTTTTTTCCAGCAGCTTCTATTCGGCAGAAGCCTGCCTCTTTTATGGCTGGTTGGTGCCATTGGTGCGGGACAGGTGGGTCTGTGGATTTATGACAAGGCATATGAGTATATGCAGCAGCATATTTGGGGAAAATTCAGAGGAAGATTTTTAGCATAAGCAGTGGACGTTAGGGTTCTGCGGCCTGTGTATTTTTATACAAAACCAAACACATCAGGGAATATGCGTCTTCACGGGCGGTTATTCCCTGATGTTTCTTGTGTAATAGGAAATTACGTCCTATTACACAAAAAACCCACCGGGGATGTGCACTGCAGTATAAGCAGTATATGTGGCTATGCGGCCAACCCAGGCGCAGGAGTTTGCTTCGCAGACTCTTTGTTCTTCAGAGTAACCTTATTAGAAAATCAGTATTAGGATAAAAAACAGGAGACAAGAGATGAAGATTTTGAGCGTATCCGCGCAGAAGCCTGACAGCACGGGAAGCGGTATTTATTTGACTGAACTGGTCAGAGGATTTGATAAGCTTGGAAGTATGCAGGCTGTATCAGCAGGCGTGTATAAAGAGGATTCGATAGGATTACCGAAATGTGTTCAGGTTTATCCGGTTTATTACTGCACAGATGAGCTGACCTTTGCGATTCCCGGTATGTCAGATGAGATGCCATATGAAAGTACTGTTTATAGAGAAATGACAGAAGATATGGTTGAAAAGTTTCGGATCACAGCCATGAGACAGATAAGCAAAGCTGTGAAAGAATTTGAGCCGGATGTTATTTTATGCCACCATCTTTATCTATTGACAGCCTGGATCAGGGAGGCCTTTCCGAACCACAAAGTGGCGGGTATCTGTCATGGAACTGATTTAAGGCAAATGTTAAAAACGGATCTTAGGCGGGACTATATAAGAAGACAAATACAGAAGCTGGATATGGTATTTGCCCTTCAAGAGGAATTGAAAGAGAAAATAAAGAGGGTTTATGACTGTTGCTCCAAAAATATCCACGTGGTTGGAGTTGGATATAATGATCAGATATTTTATAAGGAGGAAAGTAAGGAACAGCAGAAAAAAGAAGGCAGGACGGAACTTATTTTTGCAGGAAAGCTGGCGGAAAAAAAGGGCGTCATGAGTCTGATCAGAAGCCTTGAACATTTAGACTATGGGGAATCAGGGCTGGTGCTTAAGCTGGCAGGGGGATATGGGAATCAGAGGGAATACGAAGAAATCTGCCGTCTCGCAACGCTGTGCAAATATCCGGTACGCATACTGGGGAAACTGCCCCAGGAGGAGTTGGCGGCTGAGTTTAGGAGGAGTGATGTTTTTGTACTGCCATCTTTTTATGAAGGATTGCCCCTTGTTTTGGTAGAGGCTCTGGCATGCGGTCTGAAAGTCGTGTCGACAGATCTGCCGGGAATCCGCCCATGGCTGAACCATCATGTTCCGGGAAATGGCATTTCATTTGTGGAGCCGCCCAGAATGGAAAATGCAGATGATGTGCCTGCAGAGGAGCTTTCTGGATTTGAACAACGTCTGGCAGCATCTGTTATGAAAGCAGTGAATCAGGAGACAGCCGAAGTCAGGTTGAATCATCTCTCGTGGGAATCGGTAAGCCAATGTATTTGGGAAAAACTCCGCGATTTATAGATAAGAACTATAAGTGGAGCATGTTTATCAAAAAAATCAATTAGAAATGAAAGTTGAATGATGATACGATTTATGCATAAATGGTAGGAGGAGTTCAAATGTTTATAGATCTTCACATGCATGAGATGACGTATTCAAAAGACAGTTTTCTTGCTCTTAAAGAGATTGTAGATATAGCAAAAGCCAGAGGACTGCAGGGCATCTGTATTACGGACCATGATAGTATGGGACTTAAGGAATATGCTGCACAGTATTCAGAAAAGACGGGTTTTCCTATTTTCGTCGGAATAGAATATTTTTCACTCCAGGGAGATATAGTAGCCTTTGGAATTGAGGAATATCCGAAAGAACGGATTGATGCTCAGGACTTCATTTCCTATGTAAAGAAGCAGGGCGGTATTTGTTTCAGTGCCCATCCATTCAGGAATAATAATCGTGGACTGGGGGAGAAACTCAGCGAGATGAGAGGTCTTGACGGAGTGGAAGTACTAAACGGCAGTACTGATATGGAGGCAAATCAAAAAGCGGCGGATTATGCAAACCGGTTTGGACTCGTAACGGTAGGAGCAAGCGATTGTCATGTTCTTGAAAAAGTAGGCGTTTATGCAACTTATTTTCCGGAAGAGGTAAAGACGTTAGAAGAATTCATTGCAGTATTTAAAAAAGGAGGCTGCATGCCGGCCTATTACGAACACGGGAAATATTATGTCTGGAATATGCGCGAGCATGCTGCAGCGATGTAATATCGTATTGAACGTTAGTAGTTCAATACGCATATCTTATTGAATATTAGCAATTTAATAAGTATGAATAATTGTCATATGATGAAAAGGTGAAAACCAGAAAGCTGGTTTTGGCCTTTTTTAAGTTATTACGGGTATTACCTCGTACTTTATTGTGATAGATATAATCTATAAATGCAATGTAGTTATTGAAAAATACGATTGGAGTTTCTATTACCCCGAATGTTATAATGTGCAGGAGATTGACAGGAAAGGAAGAACTTATGAAGACTCTTTTAGTTGTATCGCACTGTATTCTAAATACAGCTTCTAAGGTTGCGCAGGATGAAAGTTTGCTTGCGGAGGAATACAGATTAAGGTATAAACTGCTGCATCTTGCCATTGAACAGGAGGTTCAGCTTCTTCAGCTTCCCTGTCCGGAATTTATTTTGTACGGCTCCAGGAGATGGGGGCATGTAAAAGAGCAGTTTGCGCATCCGCATTTTAGAAAAGAATGCGGGAAAATGCTGGAACCGCTTCTGCTGCAGTTAGAGGAATATCAGACATATCCCGAAGAATTTAAAGTTCTTGGGATTGTTTCGGTTGAAGGAAGTCCAAGCTGCGGCTACAGGCTGACATGTACAGGAAACTGGGGCGGAGAAATTGGTACAGATAAGGATAGAATTGCAGATATCCAGAAAAACCTTAGGATGAAAGAGGAACCGGGAGTGTTTATGCAGATATTGCAGAAAGAACTCGAGGCAAGAGACATGAATATCCCTGTCATGAGCATGGAGGAAGCAATAGAAAGACTTTCCCCAAATGAGTTATCACGTGAAGAGAGAGAGGAGAAACATCAATGAAAAACAAAAAGGTATATGTAACTGCATTTTGCGGGGTAGCAGTTGCCATGAATATCGTACTGGGTATTCTTACATCGGCTTTAGGAATTCCCCTTTACCTGGATACTTTAGGAACTGTATTGTCCGCAGCAATTTTAGGACCTCTTCCTGGAGTTATTGTGGGTGCTTTAAGTAATATTATTACAGGGTTAATCTATAGTGTGTCAGATATTCCATTTTGTCTGGTAAATATGGCAGTTGGTCTGATTGTCGGCCTTGTTGCTAAAAAGTTTGGCTTTGGACTGATACCTGCGGTTCTGACAGGTCTGGCATTGAGTTTTATCTGCCCGGCAATTGGGACACCAATTGGTATTTTCGTATATGGGGGGCTGAACGGATCGTTTTCCGATGTTCTCGTGATGTCTTTGGTGAAAGGCGGAAAGACTATTTTCCAGGCATCTTTTTTAAGGAATGTAGCTTCCAACTTAATTGATAAAGTGGGGACCTGTATCATTGGATGCCTTCTGATTAAATCAATGCCGCTGCGTTTTTTGGAGAATTTTAAGTAACAGTTCAGCCATGCAAATTTTCAGGGATGTATGCCCGGAGAAAGCTTGATTACGCATGGTATATATCCCTGAAAATTTATTTGGCGTTCTGCCAAAGCGAGATGAAGTATGCGTAATCGAGCTTATGGCTGAACTGTTACAATTTAAGAAGGGAACAGAAGAGATTAGATCATGATAAATATCAAAAATCTTATACATAAATATACCGTATGGGAAAATGACAATAAAAAGAGTAAAAAAACTGCACTGGATGGAATATCGTTAGATATTCCATCCGGCTGTTTTATTGCCATACTTGGGCCAAATGGTTCGGGAAAATCCACTTTAGCAAAACACCTGAATGTTCTTTTATTACCGGATTCGGGTACAGTATGGATAGATGGAAAGAATACCCGGGATCAAGAAAAATTGGGAGAAATCCGCAATACAGTGGGAATGGTCTTCCAGAATCCTGAGAATCAGATTATTGGTACAAGTGTAGAGGAAGATGTAGCTTTTGGCCCCGAAAATAAAAATTTGCCTTCTGAAATGATTCAGAAAAAAGTGGCCGACAGCCTGCATGCTGTTGGCTTGCTGCATAAAAGAAAGGATGCGCCCTCCCGCTTGTCGGGCGGACAGAAACAGCGGACAGCAATTGCCGGAGTTCTGGCAGGAAATCCGGAGTGTATTGTGCTGGATGAACCTACAGCCATGCTGGACCCTAAATCCCGGAAAGAGGTATTGAATGTCATTCACAGGCTAAATAAGGAAAATGGAATTACGATTATTTTAATTACACACCATACGGATGAAGTGGTGCAGGCAGATACTGTAATTTTAATGGATAAAGGGTGTATTCTCCGGCAGGGGACACCAAAGGAGATATTTAATGACCTGGAACTGCTCCGGCAGGTGAAAATGGATGTCCCACAGGTGACAGAGCTGGCCTGCAGGTTAAAGAAGCGGGGTATACCCATAGAGATTCCTGTATTGACAGAAGAGCAGTTAATCAGGGCGTTAAGAGGAACATGTTCCAATGGCTTGAAGCTGGAGGGCGAGGAACCCAAAGATATATCTGGAAATCTGAAAAAGGCAGGGGATACTGAAACGATACGTCCACAACAGGAAGAGCGCAGAGTATTACTAAAAGGTGAAAACCTGAAATTTACTTATGGCAAAGGCACAGTAGGGGAAACCAAAGTATTAGATGCTATTTCTTTTGAAATACAAGAAGGTGATTTTATCGGCCTTATTGGCACTTCAGGTTCAGGGAAGACTACCCTGATGAAGCATTTAAACGGACTGCTCAGAGCGGATTCCGGAGAAATATATTTTGAAGGCAGGAACATTTATGATAAAAAGTATTCCCTTACAGGTTTAAGAAAAGAAGTGGGGCTTGTTTTTCAGTACCCGGAGCATCAGCTATTTGGAAAGACTGTCCTTACAGATACAATGTTTGGGCCTTTAAATTTAGGGATGACAAGAGAAGAAGCCGAGGCTTCCGCAAAAGAGAGCTTAAAATTGGTGGGAATCGACGAGTCTTATCACTCCGTCAGTCCTTTTGAACTGTCGGGCGGGCAGAAGCGCTGTGTAGCGATTGCCGGTGTGCTTGCAATGGAGCCGCAAATTTTAGTTATGGATGAACCTGCGGCAGGATTAGATCCTGAAACAAAACGAAGGATATTTGAACTATTAGAGAAGATAAAAAAAGAAAAGAAGATTGCAATTGTACTGGTATCCCATCATATGGAAGATGTGGCAGACTACGCGGATAAGGTATGGGTTTTGCATCAAGGCAGGTTTTTGCTTACAGGTACTCCCAAAGAGCTGTTTACTCAGGTCGGGCTTTTGCAGGAAATTGAAATCGGAGTGCCCCAGATTACAAGTGTTACAGAAAGACTTATGGAGGAAGGATTTCCAATCGAATCTCCCGCAGTAACCGTTCAGGAGGCGGAGGAGATGATTATACAGGGATTCAGGAGAGGAGAACAGCATGATTCGTGATATTACAATCGGACAATATTATGCAGGCGACTCTTTGATTCATCAGCTTGACCCGCGCACAAAGATGATGGGGGTTCTTGTGTATATTATCGTACTATTTCTGGTGAAAAATCCCTGGTGGTATCTGCTCTGTCTTGGAGTGATACTGATACTGTACTATTTGGCCCAGGTCCCCGTGTCCTATCTTTTGAAAGGCCTCAAAGGGATTGTGCTGCTGTTGTTTTTCACCTTTCTCTTCCGCCTGATTGCTACTCCCGGAACACTGTTATACCAGTGGGGATTTTTTTCGGTGACAGAAGAAGGAATTGTGAAAGCAATAGGAATGACTTCAAGAATTGCACTGATGATTACAGGGGCATCCCTTTTGTCTTATACATCCACCCCAAGAGCACTGGCTGACGGGTTGGAAAAGGCATTTTCATTTTTACAGAAAATACATGTTCCCATACATGATATGGCTGTAATTGTAATGATTGCTTTTCGTTTCATTCCTATTATGCTTGAAGAACTAAACGTATTGATGGATGCTCAGGCGGCAAGAGGAGCTGAATTTGAAAAGGGTTCCTTTATTCGGAAATGTAAAAATGTCTTTACTATACTGGCCCCATTATTTTTGTCTACGGTCCGCAGGGCTTCCGATTTAGCGATGGCTATGGAAGCGAGAGGGTATACAGGAGATAAACCGACCTCCAGAATGTATCCCCTTACATATGGGAAAAATGACAAATTGGCTTACAGCGTTATTTTTCTGTTTCTTGCTCTTTCTTTCTTCTTCACAATCGTGTAGAATAGGAAAAGTATGATTTGATGATACTAGACTTGATGCTGCCTGGTATGTCGGGGAAGCGTTGATTCACACCGTGGGGAAGGGATAGGAAAGATGACAAAAAATAAAGGAATTGGACATTTAGCAGCATTATCGACTATTATGGTGTGGGGAACTACTTATATTTCTACGAAAGTGCTGCTTACAGATTTCAAGCCGGTGGAGATACTGATTTTTAGGTCTGTGATAGGGTACATACTGCTATTTCTTGTGAAGCCGGGCAAGTTACACTTGGAGAACAGGTCACAGGAATGGATATTTGCCGCTGCGGGGCTGTGTGGAAATTGTCTTTATTTTCTCCTGGAAAATATTGCTCTGACTTATACACTGGTATCGAATGTAGGGGTCATCATATCAGCAGCACCGTTTTTTACCGCGCTTCTGAGCCGTATATTTCTGAAAGAAGAGGGCAAGTTCCATTTACCCTTTTTTGTGGGATTTGGGTTTGCAATGGTGGGGATTGGAATGATGAGCTTTAGCGGGAGTGCCAGTCTTCAATTGAACCCCAAGGGAGATTTACTTGCCCTTACAGCGGCCTTTGTATGGGCTTGTTATTCTGTGCTGACGAAAAAAATCAGCGGATGTGGTTATTCCACCATACGGGTAACCAGGTGCATGTTTGGGTATGGAATTCTGTTCATGATTCCGGCGGCAGTGATATTTGACTTCCGGCCTAAGCTGACTGTACTTATGGAGCCTGTAAATCTGCTGAATATTTTGTTTTTGGGAGTGGTAGCATCAGCCCTTGGTTTTGTGACCTGGAATTTTGCCGTACAGATTTTGGGCGCAGTGCGGACAAGTGTGTATATTTATGTATCCCCGGTGGTAACGATTATAACTTCTGTCTTAGTCCTGCATGAAAAGTTAACGGGAGTGGCGGCGGCAGGAGCAGGTTTGGCTCTGACGGGGCTGATACTTTCAGAGGGCAGGCTGGATTTCAGATTATGCTTTACGCCAAATGGGCGGAATGCTATACTGAAAAAGCTAAAATGGGAGAAAGAAGAGTAACAGAATGAAATTTTATTTGGCTCCCTTAGAGGGAATTACCGGACATGTGTACCGGAGTGCATATCATAAATATTTTGGGGGAATGGACAAGTATTTTATTCCCTTTATCAGTCCGAACCAGTTCGGACATCTCAGTTCAAGGGAAAAAGAGAACATCTTACCGGGACACAATGAAGGGGTGCATGCAGTTCCCCAGATTCTGACCAATTCGGCAGAGGATTTTATCAGAACAGCCTGGAAGCTCCAAAAGTACGGGTACGAGGAAGTTAACCTGAACCTGGGCTGCCCGTCCAAAACCGTAGTGTCAAAGGGTCGGGGTTCTGGTTTTCTGGCATTTCCGAATAAGCTGAATTGTTTTTTGGAAGAAATATTTGAGCAGACAAATATGAAAATATCCATCAAAACCCGTATCGGCAAGGAAAGCCCGGAAGAATTTGAAAGACTGCTGGAAATATACAATCAATATCCCTTGGAAGAGCTTATTATCCATCCCAGACTGCAGACGGATTTTTATAAAAATACACCCAACTGGGAAGTGTTTGGAGCGGCATTGGAACATAGCAAATGCAGTGTGTGTTATAACGGGGACCTTTTCACTGTACAGGATTATGAAAGGTTTACTGCCGCATTTCCAACGGTGGACCGCGTGATGCTTGGAAGGGGAATTTTATCCAATCCGGGTCTGGTGCCGGCAATCCGCAGGAAGGCATCCTTGGAGAAGCCTGCGCTTGAGGCATTTCACAATCAGATATATGAGAAGTATCAGGAAATTTTGTATGGAGAGAAGAATGTGCTGTTTAAAATGAAGGAATTGTGGTTTTATATGGCTTCTGTATTTACCAATTATGAAAAGTATGGGAAAAAGATTAAGAAGGCGGAGAAACTGGCAGCATATGAAAAAGTAGTAAAAGCCCTGTTTGACGAACAAGAAATTTTTTCTGTGCCTGCAGTTCTATCTGACCGCCTTCCCGGAGATGTCATTTTTTAAAGAAGTAGTTCATAAATTCCCAGTCCTATCAGTATAAGCCCTGACAGAACATCTGCTGTCCGGTCGGAAATCCGGGGCATTTTTGTTTTTCCTATAACGCTGCCTGTATAAAGAAATGTTACAGACACAAGAAAGGAAAAGATGGCTGTGGGCACAAGCCTCAGGCCGGTAATACTGGCTCCAATCCCCATACCGACGTTATTAATAGAAAGAGCAAGCCCCAGAAAAAGCCCTTCCTTTATTGTGAGAAGGGAATCTTTTGGCCGGCCCTTATCCTGGGAACAGGAAGTAACCTCATTGGATGTTACCTCTGATTTTTTGTATTTTTTACGAAAATAACCGTAAAGGGATTTTAAGATATAATACAGTCCAAGGCCAATTAAAAGAGTGCACCCGATGGCCTGTGAAGAGGATGGCGGAAGAAAGCGTGAAATTTCCGTCCCCATAAGGATTGCTGACACAGTACCGAGCAGGGTGACCAGACTAATCATAGAGCTTTTTAAAAGACTAATATTTGATTTTTTAATTCCGTAGGATATCCCAACAATAAAGCTGTCTATATTTGCAGAAATGGCGAATAGAAGGGATGAAATAAGATGCATAATCTGCTCCTGACATCATAATAGTAGTTTATATTCAGTATATTCAGAAGTATTTGTTGCGTTCATGGCGCATAGACTGTTAAGAGTTCATTCGCAGGAGCTTGCACATGCGCAAACGTTTTATTTCCCCTTTTGGGATTATAGTAGAAATACTGCTTTTGTTTCTGATACTCGGCATCTGGCAGGTCAAAAATCTGACCGGACTTGAAAATAAGCAAGATGCCGTTTCGGTGACGGCGGAGACGGGTACAGAAACAGACCCAGAAACAGATACGGAAACAGACACGGAAACAGACACAGAAAAGGGCACAGAAACGGAAGAAAAAGATTTTATTAAGTGGGTAGAATTTAATGTTACCTATGGGGCGCTGAACAAGGCCTATACATACGATGTGGATACTTATATGGAAGAGATACACCTGAACTGGGTGGATCTTTTGGCCTATCTTGGGGCAAAATATGGGGGGGATTTCACCAGGTACCGGGAAAAGGATATGACTGAAGTTGCAGAAAAGATTCTGGCAGGTGATACAACCATAGAGGAATTAACCGCAGATATGCAATATTATGGATACTACCGGGAGGCATACGGGGCTGTGCTGGATGGAATGGTGGGAGTATACGAAATTGAGAAACCTGCAGAGGAAGGATCAGATGAAAAAGTATGGAAGAAATGTTATGGCTTGAAAGCATTTGGTCCTGTTGCAAAGGGATATCCCTATTCTGAGTTTGATGATTTCGGGGTTTCCAGGAGCTATGGATACCGTAGAAACCATTTGGGACATGACATGATGGGGCAGGTGGGAACACCGATAACAGCAATCGAGAGTGGGTATGTGGAAGTATTGGGATGGAATCAGTACGGAGGCTGGCGCATCGGGATTCGGAGTTTTGATGGGAGACGGTATTATTATTATGCTCATCTAAGGCAGAACTTTCCATTTAATAAGTCGCTGGAAGAGGGCAGTGCAGTAACGGCCGGCGATGTAATCGGGTATATGGGGCATACCGGATATAGCACCACGGAAAATGTGAATAATATCAAGCAGACTCATCTGCACTGGGGACTGCAGCTGATTTTTGATGAGAGTCAGAAAGAGGGGAATAATGAGATCTGGGTAGATTGTTATGCGCTGACCAGGTTTTTGTCACAGAACCGGAGTGAGACCTGGAAGGAAGTGGAGACGAAGGAGTACCATCGGACTTATGAGATGAAAGATCCTGCAGTGGAGGCCTACCTCAAGAATGAGAAGAAAGAGTAAACTTACCTTTGAAAAGGGTGAGTAAAAGAAGATGACACTTTTGCTGATAGTATGATATACTTATTGAACTATTAACGCTCAATGATGCGTGCAAATGAAGGGAATACCTATGGATTTTCTTATACAATTGGATGGAGATATTTTACTTTTTATACAGGAGCATATCCGGAAGGACTGGATGGAGTCTTTTTGGATATTTATTACATCATTAGGGGATACAGGATGGTTTTGGCTGGCTGTATCTGCTCTGATGCTGATTCCAAAGAAGACAAGAACCATTGGAATTACAGCTATACTAGCTGTAGCAATTGGTGCGCTGCTCACAAATGTGACGCTGAAAACCCTGGTGGCAAGAATACGCCCTTATGAGGTGGTGGAAGGATTGAGGCTTTTGATAGAAAAACCACATGACTATTCCTTCCCGTCGGGGCATACGTGTGCCTCTTTTGCCGCCGCACTGGTGTACTATAGGATGCTTCCTAAAAAATGGGGGATAGCGGCGGTAGTATTAGCTTCTCTGATTGCCTTCTCCCGTATGTATCTTGGCGTTCATTACCCAAGCGATATACTCGCAGGCCTGGCCATAGGAACCTTTGCTGCGTGGGCAGCGGTATGCATTGTGGCATACATAGGCAGAAAAAGTAAGCCAGATTCCGCGGCAAAATTAGAATAAGCAATATGTCTGCTGAAAAGTCTGTAATAATGGAAAGAGAATGTCGCATAATTTTCATACAACTGCTGTATGAAAATTATGCGGCATTCTGATTACAAAAATAAAAGCAAGCTCACTGCCATCACAACCATACCGGCTACTAATCCATAGATTGACAGGTGGTGCTCTCCATATTCACGTGCTGAAGGCAGCAGCTCATCTAAGCTGATATACACCATAATGCCGGCCACCGCTGCAAAAATAAACCCAAACATAGTATCACTAAAGAACCGATACAGTAAAATATATCCGATCAGCGCACCCACTGGCTCAGATAATCCGGATAAGAACGACAGGCGGAATGCCTTTTGGCGGCTGCCAGTCGCATAGAATACAGGGACTGCAACTGCAATGCCCTCTGGAATGTTATGAATCGCAATCGCAACTGCAATCGGGACTCCCAGCTTAGGATCGGACAATGCTGCCGTAAAGGTCGCAAGGCCCTCCGGAAAGTTATGTATTGCAATTGCAAGTGCAGTAAACAAACCCATACGCATAAGTTTTGTTTTATGTTCTTCGCTTTGCCCATCCATTTCTTCTACGGTATGTATTTCATGCGGGTTTTCTGCTTCAGGAATGAATTTATCAATGATTGCAATGATCAAAATACCAAAAAAGAAGCCGCCTGCCGCTGCCCACGCGCCCATTTTTTCACCCAATGAAGCTGTCAGCGCATCATTGGCCTTGACCAAAATCTCCGCAAAGGAGACATAAATCATTACACCCGCAGAAAATCCCAACGATAAGGACAAAAACCTCCGGTTGGTTTGTTTGGTCAACAAGGACAATGCACTGCCTATACCCGTGGACAGGCCAGCAAAAAGTGTCAAACCGAATGCAAATAAAACATTAGAAATCTCCATTGTTTCCATAGAACCCCTCCTTATCTTGCTTAATTCTTTTCCTACAGTGTATCACACTTTGGTACAAGATTCCAGAATGCAGAGATTCCCTTCTGCCATCTCCCATTTCCCGACAGCCCTTCTTCATACTAAAAACGAATTTCTCTAAGATCTATTTCCCCTATTTTTTGCTGCCACGGATGCCTCTACAAAGCCTTTAAATAATGGGTGCGGCCGGTTTGGCCTGGACTTTAGTTCAGGATGTGCCTGTGTAGCAATAAACCAGGGATGTTCAGGTATTTCTATCATTTCCACAATGCGTCCGTCAGGGGATAATCCCGAGAGCATCATCCCATGTTCCTCCAAAGCCTCGCGGTAATCATTGTTTACCTCATAACGGTGGCGGTGGCGTTCTTTGATCTCCTCAGTGCCATATAATTGATAAGCTTTTGACTCTTTTTTCAAAATACAGGGATAGGAGCCGAGGCGCAGCGTTCCCCCAATATCCTCAATTCCAATCTGGTCAGGCATAATATGAATGACCGGATGAGTGGTATCTGGTTTTAATTCCATGCTGTGTGCGTCGTTGTAACCGAGTATGTCCTGTGCAAATTCCACAATAGAAAGCTGCATTCCAAGACACAGACCCAGGAATGGGATATGATTGATACGGGCATACCGGATTGCCTCAATTTTACCGCTTATACCTCTGTCACCAAAGCCGCCTGGGACAAGAATTCCGCTTACATCCTGGAACATATCGGCAGCGTTGCCGGAGGTGAGAGTTTCTGCATCTATCCATTTAATATTCACTGTAGTATGGCTGTAGATACCGCCATGTTTTAAAGCCTCTACCACGCTGATATAGGCATCGTGAAGCTGGATATATTTTCCTACAAGAGCTACGGTCACTTCCTGGGTAGGCTGGCGCAGATTGTCCACCATTTCTGTCCAGTCTTTCAAATCCGGTTCTGGGCATTCGAGGTGAAGACATTCGCACACAACCTGTGCCAGGTTTTCTCTCTCCATGGCAAGGGGGGCTTCATATAAATATTCAACATCCAAATTCTGAAGAACGTGACTTGCAGGGATATTACAGAATAAAGAAATCTTATCCTTCATGCCTGTATCCAGAGGATACTCCGAGCGGCAGACGATGACATCCGGACGGATACCCATTCCCTGAAGTTCTTTTACGCTTGCCTGGGTTGGCTTGGTCTTCATCTCCTGGGAGGCTTTCAGATAAGGAATTAACGTTACATGTATGAGAACTACATTTTCAGGACCTTTTTCATGCTGAAACTGACGGATGGATTCTAAAAAAGGCTGACTTTCAATATCGCCGACGGTTCCGCCGACTTCTATGATAGCAATTTCCGTCCCTTCAGCAGCAGGATTGCGGTAAAATCTGCTTTTAATTTCATTTGTGATATGGGGGATAACCTGGACAGTTCCTCCGCCAAAATCACCACGGCGTTCTTTTTGCAGGACAGACCAGTAAATCTTGCCTGTTGTGACATTTGAATTTTTTGTCAGATTTTCATCAATAAAGCGTTCATAATGTCCCAGGTCCAAGTCTGTTTCCGCTCCGTCGTCAGTTACGAACACTTCACCGTGCTGTACCGGGTTCATAGTTCCGGGGTCGATGTTGATGTAGGGGTCAAATTTTTGCATGGTCACAGTATAACCGCGTGCTTTCAGCAGACGGCCCAGTGACGCAGCGGTGATGCCCTTGCCCAAACCAGAAACAACTCCACCAGTAACAAATACATATTTTACTGCCATAAGATCCTCCTCTGTAATGAATGTATACTTAAAAAATACTTAAAGAGTATACACCAATTACGACAAAAAATACAGTATTTTTTTTGATGAGGCGGGGGAAATTATTTACAAGTGTGCTGCAGCATGACCAGACCGGATTACAATTTAGAAAACTAATGGTAAATATGGTCTGTTTCGTAAGCTGCCTCACAGGTAAGCTGTACACCCAGTTTTTTGAAAATTTTAATATCTACATCCGAAAGCATGACGGAGGTATGGGCCTGGCAGCATTTCAGCTTAGGAAGCTGTTCCAGGGCCTTTCTTGCATCAGGATTGGCTGCTGCACTTGTAGAGAGGGCAATCAAAACCTCATCTGTATGTAGACGGGGATTCTTGCTTTTTAAGTAATCTACTTTCAGCTTCTGGATTGGCTCAATAGATTCAGGGGAAATGACATGCAGTTCATGGTCAACGCCAGCCAGCTCTTTTAATACATTAAGCATCAGTGCGGCAGAAGCCCCCAGGAGATTGGTAGTCTTTCCGGTTATGATACGGCCGTCATCCAGCTCCATTGCAGCAGCGGGAGCCTGGGTTTCCTGTGCCCGCTCCAGTGCTTTTCCGACTACCTTGCGGTCCTGCACAGCTACATTAGCCTGATTCATCAAAAGTTCAATAGTCTGAATTTCCTCCTCGGAGCCTGTCCCCTCTAACAGGCAGTTGAGGGCTGTAAAATATCTCCGGACAATTTCCTGGCGGGATGCCTCGCGGCAGACTTCATCATCACAGATACAGTTCCCCGCCATGTTGACGCCCATATCAGTAGGTGATTTGTAAGGGCTTTTCCCATATATTTTTTCAAAAATAGTGTTCAGCACAGGAAAGATTTCCACGTCCCGGTTATAGTTTACAGTTGTAATCCCATATGCATCTAAATGGAAGGGGTCAATCATATTGACATCGTTTAAATCGGCAGTAGCAGCCTCATAAGCAAGATTGACCGGATGCTTCAGAGGCAGATTCCAAATGGGAAATGTTTCAAATTTGGCATATCCTGCATGAATTCCACGTTTATGCTCATGATATAACTGAGAGAGACAGACCGCCATTTTACCGCTTCCGGGGCCGGGGGCAGTTATGATGACAAGAGGACGTGTTGTCTCAACATACTCATTTTTGCCGTAGCCCTCGTCACTGATAATCAGAGGGATGTTGGAGGGATAGCCGTTGATATAGTAATGAATATAAACACGGATACCCAGGTTTTCCAAACGGTTTTTAAAAAGCAGGGCGCTTTCCTGCCCTGAATATTGGGTGATAACGACACTGCCTACATACAGGCCGTTATCCCGGAAGGAATCCATAAGGCGGAGTACATCAGAATCGTAAGTAATTCCTAAATCCCCGCGAATTTTATTTTTTTCAATGTCCCGTGCATTGATAGTAATGACAATTTCTGCCTGGCTGCTGAGCTGTTTTAAAAGGCGGAGCTTGCTGTCGGGTTCAAAGCCGGGCAATACCCTGGCTGCATGGTAATCATCAAATAGTTTTCCGCCAAATTCCAGATAAAGCTTATTGTCGAACTGGTCAATCCGGTGACGGATATGTTCTGACTGCATAGTCAGATATTTTTCGTTATCAAATCCTATTTTCATTTTCACATTCCTTCTCGAATCATTTTTCACTTACCCAGTATACTATAAAACGCCTTATGTTTACAATATTTTCATAATCTTTTTATTGATTTATGAGAAGCCTGTCCTTATAATGGGGATAGTGGATTTTAGGAGGAGAAGAATGGATAATCAGAACAACAGAAATAACAACAATCCTAAAAACAACCGGCAGGGGTGGGGAATTATTCTTATAACTACACTGCTGACCGTTTTTATAGTAATGGGATTGTATTCATTAATGCAGGACAAGAACCCTGAAGAAATCAGTTATGATAAATTTCTTACAATGGTGGACGGCGGCAAGGTAAAAAAAGTTACCATTGATTCGACAAAAATTTATATTACATTAACAGATGAGGCAAGAGCTGAGGAAAAGAAAGAAAAAGAGACAGAAAGAGAGACCGCCTCTGATATTGTTGCCCAGCTTGAAGAGAAGACTTCAGATCAGGAGCAGGCTCCGGATTATTACACAGGTGTGGTGAAAAACGATACCTTGTCGGACCAGCTGTATAAAGCCGGGGTAGAATATGAGCAGAAGATTCCGGACACGGCATCCTCTATGGTATTTGAGATATTTATTACGGTAGTTCTGCCTATACTTATGCTTGTCATTTTGTTTAATTTCCTGATGAAACGTATGTCAAAGGGCGGCGGAATGATGGGAATCGGCAAAAGCAATGCCAAGGTTTATGTGGAGAAAGAGACTGGAGTTACCTTCCAGGATGTTGCCGGTCAGGATGAGGCTAAGGAATCCTTGCAGGAAGTAGTGGATTTTCTTCACAACCCGGGAAAATATACGGGAATCGGTGCCAAGCTGCCGAAGGGTGCTTTGTTGGTAGGACCTCCGGGTACAGGAAAAACCCTGCTTGCAAAGGCGGTGGCAGGAGAGGCGAAGGTACCATTCTTTTCACTATCCGGTTCTGCTTTTGTGGAAATGTATGTAGGTGTGGGTGCATCCCGTGTCCGTGATTTGTTTAAGCAGGCACAGCAGATGGCTCCGTGTATTGTATTTATTGACGAGATTGACGCAATCGGTAAGAGCCGTGATACGGCTATGGGAGGCGGCAATGACGAGCGCGAGCAGACTTTGAATCAGCTTTTGGCTGAAATGGATGGGTTTGACACAAATAAAGGATTACTTTTACTGGCGGCTACAAACCGTCCTGAGGTACTGGACCCGGCACTGCTGCGTCCCGGACGTTTTGACAGGCGGATTATTGTGGATAAACCAGACTTAAAGGGGCGTGTGGATGTCCTGAAGGTCCATGCCAAGGATGTAAAAATGGATGAGACTGTAGATTTGGAGGCGATTGCACTGGCAACCTCCGGAGCTGTAGGTTCAGACCTTGCAAATATGATCAATGAAGCTGCGATCAATGCCGTAAAGAATGGAAGACAGGTTGTAGGCCAAAAGGATTTATTTGAAGCGGTAGAAGTTGTACTGGTGGGTAAAGAGAAAAAGGACCGTATCATGAGTGAGGAAGAAAGAAGAATTGTATCTTACCATGAAGTAGGCCATGCACTGGTAAGCGCCCTTCAAAAAGATGCAGAACCGGTCCAGAAGATTACAATAGTGCCGAGAACCATGGGTGCCCTCGGATATGTGATGCAGACACCTGAGGAGGAAAAGTTCCTTAATACGAAAAAGGAACTGGAAGCTATGCTGACCGGAGCTTTGGCAGGACGTGCTGCTGAAGAACTTGTATTTGATACTGTAACTACCGGTGCATCCAATGATATAGAACAGGCAACGAAAATTGCGAGGGCTATGATTACCCAGTATGGTATGTCTGAAAAGTTCGGCCTGATTGGGCTTGAATCTGTTCAGCACCGTTATCTGGACGGACGTCCGGTTATGAACTGCGGGGATACTACAGCAGCCCAGATTGACGGAGAAGTCATGGGAATGCTGAAGAAGGCATATGAAGAGGCAAAACGGCTCTTGGCTGAAAACAGGGAGGCTTTGGATAAGATATCTGACTTCCTGATAGAAAAAGAAACGATAACAGGAAAAGAATTTATGAAAATCTTCCGGGAAGTAAAAGGGATTGAAGAACCGGAGGAGGGGGAAGAACCTAAAAAAGAGGTACGTATTTCAATGAAGCCGGTTGAATAAGCGGATATAGCGCAGCAGGGAAGAGGAGACCTTCCCTGCTGTTTGCGTTCAGCAGGATTTCTTTTTCATTAATTCCACTTCACAAATACATTGGGAACATTTATAATAGAAATATGGACAATTATAATTTTGATATTCAGGAAGAACTTAAAAAACTCCCCGGCAGACCCGGGGTTTATATTATGCACGATGAAAAGGATAATATCATTTATGTCGGCAAGGCAATCAGCCTGAAGAACAGGGTGCGCCAATATTTTCAGAGCAGCAGAAATAAGGGGGTTAAGATTGAGCAGATGGTCACGCATATACGGCGGTTTGAGTATATTGTGACAGATTCAGAACTGGAGGCGCTTGTTCTGGAATGTAATCTGATTAAGGAACACAGGCCCAAGTATAATACAATGCTGATGGATGATAAGGCTTATCCTTTTATTAAGGTTACTGTAAATGAGCCTTTTCCAAGAGTGATGCTGGCCAGGAAGATGCAAAAGGATAAGGCAAAGTATTTCGGGCCTTATACAAGCAGTCAGGCGGTCAGGGACACTATTGACTTGATACATAAGCTGTATCACGTGAGAAGCTGCAATCGGAACCTGCCAAGGGATATAGGAAAGGAAAGGCCCTGTTTGAATTACCATATCAAGCAATGCGAAGCCCCCTGTCAGGGGTATATTTCTCAGGAGGATTATGGGAAGTCAATCCAGGAGGTTATTCGTTTCCTGAACGGAAGCTTTGACGGCATCTTGAATGAGCTGGAGAAGAAGATGAATGAGGCTTCGGAAGCCATGGAGTTTGAAAAGGCCATTGAGTACCGGGAGCTTTTGAATAGTGTGAAGAAGGTGTCCCAGAAGCAGAAGATTACGGATAGCAGCGGTGAGGACAGAGATATTCTGGCGGTAGCCTCCGAGGAGGAGGATGCTGTGGTACAGGTGTTTTTTATCCGCGGAGGCCGGCTGATTGGCCGGGATCACTTTTATCTGCGTATTTCCAAAGATGAGCAGGAGAGTGAGATTCTGGACAGTTTTATTAAACAGTATTATGCAGGAACCCCTTTTATTCCCGGAGAACTGATGCTTCCCCGGGAGCTGGAAGATATGCAGCTTCTGGAAGAATGGCTGAGTACAAAGCGGGGCGGAAGGGTTACGATTAAGGTTCCAAAGAAAGGAACAAAGGAAAAGCTGGTGGAACTGGCTGCCAACAATGCAGGACTGGTATTGAGCAAGGATAAAGAAAGGCTGAAAAGAGAAGAAGGCAGAACCATTGGGGCCGTTAAGGAGATTGCAGGACTCCTGGGACTGGACGGGATCAGCCGGATGGAGGCCTTTGACATTTCAAATACGAATGGATTTGAGTCTGTAGGCTCTATGGTGGTATACGAGAGGGGCAGGCCAAAGCGGAATGATTACCGGAAGTTCAAAATCAAAGGGATTCAGGGAGCCGATGATTACGGCAGTATGCGGGAGGTACTTACCAGGAGATTTACCCACGGACTTCGTGAGCGTGAGGAGAGTAAGGAACTGGGAGGGTTTACCACATTCCCGGACCTGATTCTTATGGACGGCGGTAAGGGGCAGGTAAATGT
Organism: Ruminococcus sp.; assembly: GCA_013911065.1. Classification (GTDB taxonomy): domain Bacteria; phylum Bacillota; class Clostridia; order Lachnospirales; family Lachnospiraceae; genus Muricomes. Next base: position 27,068 of record JACERV010000012.1, on the reverse strand, counting down.
GGCCTTACAGGTATTGGAAGAACTTCATCTGAATATTCCGGTATGCGGTATGGTGAAGGATGATTACCATAGAACCAGAGGGCTGTATTATCATAATGAAGAAATTCCCGTTGATAAATCCTCCGAAGCATTCCGTCTGGTTACAAGAATTCAGGATGAGGCTCACCGGTTTGCCATAGAGTACCACAAACAGCTCAGAGGCAAAGGGCAGGTACATTCTATTCTGGATGATATTGATGGAATCGGACCTGCGCGCCGCAAGGCACTTATGCGTCATTATATGAATCTGGACGCTATCAAAGCTGCATCTGTGGAAGAGTTGGCCAAAGTACCGTCGATGAATGAAAAAGCCGCAGAGGCAGTGTATAACTTCTTTCATTAGCCTGGGATTTATGATATAATTTTACGTATGATGTATTTGAATTTGCATATTGGAAAACTAGAAAAAGGAGAAAGCTATGGGACATGGTATAAAATTAAAACAAGTTGTTGAAAAAATGGATTTAAAGAATCTGACTCCCGAGGTGGAGCTAATTGAACGTGAGGTGCATGTTCCGGATATTAACAGGCCAGCCCTTCAGCTTGCCGGATTTTTTGACCACTTTGCCTCCGACAGAGTACAGATAATCGGATATGTAGAATACACATATTTGCAGACATTAGAGGAAGAGAAAAAACTTCAGATATATGAAGAATTTTTGCGGCATAAAGTTCCTTGTATTATATTCAGCAGAAATATGCAGCCGGAGGAGATGCTGCTCAAAAAAGCCGTGGAATATGATGTTCCGATTTTTGTAACCTCCAAATCTACTTCCTCTTTTATGAGTGAGATTATCCGCTGGATGAATGTGGAGCTGGCACCTTGTATATCGATTCATGGCGTACTGGTGGATGTGTATGGCGTAGGTGTTTTGATTATGGGAGAGAGCGGAATCGGAAAAAGCGAGGCAGCTCTGGAATTGATTAAGCGTGGACACCGTCTGGTGACAGATGATGTGGTAGAAATCCGCAAAGTAAGCGATGTGACTCTTGTAGGGGCAGCCCCCGATATTACAAGACACTTTATAGAACTTAGGGGAATTGGAATTGTAGATGTGAAGTCCATGTTTGGTGTGCAGAGTGTCAGAGAGACACAAAACATTGATTTAGTTATTACTTTGGAGGATTGGAACCGGGATAAGGAATATGACAGGCTGGGACTGGAAGAAAATTATACGGAGTTTTTGGGCAACCGTGTGGTATGTCACAGTATTCCTATTCGTCCGGGACGTAACCTTGCAATTATTGTAGAATCCGCGGCTGTAAATCACAGGCAGAAGCAGATGGGATATAATGCAGCGCAGGAATTATACAAGCGTGTACAGGATAATCTGGCAAAGCACAAATAGTCAGGGTAAAGAGATGAGAGAGCAAATAGGAGAAGTGTTATGAAATATTGTTTTGGTGTAGATGTCGGAGGGACCTCAGTAAAGATGGGACTGTTCACAGAATCTGGGGAAATTCTTGATAAGTGGGAAATCGTGACCCGCACAGAGAGCAAAGGGGAGAGAATTCTCCCAGATATCTCAGCATCTATCTTTCGTAAAATGCAAGAAAGACAACTAGACAAGTCTGCTGTTTTGGGGGTTGGCGTTGGAGTACCAGGACCGGTTACGGAAGATGGAACTGTAAGCGGAACTCCTAACTTGGGATGGGAATATAAAGATGCAAAAAAAGAGATGGAAAATCTTACTGGGATGAAAGCCTGGATTGCCAATGACGCTAATGTAGCTGCATTAGGCGAAATGTGGAAGGGCGGCGGTCTTGGTGAGAAGAATCTGGTTATGATTACCCTGGGCACCGGAGTGGGCGGTGGTGTCGTTCTAGGCGGCAGGATAGTGCCGGGATCTCATGGCGCGGCTGGGGAAATCGGACATGTCTGCGTGAATTACGAGGAGGCAGATGTGTGTGGCTGCGGAGGTTCAGGATGCCTGGAACAATACGCTTCTGCTACGGGAATCGTGAGACTGGCAAAGAGAAAGCTGGAGAAAGAGAAAAGAGATACGGTTCTGAGGAAAGAGGTTGTGACTGCCAAGGCAGTGTTTGATGCTGTAAAGGAGCGGGATGCTGTTGCTGTAGAAGTAGCGGAAGAATTCGGCCGCTACCTGGGACATGCCCTTGCTAACCTCGCCTTAGTCGTAGATCCGACAGTTTTTGTTATAGGCGGCGGTGTATCCAAAGCAGGGGAAGTGTTGCTTCCTTTTATTCAGAAGCCGTATCTTGAGCGGGCACGTTTCGGAACAAAAGATGTAAGGTTTACATTGGCAACCCTTGGAAATGATGCAGGAATCTGTGGCTCAGCCAAGTTGGTTCTGAGCAAATAAAGTTTTTAAATCTGTTTATATTCTGATAACAAAAGAGACAAAGAAGAAATGGAAAATTTACTTTCTTCTTTGTCTCTTTTTATATAACAAATAGTTTCTTTAAGAATCTGTCAAATAGGTCAGGGGGTAGGAGGCGGTGTTTCTGTATTATCGCCGCCATCCGGATTTTCTGTACCGGGATCACCGCCATCCGGATTCTCCGTGCCGGGATCGCCGCCATCGGGGTTTTCCGTACCGGGGTTTTCACCATCATCTGGATTTTCGGGAGTTTCCGTTTCCTTCTCTTTCTCTTTGTCCTTCTCTTTATCCTTCTCTTCTTCCTCTTTCTTTTCTACCACATGTCCCGGACAGCTCTGTGTTGGAGCAGTTCCTTTGGCAAAATATTCTGTCAAAGGAGGACAGGTAGAGGTTGCAAGGAGTCCGGTCTGCGTACAGATTGTTTTCTGTTCAACAGATTGGGGCATAGTAAAGTCTTTATATGGAAGATCTGTGTGTACTCTGTCCATAATATTTTTCCAAAGAATTTGATGCCATGACTGGCTCATATATTCCATTGGTTTATTGGAATCATATCCGCCCCACACAGAACAGGTATAATATGGTGTATATGCTGAGAGCCAGAGGTCGGTACTATTCTCTGTAGTACCTGTCTTACCCGCTGCAGGCATATTATTAAGTCTTGCAGCAGTACCAGTTCCCTTATTAATAACATCTTCCATTGCACTTGTAAGAAGGGCTGCAGTGGAATCTTTAATTACCTGATGTGTAGAAGGCGTTGTATTGTCCAGCAGGACGTTTCCGTCACGGTCCACAACTTTTGTGTAAAGAATCGGTTCTGTGTAGGTGCCGGCATTTGCAATTGCGGCATATGCGGCAGTCATTTCCAGATTGTAAACACCCCGGGTAATACCTCCCAGTGCGGTTGCCTGAGCTACATCGGTAAAACCAGGAAAATTATCATTATCAAAGTTTACTAGTGTGGTGAAACCAAAGTTCTGGAGATAATCGTATCCGGTCTGCAGACCGATATCGGTCAGTGTCTTTACTGCACAGACATTCATAGAGTGCTCAATAGCATACCGCACCCGTGTCTCACCGATATAAACTCTATCCCAGTTGTTGACAGTCGCACCGGTTGTATACTTGTAGGGTTCATCCAGAATAGTACTGGCTAATGTATATCCTGCAGAATCCAATGCAGGTGCATAGGTAGAAACAATCTTAAAGCAGGAGCCAGGCTGCCTGGTAGAGTCTGTTGCCCGGTTCAGGGAAAGGCTGGTTTTCTTTTCTCCGCGCCCGCCCACGATGGCTTTAACTTTGCCTGTAGACTGTTCCATCAGGACTACAGAGGTCTGAGGCTGAGGGCTGATGTCGATATTCTCAGTAACAGTATCTTCCTCAGTAATGTTTAATGTGCTCTTGTACTCTGCAATCGCCTGGTTTGCTTCATCCGGTGAGGAAAAAACAAGGGAGAACTGCCTTCCCCAGGCGCCTTTGATATATTCTGACAGCATCTCTTTACTGTAGTTTTCCGAAGTACCGTCTGAGTGGGTCACTGTCAGAGCATATTCCAGTCCATATTCCACTGTTTCGGGATAGTTCGCGGGATTTGCCACCTCTTCATCACAAATCTGCTGAATGGCAGGATCCTGCGTGGCTGTAATGGTAAGACCTCCGCTGTAAAGGGCATTGTAAGCCTGAGTCTCCGTATAATTCTTACGCACACGTAAATCTTTGATTACCTGCTGTGCCAATTCGTCTATGAAATAAGAATAAGGAGTTGTGTCATCAGCATCCTGGACTGCCGTCTGAATTCTGTCATATACAGAATCCGCCATTGCTTCATCATATTCGGATTGGCTGATATAATCCTGCTTCAGCATGTATTGCAGAACTTTCTCTCTTCTTACCGCATTGGCTTCTGGATACACAACCGGGTCATAATCGGTGGGGTTCTGCGTAATAGCTGCTATAACAGTACATTCGGAAAGGGTCAATTCCGATACATCTTTATTAAAATACCGCTTTGCCGCTGTCTGCACTCCAAGGCAGTTCTGACCGAGATTGATGGTATTCATGTAAGCTTCCACAATCTCTTCCTTGCTCATCTGCTTTTCAATCTCAACAGCGAGATACTGCTCCTGAAACTTTCTTTCCAGACGGTCATAGAAAGTCTTTTCCTCAATAAAGTTAGGAAATACATTGTTCTTAATTAATTGTTGTGTCAGCGTACTTGCCCCTTCTGAAAAACCGCCGGATGTCAGCCCTACTACCCCGGCTCTCAGAATACCTTGCAGGTCAATACCATTGTGCTGGTAGAAACGCTCGTCCTCTATTGCCACGAAAGCGTGAGTAAGGTCAATTGGAATTTGGTCATAACTTTTGTATACACGGTTCGAGCCCTTTTGCAAAAATTTGTCCAACAATGTGCCGTCTTCCGCATAAACAAAGGAAGTGGCTCCGGATGGCTTTACATCGGCTGGAGTCACCACTGGGGTATTGTCTATGATTCTTTTGACAAATAAGCCGGCACCTCCTGCACCGATTACTAACAGGAGCAGCATACAAATTATGAGAGCCTTAAAAAAGCGAACACCGACCCGTTTCTTTTTCATGTTTTTTTTTGAAGAGATATCCTTCTTTGTCTTAGTAAGATTTTCTTTTCCGTAGTTCATGAATAATATCCTCCTTTATTCATTCCACCCATTATAACAAATTTGCCTGCTTAAATAAAGAAAAAATGAGAAAAGTTCACATTTCTAAAAAAATCTTAATAAATTCTTTCGTTATTTGATGCATTTTAATATTTTCATAATATGTCAGGAGTATGAAATGCTGAAAATACAAGAGGTTCTGCAAAAACAGCACTGATTAATATTAATCAACTCTGCATAATTAGTATAACAAAATTTTTATTTTTGTATAGCTTCCCTAAGATCTTTGAACATTTTATGAGTATAGATCTTACTGTTCAAATTATCCCTGCATGTCCCACAAGACGAAATCTGCACTCTTTTAACGCCTGCCCAAAGTATTGCCTATATTTTAATCCGCTAATCTCTCCTTTAGCATCATAATATATTATGCTTTTAAAATTTGAATTATACCGATTTTTATTATCTTACATTGTGCCAGATGTATAGGATTAGAATTCAGTGAATTAGATGTACTTTGAAAACTTAATATTGATAGTTAGTAGAAACCTGTGTATTCTATAGTTTAGAAGGATAGAGAATGTGGGGAAATATTTATGGAGCACTTAGGAACGGAACACATAGAAACTTCAAGAATAATTTTGCGTAAATTTACAACAGAAGATGCAGAAGCTATGTACAATAACTGGGCTTCTAGTGAAGAGGTGACAAAGTATTTAATGTGGCCGGCACATAACAAACTCTCTGTAAGTAAAGCAATACTGGATGAATGGACGGCAAACTATAATAAAAAAGATTACTACCAATGGGCAATCGTTTTAAAAGAAAATGGATCTGAACCAATTGGGTGTATTGGCGTAAATCACCATGATGATGCTGTAAAATTGGCTCATATAGGATATTGTATTGGACAACAATGGTGGCATAAAGGTATTGCTTCTGAAGCGTTACAATATGTTATGGATTTTATGTTTGATAAGGTTGGAATGCAGCGTATTGAATCAAGACATGACCCTAGGAATACAAATTCAGGTGCTGTTATGAGAAAGTGTGGCATGAAGTACGAAGGGACTTTAAGGAAAGCTGATTGGAATAATCAAGGTATTTGCGATGCTTGTTACTATTCTTTGTTGGTAAGTGAAAGATAGATATTTAGTTTATATAATTGAAATTGACTACTAACTATGAATATTGAGTTAGTAGTTTTTTAATGAAGAAAACCTGATATTTTTAGCTGATATTAGCCTGTTTGAGCAATATATCCGCTGTAAGACGCAATTGTGCAGCCGTGCGGATGTTGTTATGGCTGTGGTGTAGAACGACCTGGAGCCATACAGGCAGAGATATAAAGTATTTACGAGTGCTGCTACTGCTGAATAATAAGTCAGATAAGTTTTTTGCCATGGATATCACCTCAGTAGTAGAATGTATTATTTCCCGAAACTTATTCAAAATAATGGAAGGAACCGAAACTTTTTAAAATTTAATTAACCTATTAAAAAGCGGAAATATAATAAACTATTATCTTTCTAAAACTGATAATTCTTTTTTATTACTGATACATGCACAAGGAACTAATGCAATAAGTTATAGCAACATAGTTGATAGTTTTTTTGTGCAGCTAAATCGTAGTATTCCGTAGAAAGAAGGTGCGAAATGCTTGAATTTAAGAAATCAGATTGTGGCTGCATAATATGTGGAGATAAAGATAGTAAGGAAAATGAACAAATGAGGATAATCCGGGATAATGGGGACAGCCTTAATTCATTTACGCTTTGTAAGAAGTGGCGTATTAAAATGACCTACGAATTGGATAGCCATAATAAGGATTGGGATAATTAAAATATTACGCATATATTATAATAAAACTATTTAAATGGTGAATCATGGAAACAGAAAAATATGAAATTACATTTTGGGGACTAGACCCTCAATACTACACAAGGGCTACTATAGGTGATATTTGGAATTTAGTTGCAGAGAAGGTTTATGATGAAATCGGTATTATCATTGTGGGAGAAGTATATGACGCATATTTTGTTGACCCAAGCAATGATAGACTTAGTGAGCAATATGTATTTACAGTTAAAAGTATTAGAATAATACACGAAAATGAATCTGAATTTGAATATTGGCAGGCATATGTAGAAGTTGCAAAAGAAGTGAAATATATTTTGGGTAATCCAAGGACGGGATTGATTACTGAAAAAGTTACACTTAACGTTTTTGAGCAGATTTAAAATAGGTGAATAGTATATTCTATTCACGTTGAGAAATAATGTACAAGCCAGAATAGGAGGTAGATATGAATATCAAGGATTTTGATGTGGGGCAAACTGAAATTTTAATCATATTATACAAATGCTATCGTTGGAGATATTTGGAATTCTGCAGCAGTGAAAGTTTATCAGGAAACAGGTATTAGCATAACAGTGGAAATCTAAACCGCCATTTAAAGTCATCGGCTTACCGAAGACAGTAAGCCGATGGAATCTATTAGAAATACCAGCAGCGTCTACAACAGTATCTGCAGCGGCATCTACAACAATATCTACAACAACACATACGATCACCCATTTCTGTTTGGAATAATTCTTATAGTACATTCTATGCAAAAAGAAGATATGGGTTAATTTGTAGAAATTAGTAATTATCATATCTGAGATTTAACTAAGAAAAAACGTCTTGGAACAAACCAAGACGTTTAACATATGTTCCTTATAGGAAAACAAAATTCAGGTATTCCAGTGGAATAGGGGGCTATATCATAGTGCTGATAATAAATAATACCATTGCATGGCTGTAAATAAAAGTTATTTGTATTAAAATAATCCCTTAATAAAAACTTATAATTGTCAAAATAAATTCCGGGATTGTCTATTAATCTTTCTGCTATTTGTTGTTCTATACATTTTTGCAGTTTAGATAGTGAGTTTGGAGTAAGAGGATAAATATCACCAAGCTGCAATAAAGTACAAGTTCTGAAGTCCCATGTATTTGATGTGCGTATTGTATTACCGTGTGCACCGCCCGTATAAGTGTAAGTGTCCATATAAAGACTAATGATACTACATTTGTTATACGTTACTGTAAAATCAGCTACAAATTCATAGTTATGGAATGGCATATCCTCGTTATTCTGTGCATTTTCTTGAGCCATTTGGTATAATACTGTACGACAATAGTCTTCATTATTTTTTGCCTCTTGATAGTAAAAATAATTTATGTTTTTTGCTGCTGCTGAGTAACATGTAGATACAATGCATGGATAATAGATTTTATAAGTTAGTACAGGTATATTGCCATAATACATAGTATCTTCAAAAGACTTCCGACAAACGTTTAGCATAATAGCACCTTAAATTAGTAGTTATAATAATATATGCGCAAGTTGATAAAATGACATTTAATCGCTATCCCGGCAGTTTGCCTCATGTACAAGGATAGTCCCAAGAGTATCTCCAAGCTGAGTAAAGATAGCTGCCATGAGTTCAAGCTCTTCTGCGGAGCAGTTTCTAGACAGAAAACAGGCAATTGACGATACATAAGTAACAAGCTCACAAGAATTCATAATAAGCACCCCCATATAGATTATGCAGGGGAGTGTGAAGGAGTGATAGATTGAATCAGGAAAGAGCTAAGAGAAAAATCTTAATAAGCTCTTGTGGTTTTTTGTGATTTTGGTATATTGTATGTAGGATAAATGTAGAAAATGAGGTAAAACCAATGGACTATAAAACAGTATATCAAGGCGGGAGGGCAGAAGTTATCGAAAAAAAATCCCGTTTTATTGCAAATATATTTCCTGTATCCTCTGAGGAAGAAGCACAGGATTACCTGGAAAATATAAAGAAACAATACTGGGATGCAAGACACCACTGCTGGGCTTATATCATAGGGACTGGGAATGTGCTGGAGCGCTGCAGCGATGACGGGGAGCCAAGTGGTACTGCCGGTAAACCGATTTTAGAGGTTATTAAAGGCCAGAGTCTGCATAATGTATTTATTGTGGTAACCAGATATTTTGGAGGAACCCTGCTAGGAACCGGAGGCTTGGTGAGGGCGTATACCGCTGCCGCCCGTGAAGGCCTTCTTCATAGTATGATTATTACCAGGATTCAGGGGATTAAATTAAAAATTAAAACAGACTATACCGGATTGGGGAAAATACAGTACCTGCTGGCACAGCGGGGACTTTCTACTCTGGAAACAGAGTATACAGATTTGGTGGAGATGACAGTAATAGTGCCGTTAAGTGAAGAACAGGCGGTCATTGGAGCGATTACGGAAGGAACCAATGGGAAGAGTGATATAACACAAATCGGAAAATGCTGGTTTGCGCAGATAGGGCAGGAGATAAAAATTTTTGAATAAAGTTGTTACCTATTAAAATTTTATATAATGAGTGGTACAATTTAGAAAACAATGGGGTGACGGACATTGTCGGTGCCAGAGTGACACTGAACGGCTATGATGCTGTCCAGGTATATGGGAGCTTTATCAGCGAAGATCACAGCCTGCCCAGCAGTATTGTGTGTTGGATAGTTGGGGGAGAACAGGGAGTGTTTCATTACATTTCGGCAGAAGGAGGGCTTGACGATATCGGTGATGTGGTCTCTTATGTAGAAAACTCCTATTCTTTGGAAAACCCTAATTCTATTTGAGTATCATTAATTTCGGACAAAAAGAAAAAGACAGGTAGGGGCGTAAAATCCATACCTGTCTTTTTCTGTTACAGCTCATTTACATCTCGTGAACGGAGACATAACATATGACTTGTTTATAAAAATCTTAATCAAATTCTGGTTCAATCAATCCAAAGGAACCATCTTTTCTTTTATATACTACATTGACTTCGTCTGTCTCTGCATTGCAGAATACAAAGAAGGAATGTCCAACCAGATCCATCTGGATACATGCGTCTTCAGGATACATCGGCTTGATTCCGAAACGCTTGGTTCTTACGATGCGGATTTCTTCATCAGGCTGATTGTCATCTTCTGATTCAAAAAATTCCTTTTTAAAGTTACTTCCGCCGGATGCCGCGGTAGGATGTCCCTGACTTCTGGCAACCAGTTTGTTTTTATACTTGCGAAGCTGACGTTCGATTACTTCCTCAACAAGATCAATGGATACATACATATCATTGCTTGTCTGCTCAGAACGGATAATATTTCCTTTTACCGGTATGGTAACTTCAATTTTCTGTCTTTCTTTTTCCACACTAAGAGTTACAATAACTTCTGTTTCAGGAGTAAAATACCTTTCGAGTTTTCCCAACTTGTGTTCAATAGTGTCCTTGAGGCCTGGTGTTACATCGATGTTCTTTCCACTAATAATAAATTTCATGATGATCAACTCCTTTGTTCATATTATACAGACAAAGAAGGTGCTTCTGCCTGTATTATGTAAATATTATAGCATGGAAAAGCTTTGTTGTATAGAATGAATCATCTGGATTCCTGTAATTTATTCCGTCCCCTCTTTTTCCCCTTTTTCATCACGAGACACAAACAAAAACTTTCTGATGCCGAACAATATAGCAACGGCAATGATTCCCAGGAAGCTGTCCAGGAAGGAGGCATGTTCAATAATAATTTGCCTTGCAATGGCAAATAAAAGAACTTCAAAAACGGTCATCGGAGTGTGGAGATACAACATTCGTATCATCTCCACACCGATAATCAGGTTAAAGCATACTGTCAGCAAATCATCGTAATTAGGATATTTACTCAAATCTGTAAGATTCCCGACAGACATAAAAAGTTGGAATGTTATAATGATGATACCCAGAGCTAATAGTGCGGCAATCGCAAATTCCAAAAGATTTGTCAAAACTTTCAGAAATGCAGTTATTTTTTTCTTCATAATATTTTCCTCCTTTTCAGTGGTTAAAAGTACGACTTTTTACTTTGAACTGTTTCTCTTACGCATTCTGGCATCCAGGATTTTTTTGCGGATGCGCAGGGTTTTTGGAGTCACTTCCAGAAGTTCGTCTGTATCAATGAAATCAAGGGCCTGTTCCAGACTCAGGATGCGGGGCGGTGTCAGTCTCAATGCGTCATCCGCACCAGAGGAGCGGGTGTTTGTCAGGTGCTTGGTTTTGCACACATTTAATTCGATATCTTCCGCCTTTCCATTTTGCCCGATAACCATACCAGAATATACTTTCTCTCCGGGGCCGATGAATAATATACCCCTCTCCTGAGCGCCGTATAATCCGTAGGTTACAGATTCTCCTGTCTCAAAAGCAATCAGAGAACCTTGTTTCCTATACTGAATATCTCCTTTATAAGGCGCATATCCTTCAAAGATAGTATTCAAGATTCCATTTCCTTTTGTATCTGTCAGAAATTCCCCTCTGTATCCAATTAATCCGCGGGCGGGAATAGAAAATTCCAGACGTGTGTAGCCGCCGTTGGAGATCCCCATATTCCTCAGTTCTCCTTTGCGCTGTCCTAATTTTTCAATGACATTGCCGGTAAATTCATCCGGTACGTCCACATAAGCAATTTCCATAGGTTCCAGTTTCTTGCCATTTTCATCTGACTTGTAAAGTACTTCTGCCTTGCTCACTGCAAATTCATAACCTTCGCGTCTCATATTTTCAATCAAAACAGAGAGATGAAGTTCACCGCGCCCGGATACCTTGAGACTGTCTGTATTTTCTGTTTCCTCCACCCGCAGGCTGACATCAGTGTTCAACTCCCGGAACAGGCGGTCACGCAGATGGCGAGAGGTAACGTACTTGCCTTCTTGTCCTGCAAACGGACTGTCATTTACAATGAACTGCATAGAAATCGTAGGCTCAGAAATCTTTTGGAAAGGAATGGCATCAGGTTTTTCGGGAGAGCACAGCGTGTCCCCGATAGAAATACTGGAAATACCGGAAATTGCAACAATGGAGCCAATACCCGCTTCTTTCACTTCAACCTTATTTAGCCCGTCGAATTCATATAATTTACTGATTTTCACTTTTTCCTGTTTGTCAGGGTCATGATGATTGAGCAGAACCATTTCCTGATTCACAGAAATAATTCCATTGTCAACCTTTCCTACGCCGATACGTCCTACATATTCATTATAATCAATGGTGCTGATTAAAACCTGGGTAGGGGCTTCAGGGTCACCTTCCGGGGCCGGAATATAATCCAGGATTGTCTCAAACAGAGGCTGCATGTTTTTCTCTTCATCAGTCAAATCCAGAACAGCAATGCCTGCTTTGGCAGAAGCATAGACAAATGGGCAGTCCAACTGCTCATCGGAGGCATCCAGATCCATGAAAAGCTCCAATACCTCATCAATCACTTCATCCGGCCTTGCCTCTGGCCGGTCAATCTTGTTGATGCAGACAACCACAGGCAAATCCAGTTCCAGCGCCTTACGGAGCACAAATTTAGTCTGGGGCATAGCACCCTCAAAAGCATCCACTACAAGGATGACACCATTCACCATCTTCAGTACACGTTCTACCTCGCCGCCAAAGTCGGCATGTCCGGGAGTATCAATAATATTGATTTTAGTTCCCTTGTAGAAGACAGCGGTGTTCTTGGCAAGGATTGTGATGCCTCTTTCTCTTTCGATATCGTTAGAGTCCATGACACGTTCTGCCACTTCCTGATTTTTGCGGAATACACCGCTTTGCTTTAAAAGCTCATCTACCAGGGTAGTCTTGCCGTGGTCAACATGGGCAATAATTGCAATATTTCTAATATCTTCACGTTTTGTTTTCATATAATATTCAACACTCTTTCTGATGTTATGTTATGTGGTTACAACTTTTTTATTCTATCACAAAACATTTTATATGGGAAGGTGCTATTTTAGATGGAAAAAGAGGTCACCAAAAAGCATCATAAAAAAATATTCCGACTTTTGCTCCGAACTTTGTCGAACGATTAACACCTTATTTCCGTTCTAATGCATGGACAATATTCATAGACTTAGTAGTGACTCAAAAATACCAATCAGAGGAAGGGAGAACTACAAATTATGTCAGATAAGGTTATTGAAAACAATCAGGTAATGATTATGGGTGAAGTGGCTTCTGGATTTACATACAGCCATGAGGTCTTTGGAGAAGGCTTTTATATGGTGGATATACTGGTGAAGAGGCTCAGTAATTCAGATGACAGGATTCCGCTCATGATCTCAGAAAGACTTATTGACGTGACTCAGGATTATACGGGAGAATTTATTATGGTTTCAGGGCAGTTCCGTTCTTACAACCGGCACGAGGAGCAGAAGAACAGACTGGTTTTATCTGTTTTTGTCCGTGAAGTAGAGTTTATTGATGAGGAGTTGGACGGAGCAAAAACAAATAATATTTTGCTGGAAGGATATATCTGCAAAAAACCCGTATACAGGAAGACCCCGTTGGGCAGAGAAATTGCCGATCTTCTACTGGCAGTAAACAGACCGTATGGTAAATCAGACTATATCCCATGTATCTGCTGGGGCAGGAATGCCAGATATGCATCCGGATTTGAAGTGGGAGAGCATGTACAGATACTTGGAAGAATTCAAAGCAGAGAATATGTAAAGAAAATATCCGAAACAGACACAGAAACCCGTACTGCATATGAAGTTTCTGTAAGCAAACTGGAATGTATGGAAGATTAAAGGATAGAAAAGGCCGGAGTGTCATTTGAAAAAATGGCACTCTTTCTTATATAACAGGAAACTGCTTTTCCTGTTATATAAGGACCCTCTGGGGGCTCGTACTGGGTTGGCAAGGAAGGTATTGCTATCGCAACCCAACCCAGTCGGAGAATCTTGCAGGCAAGATTCTTTCCCGGATTGACAGCAGGCATGATTAGTGTTAAACTTTGAAAAAGATGAGCGTTTAAGTTTAGGTTAGGAGGATATATATGTCAATATTTAAAGGAGCCGGAGTGGCGATTATAACGCCGTTTCACAAAGATGGAAGTGTGAACTATGATAAGTTGGATGAGCTGGTTGATTTCCACTGTGAGAATGGTACTGACAGTATTGTTATTTGTGGTACGACAGGCGAATCTTCCACATTAACAGAAGCAGAACATATGGAATGTATTAAGTTTACAATAGAGCGCACAAAGAAGCGGATTCCGGTGATAGCAGGGACTGGTTCCAATTGTACCCGTACTGCGGCAGAGATGTCAAAAGAAGCGGCGGAAGCAGGCGCGGATGGTCTGCTTATAGTAACTCCTTACTATAATAAAGCAACACAGGCAGGCCTTTTTGCACATTATAAGGCTATTGCAGACGAAGTGAAGGCTCCCATTATTTTATACAGTGTAAAGAGCAGGACTGCAACAAATATTGAACCTGCTACAGTAGCACGTCTGGTGAATGAAGTGGAGAATATTGTGGGTATTAAGGAAGCGTCCGGAGATATTTCACAAATTTCTAAAATTATGCAGATGACAGACGGCAAGATTGATTTGTATTCCGGCAATGATGACCAGATACTGCCTCTTCTTGCTTTAGGCGGCAAAGGTGTTATTTCTGTTCTGTCGAATATTGCCCCCAGGGAGACTCACGATATCTGCGAGAAGTTTTTTGTGGGAGATTTAGAAGGAAGCCGGGCACTGCAATTTAAGGCATTGCCGTTAATTGATCAGTTATTCTGTGAAGTGAACCCGATTCCGATTAAGAAGGCGGCAAATCTGATGGGAATGGAAGTGGGCGGATTGAGAATGCCTCTCACAGAGATGACGGAGAAAAATGCGGAAAATCTGGCAAAGGCAATGACCGATTTTGGCCTTAAGCTTATATAAGATTAAGAAAAATAGAATTGTGAAAGGGATATCATATGTTGAGTAACAGACTCAAATGTGATATCCTTTTGTTATATGATAGGAAACTGCCCGCTAAAGCGACCTCGCCTCGGCGCGAGAGTCCGGCAAAGCCAGACTCTTTGTTAAATTAAAATAGATTTGATCTCGCTTCGCTGTATGGCTGAACTGAAAATGTGAAGACTATTCTGTGCGGGGGATGCATGCATAAGAAAAAAATTGGGAGGAACAAATATGGTAAAAGTATTGATTCATGGGTGTAATGGAAGGATGGGCCAGATGATAACCGGGCTGATTAGGGACGATGATCAGGTGGAGGTTGCCGCAGGAGTAGATGCGTTTGCGGGAATTGCCAATACGTATCCAGTTTTTGGAAATATCCAGTCCTGTGATGTGAAGGCAGACGTGGTGATTGATTTTTCCAATGCAGGTGCAGTAGGAGGGGTTCTTGATTATTGTGTGGAGAATCAGGTTCCGGTAGTGCTCTGTACCACGGGTTTGTCAGGGGAGCAGCTGGAAAAGATGCGGGAAGCTTCAGATAAGGTTGCGGTGCTGAAGTCTGCCAATATGTCTATGGGAATTAATCTTCTTTTAAAACTTTTAAAAGATGCGGTGAAAGTACTGGGGCCGGCAGGCTATGATATTGAGCTGGTAGAGCGCCACCATAATCAGAAGCTGGATTCTCCCAGCGGGACGGCTCTGGCCTTGGCGGATTCCATGAATGATGCCATGAATCATGAATATACTTATGTATATGACCGAAGCCAGGTACGTAAGAAACGGGAGAAAAAAGAGATGGGAATTTCAGCAGTCCGCGGCGGTACTATCGTAGGAGACCATGAAGTAATTTTTGCAGGGCCGGACGAGGTCATAGAATTTAAACATACCGCATATTCCAGGAGTGTTTTTGGGAAAGGCGCTGTTGAGGCGGCAAAGTTCCTGGCTGGAAAACCGGCAGGTATGTACGATATGAGCGATGTGATTCAGTTTTAATTCAGAAGATATGGGGGACGCCTATGAAAGATCTGGAAACAAGATATTTGGAGCGGCTTTCTGATTTGTATCCGACAATTGCAGCCGCATCTACGGAAATCATTAATCTGCAGGCTATTTTGAACTTGCCCAAAGGAACGGAACATTTTCTGACAGATATACATGGTGAATATGAAGCATTTTCCCATGTGCTGAAAAATGGTTCTGGTTCCGTCAGGCGGAAAATTGATGATGTATTTGGCAATACGCTGAGTAAACGGGACAAACAGTCACTTGCAACATTGATTTACTATCCAAAAGATAAGATGGCACAGGTAAAGAAAGTGGAAAGCAACATGGAAGATTGGTACAAGATTAATCTGTACCGTCTGATTGAGGTGAGCAAACGGGCTGCCAGCAAATATACCAGGTCGAAGGTGAGAAAAGCACTTCCTAAGGATTTTGCCTATGTAATTGAGGAGCTGATTACGGAAAAGGCGGAGGTAAATGATAAGGGATCTTATTACAACGAGATTATTTTGACGATTATTAAGATTGGACGTGCGGAAGAATTTATTGCAGCTATTTCCGAATTGATTCAGCGGCTTGTAGTGGATCATTTACATATTGTAGGAGATATCTATGACAGAGGGCCGGGACCTCATATTATTATGGATAAGCTGATGACTTATCATTCCCTTGATATCCAGTGGGGAAATCATGATGTTCTTTGGATGGGTGCGGCGGCAGGGCAGAGAGGATGCATGGCAAATGTAATCCGTATCTGTGCCAGATATGGGAATCTGGATATTTTGGAGGATGGATATGGAATCAACCTTCTGCCTCTGGCAACATTTTCTCTGCGTACTTACGAGAATGATCCCTGTACCTGCTTTACCTTGAAAGGGCCGGAGAAACAAAACAAGGCTGAGATGGAGATGGATCTCAGAATGCATAAGGCAATTTCTATTATTCAGTTTAAGGTGGAAGGTCAGATTATAAAGCGTCAGAAGGAATTTGGCCTGGATGACAGGGCACTTCTTCACCAGATTGACTATGGGAAAGGGTCAATTATGCTGGATGGAAAAGAATACCAGCTTTTAGATACCAACTTCCCTACAATAGACCCGAAGGATCCTTACAGGCTGACTGAGGAGGAGGAAGAGGTGATGGAGCGTCTGGAGCGTGCATTCCTGGGATGTGAAAAGCTGCAGGAGCACATGCGTTTTCTGCTTGCGAAGGGCGGTTTGTACAAAGTTTATAATAACAATCTGTTATATCATGGGTGCGTGCCGCTAAATGAGGACGGCAGCCTCAAGGAGGTTTCCATGTTTGGCAGAACATTTAAAGGGAAATCTCTGTATGATGCTCTGGACCGCTATCTGAGAAAAGGATTTTTTGCCCTGGATGAGAAGGAAAGGGAAGCCGGAAAGGATATCATGTGGTATATCTGGCTGCATCCGAATTCTCCTCTTTTTGGTAAGGATAAAATGGCAACTTTTGAGAGATACTTTCTAGGGGAGAAAGAGACTCATTTGGAAAAGAAGAATCCTTATTACCATCTTTTGGAAAAAGAGGAAGTAATTGATGGTATTTTGGAGGAATTTGGCCTGAATCCCGGGGAAGCCCATGTTGTGAACGGGCATGTTCCCGTAAAATGCAAAAACGGAGAAAGTCCGATTAAATGCAAGGGTAAGGTTCTGGTAATAGATGGAGGCTTTTCCAAGGCATATCAAAAGGAAACAGGAATTGCAGGATATACATTAATTTATAATTCTTACGGACTTCTGCTGGTAGCTCACGAACCATTTGAGTCTACAGAGGCGGCTATTCAAAAGGAAAGTGACATCCATTCAGACTATATGGTTGTCAAGCGGGTGATGGAACGCCGGCGCGTAGGAGATACAGATGTCGGAAAAGAGTTGAAAGAACAGGTCACCGATTTGGAGCGTCTTCTGGCAGCATACCGCAGCGGAGAAATCATTGAAAAAATATAGAAATTTTTCCCATACATAAAGAATCGAAAATTGCAAATATTACTAACGCAAGACTATTTATGGAAAGGGAGAAATGAAATGAGAAAAATAAAAAAATTCTTATTATTAACAATGTGTGCATGTGTACTTTATGGTGTGACAGCATGCGGTACAAACAGAGACACAACTAATGGAACAACAAATACGACAGAAGATAACAATTTAAACGACGCTACAAAAGGTACAGACGACACGAATATCAGAAACAACAACAACGACGGTGTCGTAGACAAAGCAGTAGATGACGTTACAGACACAGTGGATAGAGCAGCAGATGACCTGACGGATAACAACGGGACGGAAAAAGACAACCTGAATGAAAGAAACACAAATGAATAAGTAAAGATGAAAGAAGGGGTCAGACCCTTTTGTGCTCCATTTTCCGAGTTGTTTGAAACAATTCGGAATTTCGAGCTCAAAAGGGTCTGACCCCCTTTTACTTTCTTTTTCAACTTTAGTGTGGTAAAATAGCAAAATGATACATTTGTGCTATACGTGATTCAAAAGATTCAAAAGGGTCAGATCCCTTTGAGGAAAATGAAAGGATTATTTATGAAGTTCAGACCGTGTATTGATATTCATAATGGGAAAGTGAAACAGATTATAGGTGGCAGCCTCAGGGATGAGGGGGACCAGGCGGTGACTAATTTTTCCTCTGAGCTTGATGCCGCATGGTATGCGAAGCTGTACAGGCGTGACGGCCTGCAGGGAGGGCACATCATCCTTCTGAATTCCCAGGATTCGGAATATTTTGAGGCAACAAGAAATCAGGCGCTTGAGGCGCTTTGTGCATATCCAGGAGAAATGCAGATTGGCGGAGGAATTACAGCGGAGAATGCCGCCGGGTATCTGGATGCAGGAGCCAGCCATGTGATTGTGACTTCTTATGTGTTTCAAAATGGACAGTTCCGCCGGGAGAATCTGGAGAGGCTGACGGCGGCAGTGGGTAATGAGCATGTAGTTCTGGATTTGAGCTGCCGAAAAAAGGGGGACTCCTACTATATAGTAACAAACCGCTGGCAGACTTTTACGGATGTACGCCTGACCGGAGAGGTGTTGTCTGATTTATCGGGATACTGTGATGAATTTCTTATACACGGTGTGGATGTGGAAGGGAAATCTTCAGGGATAGAGCTGGAACTTGTGCGTATGCTGGGGCAGTGGAATCAGATACCGGTTACTTATGCAGGCGGAATCGGGAGCCTTGAG
Source organism: Ruminococcus sp. (assembly GCA_013911065.1). Classification (GTDB taxonomy): domain Bacteria; phylum Bacillota; class Clostridia; order Lachnospirales; family Lachnospiraceae; genus Muricomes. Next base: position 8,055 of record JACERV010000012.1, on the reverse strand, counting down.
GATTTAGAGGTTTTCAGGAAAGTGAGCCGGGGCAGTATGGATTTTACAATTGGCAGTGCACTGGACCTATTTGGTGGGAATATCCCATATGAGATGATTGCAAAGCTGTAAAAAAATCTGGTTACAGTTCCAGCCATAAGACCGTTTTTCGTTGGCCAACAAAATTTGTTGAATTAACGAAGGGATAGTGTTAAAATGAGGGGTAGTGTACTAGAGTAAATTTAGACAAGGAGTTAATTACAGATTATGGGTTTGATTGAAAAGATTTTCGGAACACACAGCGAAAATGAATTGAAGCGTATTCACCCGATTGTAGACCGGATAGAGGCATTGGAACCAGAGATGCAGGCTCTGTCTGATACAGAATTGAAAGACAAAACAAGAGAGTTTAAAAAACGTCTGGAGGAGGGAGAAACTCTGGATGATATTCTTCCCGAAGCTTATGCAGCAGTCAGGGAGGCAGCAACGAGAAGTTTGGGAATGCGCCATTACCGCGTTCAGCTCATTGGCGGTATTATTCTTCACCAGGGACGTATTTCAGAGATGAAAACCGGTGAAGGTAAAACTCTTGTTTCCACACTTCCTGCATATTTGAATGCGCTGGAAGGAAAAGGCGTGCATATTGTAACTGTCAATGACTATCTTGCAAAGCGTGATGCGGAGTGGATGGGAAAGGTTCATGAGTTCCTGGGGCTGACAGTCGGGGTAGTTCTCAATTCCATGGATAATGATGAGCGGCGCGCAGCATATAACTGTGATATTACTTACGTGACAAATAATGAGCTGGGCTTTGATTATCTTCGTGATAACATGGTTATTTATAAAGAACAGCTTGTTCAGAGAGGGCTGCACTTTGCAATTATCGATGAGGTTGACTCGGTATTAATTGATGAGGCGCGAACCCCATTGATTATTTCCGGGCAGAGCGATAAGTCCACAAAGCTTTATGAGGCTTGTGATATTCTTGCCCGTCAGTTGGAGCGGGGGGAAGCCAGCGGTGAATTTTCCAAGATGAACGCCATCATGGGTGAAGATATTGAGGAGACCGGGGATTTCATTGTAAATGAGAAGGAAAAAACAGTGAACCTTACAGAGGACGGCGTCAGAAAGGTAGAGAAGTTCTTTCATCTTGAGAACCTGGCAGATGCGGAGAATCTGGAAATCCAGCATAACATTATTCTGGCACTGCGTGCACACAATCTGATGTTCCGCGACCAGGATTATGTAGTGAACTCAGAAGGCGAGGTTATGATTGTCGATGAGTTTACCGGACGAATCATGCCGGGACGCCGTTATTCCGACGGGCTGCATCAGGCTATTGAGGCAAAAGAACATGTAAAGGTAAAAAGAGAGAGCAAGACTCTTGCAAATATTACGTTCCAGAATTTATTTAATAAGTTTAAAAAGAAGAGCGGTATGACAGGTACGGCCCTCACCGAGGAAAAGGAATTCCGGGATATTTATGGAATGGATGTTATTGAAATTCCAACGAATGAGCCGGTGCAAAGAGTTGATTTGGAAGATGCAGTTTATAAGTCTCAGAAAGAGAAGTTTAAGGCTGTTGTTGAGGAAGTAAAGAAAGCCCATGAGAAGGGGCAGCCTGTGTTGGTAGGTACGATTACAATCGAGATTTCCGAACTGCTGAGCAAAATGCTGAAAAAAGAAGGTATTCCTCATAAAGTCCTGAATGCGAAGTATCATGAGCTGGAGGCTGAGATTGTAGCAGATGCAGGTGTGCATGGTGCAGTTACCATTGCTACCAACATGGCCGGACGTGGTACCGACATCAAGCTGGACGATGAATCAAAAGACGCCGGAGGATTGAAGATTATCGGTACGGAGCGCCATGAGTCCAGACGTATTGATAACCAGCTGCGGGGACGTTCCGGACGTCAGGGTGACCCGGGAGAGTCCAGGTTCTATATTTCCCTGGAGGACGATTTGATGCGTCTGTTCGGCTCTGAGAGATTAATGAGTATCTTCAACACTCTTGGAGTAGCGGAAGGAGAGCAGATTGAGCATAAGATGCTTTCCAATGCAATCGAGAAAGCTCAGCAAAAGATTGAGAGTAATAACTTTGGTATCCGTAAGAATCTGTTGGAATATGACCAGGTGATGAACGAACAGCGTGAGATTATTTACGAAGAAAGACGCCGTGTTCTGGATGGCGAAAGTATGCGGGATACTATTTATAATATGATAACAGAGTATGTGGAAAATACAGTTGACCGTTTTGCATCGACCGACGCAGATGCGGAAGAATGGGATATGAAAGGTCTGGATGTCGCACTCCGCACGGTCATCCCACAGCTGCAGCTGCCCTCTGCTGAGGAAATAGAAAATATCCAGCAGAACGAATTAAAGCACCTGCTTAAGGAACGGGCGGTAAAAGCATACGAGGAAAAAGAAGCGGAATTTCCGGAAGGAGAGCATCTGCGCGAGATTGAGCGTGTCATATTGCTGAAAGTAATTGACGGAAGATGGATGGACCACATTGATGATATGGACCAGATGCGCCAGGGAATCGGGCTTCAGGCATACGGCCAGAGAAACCCGCTTGTAGAGTATAAGATGATGGGTTATGACATGTTCGGTGAAATGACAAATGCCATTGCAGAGACAACCATCCGTACCCTGTTCCATATCCGCATTGAGCAGAAAGTAGAGAGAGAACAGGTGGCTAAGGTTACAAGCACGAATAAAGACGAGAGTGCTCTGCGTGAACCGAAAAAAAGGGAAGAAAAGAAAATTTATCCCAACGATCCATGCCCCTGTGGCAGCGGAAAGAAATACAAACAATGCTGTGGACGAAATTAAGTAAAAAGGAAATAAACAAAATGTGCAGCTGATGAGGCTGCATGACATATAAGAATCTGTTTTTACAGATTCTTGTTTGTTTAAGGAAAAAGTTTATGAAGTGATTAAGAAAGAGGTGAAAAAGGTGGTTTTATTAGACGAACTGAAAACAAGACTAAGTGCATACGAGGAACCGCTGAAAGAATTGAGGGATTCACTTTGACTTAGCGTCAAAGAAAAAGCGGATTGAGGAATTGGAGCGCCGGATCTCAGAGCCGGAATTTTGGGACGATCTTGAAAACTCCACCCAGATTATGAAGCTGCTAAAAGGGCTTCAGGAGTCTGTGAAGCAGATAGAAACGTTGTATACGGATTATGAGGATATAGGTCTTCTGATTGAAATGAGCGAAGAAGATTCCGATGAAGAAACAGTAAAAGGAATTGAAGAAGAACTGGACCGGTTTGGGGAAGAATTCGAGGAACTGAGAATTCAGACTCTTTTGACTGGTGAATACGACAGCAGTAATGCAATTGTCACTCTACATGCGGGAGCCGGAGGTACAGAATCCTGTGACTGGGCAAGTATGCTATATCGGATGTATACCCGGTGGGCCGAGAAAAAAGGCTTTTCTCTTGAAGTTCTGGATTATCTGGATGGAGATGTGGCTGGAATTAAGGGTGTAACCTTTGAGGTGATCGGACAAAATGCATATGGCTATCTTCGTTCAGAGAAAGGTGTACACCGCCTGGTAAGGATTTCTCCTTTCAATGCGGCGGGAAAACGGCAGACATCTTTCGCATCCTGCGATGTTATTCCAGATATCGAGGATGAAGTTGATATTGAGATTAATGAAGAAGAACTGCGCATTGACACGTACCGCTCCGGGGGTGCGGGAGGACAGCATGTGAATAAGACTTCCTCTGCGGTGCGCATTACACACCTGCCCACTGGGATTGTTGTACAGTGCCAAAACGAGCGTTCCCAGCATACAAATAAAGAGAAGGCAATGCAGATGCTGAAGGCAAAGCTGTATCTTTTAAAGCAGCAGGAGCAGGCGGAGAAGGTATCGGACATCAGGGGTGAAATGAAGGACATCGGATTTGGAAATCAAATCAGGTCCTATGTGATGCAGCCGTATACATTGGTGAAGGATCACCGAACCAATATGGAAACAAGTAATGTAAACGCAGTAATGGATGGAAGCATCGATTTGTTTATCAATGCATATTTGAATGCGAACTCATAAAAAGATGAAGGGTAAGGGACGGAAAAGGAGGAAAACATGGTAAATATAGCGGTAATGGGATACGGTACAGTGGGTTCAGGAGTCGTGGAGGTCATCAATACCAACGGAAAAAGAATCAACCAGAGAGTGGGAGATGAAATTAATATCAAATACGTTCTGGACTTGAGAGAGTTTCCGGGGGACCCGGTTCAGGAGAAGCTGGTCCATGATTTTGAGGTGATTGTGAACGATCCGGAGGTACAGATTGTTGCCGAGGTGATGGGCGGAATCGAGCCGGCATATACTTTTGTAAAAAGATGTCTGCAGGCGGGAAAAAGTGTTGCCACTTCTAATAAAGCTTTGGTTGCAAAGCATGGCGCAGAGCTTCTGTCTATTGCTCGGGACAACAATATTAACTTCCTTTTTGAGGCCAGTGTAGGCGGGGGCATTCCGATTATCCGGCCCTTAAATTCTTCCATGACAGCAGATGAGATTGAGGAAATCACAGGAATTCTCAATGGTACCACAAACTATATGCTAAGCAAAATGTTTTACGAAGGGGCAGATTATGATGAAGTTCTGAAAGAAGCCCAGGATAAAGGATATGCAGAGCGAAATCCGGAGGCCGATGTGGAAGGCTATGATGCATGCAGGAAAATTGCAATTTTATCTTCTTTGATTTCCGGGCAGCAGGTTGATTTTGAGGATATCCATACAGAAGGAATTACGAAAATCACAAAACAAGATATGATGTATGCAAAGGAACTGGGCATGACAATTAAGCTGCTTGCTTCCAGCAAGAGGGACGGCGACCATCTTCATGCAATTGTAGCTCCATATATGCTACATAGAGAACACCCTCTTTACAATGTGAATGATGTGTTTAATGCTATTTTTGTTCACGGAAACGTCTTAGGAGATGCTATGTTCTATGGAAGCGGTGCAGGAAAGCTGCCCACGGCCAGTGCAGTAGTTTCTGACATTGTGGATGAGGCGAAGCATCTGAATAGAAATATTATGACTATGTGGGACAGCGAGAAACTAAATCTACAGCCGATAGCAGATACAAGCAAGAAGTATTTCGTGAGGATTAAAGGTGATGTGGATGCCATGAAAGCACACTTGGAAAGTAAGTTTGGCCCTATTGAAATTGTGAAGGTGGAAGGGCTGGAAGACGAGTTTGGTTTTGTGACAGATGTGATGACGGAAGGAACTTATGAGGAACATGCGAAGGAATTTCCAGGAATTCTGCATATGATACGTGTAGAGGGGTAGCATTTTGACTGGAGGCAGAGCATGAAATATATAATTGTATTATGTGACGGAATGGCGGATGAACCCTTGGGGGAATTGGGTGGGAAGACACCGCTCCAGGCGGCAGAGACACCGAATATGGACCTTTTGGCTCCGAAATCTGAAATTGGCATGGTGCGTACGGTACCCCAGGAGATGTCTCCCGGAAGCGATACGGCAAACTTGTCTGTCATCGGATATGATCCAAGAGAATACTATACAGGAAGATCTCCGCTGGAAGCTTTGAGTATTGGAGTAGATATGAAGCCGTCCGATGTGGCGTTCCGCTGCAATATTGTAACTTTAACAGAGGACCAGGATGCCTATGAGGACAGAATCGTCATAGACCACAGCTCCGATGAAATCAGTACAGAAGATGCCGCGGTTCTCATAGAGGCTCTGAAGGAAGGGCTGTCCCGGGAAGGTTACGAATTCCATGTGGGAACCAGCTACCGTCATCTGCTGATACAGAAATCAGGAAAAGTGGTGGAACTGACAGCTCCCCATGACATTCTCACAAAGCGGATCGGAGACTATTTGCCGGAAGACCCGGTGCTGGGCGAAATGATGAGAAAAAGCTATGAAATCCTGTCTGTCCATCCTCTGAATGTGGAGAGAAAGAAAAACGGAAAGAATCCGGCTAATTCTGCATGGTTCTGGGGAGCAGGCACAAGACCTGCGCTGACCTCGTTTGAGAAAAAGTATGGGAAACGGGGGGCTATGATATCTGCAGTGGATTTGCTTAAGGGAATTGCAGTGGGTGCGGGAATGTACAATATTTCTGTGCCAGGAGCTAACGGCGGACTGCACACTAACTATGCAGGAAAAGCACAGGCAGCAGTGGACGTACTGACACAGAAGGACTATGATTTTGCCTATATCCATGTGGAAGCACCAGATGAGATGGGGCATCAGGGGAATACAGGAGATAAAATCAAAGCTATTGAGAATATAGATAACTATATTATTGGACCGGTAGTGGAAATGTTGGGGGCTGCCGGGGAAAGTTTTCGTATGATGATATTGCCGGACCACCCGACTCCTGTCCGTATACGGACTCATACGAAAGAACCGGTTCCTTATCTGCTTTATGACAGCAGAAAGGTAGTTGGAAAGATGCCGGAATATCATGAAGGAACGGCATTGAAAACAGGAATCAAAGAGGAAGAGGGGTATAAGCTGATTGCCCGCCTGTTTGAGCAAGAGTGAAAGAAAGCTTGATTTCCCGGACTCTTGCACGGGGCAGCAGCTAGGAGGAAATTATGCTGATAGTAAAGAAATTTGGGGGCAGCTCAGTTGCGGACCGGGAATGTATTTTCCGCGTAGCGGAGCGCTGCATAGAAGATTATAAAAAAGGAAACGATATCGTTGTTGTATTATCGGCAATGGGGGATACGACAGACGAGTTAATTGAAAAGGCAAAAAGTATTACGCCGGAACCATCCAGAAGGGAAATGGATATGCTGCTGACAACAGGAGAACAGATTTCTGTTTCCCTGATGGCGATGGCAATGGATTCATTGGGAGTACCTGCAATTTCGCTGAATGCATTTCAGATAAGAATGCACTGTACATCTGCATATGGCAATGCCAGGTTGAAGCGTGTGGAGGCGGAGCGGATACGCCATGAGCTGGATTCCAGAAAAATTGTGATTGTGACAGGATTCCAGGGAGTAAATAAATACGAGGATTATGCTACGTTAGGACGGGGCGGTTCCGATACCACAGCCGTAGCTATTGCGGCAGCTCTGCACGCAGACGCCTGTGAAATCTATACAGATGTAAACGGGGTGTACACAGCAGACCCGCGTGTAGTACCAAATGCAAGAAAACTGGATGCCATCAGCTATGATGAAATGCTGGAGCTTGCGTCACTGGGGGCGCGGGTGCTTCATAACCGTTCGGTGGAGATGGCAAAAAAATACGGGGTGCAGTTAGTGGTACGATCCAGTCTGAACAGGGAAGAAGGAACGGTAGTCAAGGAGGTAGTAAAAATGGAAAAAATGTTAATCAGCGGAGTGGCTTCTGATAAAAATACATCAAGAGTTTCCGTAATTGGAGTGGATGATAAACCTGGTGTAGCATTTAAGATATTTAATACCCTTGCCAAAAAGGGAATCAATGTGGATATTATCCTGCAGTCTGTAGGACGTGAAGGAACAAAAGACATCTCCTTTACGATTGCTCAGGATGACTTGAATAAAACACTGAAAATACTGGAGGAAAACAAAGAAGCACTGACAATTCAGAATATCGGCCATGAAGATAGTGTGGCAAAGATATCTATTGTGGGAGCAGGCATGATGAGCAATCCAGGTGTTGCGGCAAAAATGTTTGAATCAATGTTTAATGCAAATGTAAATATCAAAATGATATCTACATCTGAAGTGCGGATTACTGTGCTGATAGATGAAAGCGATGTAGACAGGGCAATGCGGGCAGTACATGACGGTTTCGGTTTGGGTGATTAAGACAAAAAAATCTGGGAGGGGGCCTGCGGCCACCCTCCCAGTCTGTATAGTGCGCCCGGCGGGCGCACGTTCTTACGAGTGCAAGTCTCGAATCCGCCTGGTAGTGGGAAGGATATAGCTGAACACCAAGGGTGTCGCGGGCGACTGCGAATCTGAAGGAAGGTGCAGGCAAATCTCTGGTCTGACGGACAGAAATCACATCAGGCTATGCATGAGGGTAAGGCTGCTATACAAGTCAAAGCCCAATAACTACACGGAATCATGGATGG
>JACERV010000011.1 GCA_013911065.1 Ruminococcus sp. | reverse complement strand
CACGTTTTCTTCTTGCCATAGTAGTTCTATCCTTCCTTTTCTCTGTTGTTTAGTTTAACATATCCTGACAAAAAAACAGAGTGTGAAGTTCATTTTGAACTTACACACTCTATCTTACACTCCCGTTAAGAGTAATTTCAAAGCCAATTTATCCCTCCAATCTTCCATCTATAATTTTATATAACGCAGCTAATATCAAAAGGATCGCACCTAAGATTACTACATGTACTTCAAAAGCTCTCTGTGTAAAAAGTACCGCTGTAGTAATGCAAATCAATAACGCTCCTATGAAAAGTGCATGCATTTGTTTTCCTTTGGAAAAGGTTTCATCAAAGGATTTCTTTGTAATTATACCAACAATCACTATTGCAGCCAGAATACACATACAAATGCTGATAATATCACCTACTGTTACCGGAATATACAGCGAATTATTTTTCAGCATTTCTATAACTCCGAATCCTGCCCAAATGGCAATTAAAATTCCGAAGTAAAGACACCCATCTCTCACTGCGTATAAGCACCGCTGCCTCTTGGTCAATTTAGGTACTTCATTTATGATTTGGTCACAAAAAGACTGATAGTCTTCACCGATAACATCTTTTATCTCAGTGCCTCTTTGCTCTCCATCTATCACCATCTGCAAAATGTCCTGCCGGATAACTTCTTGCTGGTATTCACTGATATTGGCACCTCGGAGATAAACTACAATGTCCGTCATTACAAGTTTACTATCCAGGCTAATTTGTTTTTCTAACAGATTGTTTTTACTTAAAAGAATCTTCACCTTTTTACTCATCTACAGCATCCCCCTTCATATCATCTAACAAATTCGATACTGCCTGCGATAACTTAATATAGTTAACTGTAAAGTTCTGTAGTTCTTCCATTCCTAAAAAAGTTAAAGAATAATATTTTCTCTTGGGGCCGATCTCTGATTGTTTGTATCTTGCCGTAATCATTTTGTTTTTCTCCAGCCGCAGTAACAACGGATATATTGTTCCTTCTGCTATTTTCCCAAATCCATATTCCGCTAATTGTTCGACAATACCATATCCGTAGGTTTCTTGTTTGCTTATGATGGCTAAGATACAACCCTCCAGCGTTCCTTTTAACATTTGTGAGGGAATCATATTTTTTCCTCCTATCACTATCTTGTAATGCAAGGGTTATTCTATATTGTATTGCAAGGTAGTTGCTATGTCAAGTATCTCTTTTCAACAAAAAAGCCAGTGCACCTTTTGGTACACCGACTTGAAAAATCTCACTATTTTAATCCAGTGTGGAATCCCTTTCAATAAGCTCGGTTGCATATTGAGAAAAGGTGCAGGGTGAATCAGGGTATTCAATCCGCTCAATAATCTGCCTTGCCGCAGCTCTCCCCAAATACTCTTTTGGTGTATTTATAGTAGTGAGAGCAGGCACGATGCGCTCTGATGCGGGGATGTTGTCAAAGCCGATAATATTAACATCCCTGGGGATTTTATAACCTAAAAACTGTAAAGCATACATAATCTGGATGGCGGTCCAGTCGTTCCCGCATACAAAAACATCCGGGAGGGAAGAGAGAGACTTCATCATCTCTAAAACTGTTTCAAAGTTTCTATAATCTTCATCGGTTTCATGTAAGAAGGAGCAGGTCTTGTCTAATTGAAGACCATGATTTTTAAGACATAGTTCTAATGCTTCATATCTTTCTAAGAACCCGTATCCCACATTCCCTGAATACAAGTCTCCAACAAAAGCAAAACGTTTTAACCCTTTCTGAATCAATTTCTCTGTGATCCGGTAGATATTCTTCCGGTTTTCCATCGTAACAATATCGAATTTTCCTAATAAACTATAATAATCTTTTGGCATGTCTACGGTTACAATGGGGAGGTTGTAATGAAGAAGTGCTTTACAAACCGACTTGTAACAGATTTCAACAATAATGATTCCTTTTATTGAAGGATCGTTCAGTGCAGCAGGAAACTGCAATTTTTTTAAATCGCTGTCAGACATTGTGGCGATAATTAAACGGTAGTTCGATGAAGACAGGATTTTCTCAATTCCTTTTAGTACTTTGCCCCAGAATTCAGAGTCATTTGCCAGTGTCTTAGTTAAAAATAAAATTGACCCTTTGCTTGATGGGGGGATTTCTAAGCCAATATTTTGTTTTTCGTGTCCATTAAAATAATTCATTTCCTGTGCCTTTTGAAAAACACGCTGCTGTGTAGATATAGACACTTCTGAACTTCCCTTGAGTGCTTTTGATACTGTATTGCGTGATAGCTGTAAGGCGTCTGCGATTTCTTTTATTGTGCATTTCATGGTTTCGATCCTCCGTATGTAAATATTGTATCATAAATAATGATAAAGTAAAGTGTGAAAATTTCAGATGCACGAAATGCACGAATTTGTGGTTTGAATCTATATCTTTTGTACAAAAACGATAATTCAAAGATGTATATTTGTGCAGAATATTTAAAATCTGGTTGAAATCTATTGCTATAAGCATTTTTTTGATGATATTATGTATGTAAATAAGCAGTGCTTTTTTATAATTAAATAGTGCATTTGGCGCAAGATGCACGAAAGAGGTAAGAAATGAAAAACTTGTTTTACAGACCAGAGAATGCATGGGTAGGAGATTTGATTCCATATTATGATAATGGAACATATTATGCATTTTACTTGCATGATCCTAGAATCTATAAAGACCAATATGCGGAAGATACCACGTGGCATCTGGCAGCTACGAAGGATTTTATAAACGTTAATTATGAAGGCGAAGCGATTAAGCGTGGCGGGGACAATGAGCCTAATAAGAATATTTATACAGGATCCATAATTAAAGATAAGGATAATGTATATCATGCTTTTTACACAGCATATAACGAGGATTACAAGGTAAACGGTAAAAGTGTGCAGGCAGTTATGCAGGCAGTTGGCGGTGATTTGAACCATCTTGAAACAGTGCCGGATTTCATATATAACTCTGATGGCAGTGTATACGAGGAGTTTGACTGGAGAGATCCCTATGTGTTCTGGAATGAGGAAGAAGAATGTTATTATATGCTTCTTGCCTCCAGGATAAAGGACGGCGGAGAGTTAAGAGGAGGATGTGTATCTCTTTCTAAATCAAAAGACTTGATGAACTGGGAATATGCAGAGCCATTTTATTATCCGGAAATGTATATCACAATGGAGTGCCCTGAAGTATTTAAGATGGGGGATTATTGGTATCTTGTATTTTCTACCTTTTCCGACCGGTTTACCACTCATTTCCGCTATTCAAAAAGCTTGAAAGGGCCGTGGATTATACCTGAGGATGATGTTTTTGATACCAGAGCGAATTACGCCATTAAAACCGCTTCGGACGGTGAGCGGAGATTTGCTTTTGGCTGGATTGCAAGTAAAAAGGGTGAGACGGATTTTGGACCGTGGGACTGGGGCGGAACAATGGTGTTCCATGAAATCAGACAGAAGGAAAATTCTCCTGAATTATATGTAACACCTGTAGATGGAATGAAAGATTTCCATAAGAAGGACTGTCCAATAAACAGTCCGGTAACCTATAATGGTACATTTAAAGGGCAGGTGTTAGAGAGTGAGACATTAGGGGCGGTACTTTATGATTCACCGGTGGACAGGTTTTCATTGGAATGCACCTTTGAAGTAATGGAAGGAACAGAGTTTGGAATTGCCCTTCACACCGATGAAGGGATGGAAAAAGGTTATTTTTTAAGGATGAATCCGCATAATAACCTTGTGGCATGGGATATGTGGCCGCGTACAAACAAAGGTCACTATCAGTGGCAGATTGCCGGTGACATGCCATATCAGATAGAAACCCAGCGCATGCTTCCAAAAGCAGATAAGTTTGATGTTTTACTGGTTAGGGAAAATGATATTTGCGTATTGTACATTAATAATCAAGTAGCTCTTTCCACCAGAATGTATGACCACAAGGGTGGAAAGCTGGGGATTTATGTGGTACAGGGAAAAGTGAAAGTAAGCAGTTTGGCTATTAAGGAGTAAGGAAGCCAAGGAAGGGAAGGAATTATGAAGAGAAGAATTTTAAGTCTAGTATTAGCAGGTGTTATGCTTACATCCCTGCTCGTTGGATGCGGTTCCAACAAAGAAGAGAGTAAAGACGGCGATGTGACGAAAGTTACCTGGTTTACATCAAGACCTGTAGACGGTGCGATAGACCAGACCATGCGCCAGATAGCAGATGAATACAGTAAGGAAAAGGGAGGAAAGTGGGAAATTGAGATTGAAACCACGGCGGACAGGCCATCCTATCTGCAAAAACTCAAGACCTTAATTGCAGGCGGAAATATGCCGGATATTATCGACATTGATGCAGATCCTTATTGCCAGGAACTGGTAGATGCAGGAATGCTCGTTGATGTAAAGCAATTTCTTGAAGAGAATGACAGATATGATAAGTTTTATCCGATAGCATTGAAATATCAGGAGTTTACTGACGGATCAATGTATACACTGCCCCTGGAATATCACGTTGAAATGACATGGTATAACAAAGAAATATTTGAGAAGTATAACCTGAGCGCACCAAAAACTATGGATGAGTGGTTAGAGGTCTGCAAGGTTCTGAAAGAAAATGGAGTTACACCGATTTCTGTGGACGGAATTGACCGCTGGCCGGTGCAGAGATATCTGGCAATGATGCCGTTTAGAGAAGCCGGGAATGATTACATTATTGAACTGAGAGACGGCAAGGAATCTATGGGAAGCGAAACGGGAATGAAGGCAGTGAACTTCTTAAAGGATATGGGCCAGTATTTCAACGATGGATTTGCGGCGACAGACTATGCAACAGCACAGAATATGTTCCTGGAAGGAAAATCAGCAATGTATTACATTGGTGACTGGGAAATTGCTGCAATGCAGGATTTATATGACCAGGGCAAGATCGATTATTTCTATCTGCCCACGGCGGAAGGTGCAAAAACAGGAGCGAATGAGTTCTGTGTAAACTCTGGAATAGGAATGGCGTTTAATGCGGAAACGTTTGATGAAAAGACAAAAGACTTTGCATTATATATCATCGATAATTATGCGAAACTCTTTGCTGAAAAACAGCAGATGTCCCCAATTAAAACAGAGCTTCCGGAAGACGTGGAATTTTCAGATTTATACCTGAGAATCAGGGAGGATATGGAAGGCACCGGGGAACATTTCCTGAAACCTTGGGATACGTACCTTGATGCGGACACAAATACAATCATGCAGGATAATATGCTCCTGCTTGCCAGCGGAGACATGAGTGCAGATGAGTTTGTGAAGCTGGTAGATGACTCTATCGCAGCAAATAAGAAATAGTAATTCTAAATCTCCAGGGAGAAGTCATCTTCCTGGAGATTTATGAAGGCGGAAGATGCGAAAGGAATGGATATAAATATGGGTATCATTCAAAACAAAAAAGCTTATGCAGTTTTTTTACTACCGGCGTTAATATTTTACATTTTTGCAGTTTTTTATCCCATTGAGGAATCAATCCGGCTAAGTTTTATGAAATGGAACGGTATTGGCGCACCTAAATTTGTTGGTTTGGAAAACTATGCTGCTATGTTTAAAGATAAAGTCTTTTACACAGCACTTATAAATAACCTTGTTTATCTGGTAATTGTAGTCGTAATACAGCTTTCCGTAGGTTTGCTGTTTGCCATACTGCTTACCTACATGAAAAAAAGAGTCACTTTGGTGAAAACCTTGTACTATATACCTTGTATTGTTACAACAGTTGCTATTGCACAATTGTTCCGCAGTATTTATTCCACAGAACCACTGGGGCTTCTCAATCAGTTTCTGGCAGGGGTAGGATTAGAACATGCGGCAACTTCCTGGCTTGCCAATGTAAAAACTGTTTTGGCTGCAGTTTCGGTACCGGAGGGATGGCGCTTTATCGGAATGTACATGGTAATCTTTTATGCAGCGCTGGTATCTTTAGACCCGTCCGTTTACGAAGCTGCAAAAATCGACGGTGCCTCAGAGCTTCAGATTCTTTTCAAAATAAAAATACCGCTGATCAAAGAAATTTTGCTTCTTACTTTAACCATGTGCTTGACAGGAGCATTAAGGGGATTTGATATACCGTTCCTGCTGACGGCAGGAGGGCCCGGAAATGCAAGTGAAATGATGTCCACATACATGTATAAGAAGGCGTTTTCAAGTAACCAGTACGGATATGGAAGCGCGCTGGCCGTATTTATTATTATTGAAAGTATTATTGTTGTCTATCTTTTACGAAAAGCATTTACTACAAGGGAAGACCGTGAAATAAAACAGATGGAGAAAGTACAAAGAAAGCAAAGGAGAAGTGGAAAATGAAAAAGAAAACTCTAAAAGTAATTTTTGCCATAGTCATACTTGCATTTCTTTTTATACAGGTTTACCCGGTTTTGTGGCTGTTTATATCAAGTGTACGTCCATCCGCCGAGCTGGCAACGAAACCATTTTCTCTGCCAACCAGCCTTACTTTCCAGAATTTTGCGAAAGTATGGTCTGACGGAAAAATACTGGGCTATATGTGGAACAGCTTTAAGGTAACGGCAATATCTCTGATACTTATAGTATTTCTTAGTGCTACGGCGGGCTTTGCCTTATCAAAGTTTAAGATGAAAGTTAATAAAGCGGTCTATAGCTTTTTTACATTTGGAATTATGGTACCTGTACAGATAACGCTGATTCCGCTTTTTATTTTTTATAGTAAAACTGGTGTATTAAACACGAGTATGTCAATGATATTGCCCCAGGTTGGATTTGCATTACCGTTATCTGTCATGATGTTTGTAAGTTTTTATAGCTTTGTGCCAAATGAATTGATTGAGGCTGCTGTTATGGATGGATGCACACCTTACGGTATTTTTGTGAAAATTGTATTTCCGCTGGCGAGAAATACGGTGATAACGATAGCTTCCATGTACAGTATTTTGATTTGGAATGACTTTATTTTTGCAAATACATTTATCAGTGATTCCAAGGCGAAAACGGTAGCAATGGGGCTGAAGGATTATGTGGGAGCCTTTGGAAATATCGACTGGGGCTCAACGTTTGCAGCGATTACAATTTCAATTTTGCCGCCCATGATTATATATTTTGCTTTAAATAAGTGGGTGACATCCGGTATGACTATGGGAGCGACGAAAGGATAAAAGGTGTACGTATGTTGTTGGGAGGATTAAGCGGGCTTCCCTTTTTAACGGAAGGGGTAAGCAGGGCGGTAAATGCAGAAAACCCTACAGGGGCGAAGGGAAAAGGGGCAACGTCTTCCAGTGTATTGGGAAAGGGAAGAAAAGGCAGACCGTGTTTGCAGGATATAAAAAGTGGTGAGACTGTGACCCTGGCTGATGTGGAAGGTGCAGGAGTTATCACTCACATCTGGATGACTGTAACAAACCAGACAACTCCGGCAAACCGGTATGTTCTGCGTGATTTGGTTTTCAGAATGTACTGGGATGAGGAGGCAGAACCTTCTGTGGAGGTTCCGCTGGGTGATTTTTTCTGCTGTGGTTTTGGGGAAGAGTGTATGGTAAATTCATTGCCAATCGTAGTGCTGCCCCAAAGAGGGTTTAACTCCTATTTTAAAATGCCGTTTCAAAAAAGGGCTAAAATCACCTTGGAAAACCAGCATGAAAACACAATTCCCGAATTTTTCTATCAGATAGATTACTGTCTGTATGATGAGCTGCCCAATGAGACAAAGTATTTTCATGCAAGGTGGAACAGAAATCCCTATACGGAATATGGTGTGGACTATAAAATTGCAGGCACGATTGAGGGAAAAGGATATTATATAGGGACCTATTATGCAATATCTTCCCTGGAGCGGTACTGGTGGGGGGAAGGCGAAGTGAAGTTTTACATTGACGGTGACAAGGAGTATCCCACAATCTGCAGTACAGGCTTAGAAGATTATTTTGGTGGCTCATGGAGCTTTGCGAATTTCGATAGCGGCAGAATGCAGGAAACAACTTTCAACAGTGCATATCTGGGATATCCTTTTTACTCTAAGAGTGATAAATATGTAACCAGTCCTTACCACAATGATGATGTACCTCCTATGAGAGGGTTATACCGCTGGCATTTAGATGACCCCATCTTCTTTCAGGAGAACTTAAAGGTGACCTCACAGCAGATAGGTTCTTATCATGGAGGGTTATTTGAGAGACAGGATGATATATCCAGTGTTGCATACTGGTATCAAAGTGAGCCCCATAAGAAATATGGTGAGCTGCCGGAGAGTAAAAAAAGGCGGCCAAGATAAATATAGCAGTGGAGAGAATCATGTCTAAAACAATAATGAAAGAAAATATAGAAAAGGCACAACTGGAAATAGAGGCGAAAGAGAGTGCTGTTAAAAACGGAAAAATGCGGCAGGATTTTCATTTTATGCCTCAGACAGGATGGCTGAATGACCCAAATGGACTTGTTTATTATAAAGGACAGTATCACTATTTTTATCAATTTTACCCATACGCAGGATTTTGGGGAAGTGTGCATTGGGGACATGCGGTTAGTTCAGACATGCTTCGTTGGAAACACCTGCCCCCTGCATTAGCGCCCAGTGAAGCGTATGATGACCATTACCTTGGAGGGTGTTTTTCCGGAAGTGCAATTGAATATAATGAGAAGCTGTATCTTATGTATACAGGAGTTACAAACAACGGAGACGGACTTGAGCAGTGTCAGTGTATTGCCTGGAGTGAAGACGGCATTAACTTTGAAAAGTATGACGGCAACCCTGTCATTACCCCACCGGAAGGCGTACCAAAAGATTTCTTCCGAGATCCGAAGGTGTGGCGTCATGAAGATACTTTTTATATGGTCTGCGGTGCAAAAAAGGAGAATAAAGCACAGGCCCTTCTGTATAAATCAAAGGATATGATTCATTGGGAATTCTTTAATGTTTTAGCAGAAAGCCGCGGCGAATGGGGCTACATGTGGGAATGCCCGGATTTTTACCCGCTGGGTGATAAATATGTCCTGATGTTTTCACCCATGGGAGCCCAGGAAAGAAAGTGTGTATACCTGGTGGGCGACTTTGACTATGAGACAGGAAAGTTCTTTTACAATATCTCAGGAGAAATTGATTGGGGATTGGATTACTATGCCCCGCAATCCTGTTTGGCTCCTGATGGCAGAAGAATCATCACCGGATGGGCAAATGGCTGGGAATGGATGTCACACTGGAAGGACTGGGGACCGATGTATCAAGAAGGATGGTCCGGCTTTTTTGCACTGCCCCGGGAAGTGATATTATTGGAAGATAATACATTGAGCTTTAAGCCAATCCATGAACTTGAGAAATTACGCTCAGGCCCTGAGATAGAAAATAATCTGCTTATTAGTGAAGGGAAATATCAGGTTAAGAATACAGACCGCAGTTGTGAAATCAAGGTACTGATAAATCTGGAAAAAACAACAAGCCAAAAGCTCAAACTGGAGCTTAGAGCGAATAATATAAGAAAATCGGTGGTTCTCTTTGATTTTCAGAAGGCTGAGATGTGTTTTGACAGAACCTGTGCAGATGGATGGGGTACAGGGATTGCACGGAGTGAGATAAATTTAAAGAACAAGCAGTACTTAGACATCCATATTTTTATAGACCGGAGTTCTATAGAAGTTTTTAGCAACAATTATCAGAACAACATGGCGTGTAATGTGTTTTCAGATGAGACACAGGTGAATAATTATATCGCGTCAGAGAACGGCGAACTATACATAGAGAAATTGGAAACATGGAACATTGAGAATACTCACAAGTCATAAAATAACTTGTGGGTATTCTCCTTTTCTTTTAAATTTTATTACTTTCTTCTCTTAGCCGACTAAATCCTCCAAATTAATTCTGCGGGGAGTATTCATGTGCTCCATTGTTATTTCGTAAATATGTTCCAAATCACCATCTTTCATAGCAACCAGAATATTGCGGTGTTCCTGATATGTCTGCTCCATTCGCCCTTCATGTGAGAGGGAGAGAGTGGCCAATTTTTTCATTCTGTAAAAAAAGGTATTGTAAATGGAAATCAACTGTTCATTTTTCAAATAATGGATAATTTGAATGTGAAAGTCAAAATCGTATTCTGAAAATTTCTCAATAGAATGTGTTGTTTCCATAATTTCTTTCATTTTCTTAGTAGCGGATTCAAGATTTTGGAATAAGGCTTGTGCCGCATCAGACTGATAATCCCTTGTAATTTCATAACAACAGTAGCATTCCAGAGCGGAACGAATCTGAAAGGTGTTAATGACATCCTGTTCAGAGAGTTGGTGAAGACGGAAGCCCTTGCTTGGAATTATATCGATGTATCCCTCCTGGGCCAATCTATGAACAGCATCCCGGAAGGGGGTGCGGGAGATACCGATTTCTTTGGAAAGCTTTGTTTCGGAATATATTTCTTGATAAGAAAGTTTATTCTCAATAATCATTTTGGAAAGATGCTCATAAGCCTGTTCATTTAGTGTTTTCATAAAATTCCTCTTTTGATTTTTTCTTAACAATAGAATAGCGTATTTGGGTATTTGGGTCAAGGGAGAAGAGGGAAATTCCATGCAAATATGAATATAAAGCAGGGACTAAAAAATGTACAATATGTTAATAAAATAACAAATAGAAAACATAAAAACAGGCGAATTGCACAAAAAACAAGTGTTATTTTTGGGAGATAAGGAGAAAAGATAAAAGAATATTGACCGGTATACCGGTATGTAGTAAAGTGAAATCAGAAGGAGAAACACACGAATAACAAACACGATCAATGCGTGTTTCGCATGCAAAAGAAAGGAAAGCATAGAAGGTAAAGGAGAGATTATCATGAGCAAAGTAGGGTTTATCGGACTTGGAATTATGGGACGTCCAATGGCAAAGAATATGGTAAAGGCCGGGGTGGAGCTTCTGGTTACCGACCTCAATCGGGAAGCAGTTGCTGATGTCGTGGCAGCAGGGGCACAGGCAGCGGATTATGCACAGATAGGTGCGGAGTGCGATGTAATATTTATAATTGTACCGAACGGTGACATCGTAAAATCCGTTTTGTTTGCCGAAAATGGAGTGACATCTACCATTAAGACAGGAGGTGTTGTGTGTGATATGAGCTCTGTAACTCCGGCAGAATCAAAGGAGTGCTACAAACGGCTGCAGGAAAAAGGAGTAGGTTTTGTAGATGCACCTGTATCCGGCGGTGAGCCGGGTGCTGTGGCAGGTACGCTGGCAATTATGGCAGGGGGTGATGAGAAGGATTTTGAGGTATTGAAACCATATTTTGATATTCTTGGTTCTTCTGCTTTGTTAATTGGCAAGTCAGGAACCGGAAGTGTTACAAAACTTGCCAATCAGGTAATCGTAAACAACACGATTGCAGTTGTATCAGAGGCATTTGTACTTGCGGTTAAAGCGGGTGCAGACCCGGAAAGAGTGTATCAGGCA
This sequence comes from Ruminococcus sp., assembly GCA_013911065.1. Lineage (GTDB taxonomy): Bacteria > Bacillota > Clostridia > Lachnospirales > Lachnospiraceae > Muricomes. The sequence goes on along the minus strand of JACERV010000011.1, from coordinate 128,383 downwards.
ATCCGGGGAGGGCTTGCAGGCAGTGCGGTTCTGGATGCAAAGATTCCTATGATTGTGGAGCGGAATTTCAAACCGGGCGGACCCATTCGGATTAATCACAAGGATATCAAGAACGTAGTCAATACCGCACATGCCATTGATGTGCCGATACCGTATACCGCTCAACTTTATGAGATTCTTCAGAGCCTGAAGGTACATGGGCATATGGAGGATGACCACGGCGGAATTGTCCAGTATTTTGAAGCACTGGCAGATGTAGAAGTGAAGAAAGCCGATTAAGCCGGGGAGGTGTGAAATGAGACTGAATGCAGGAGTTTTGATGTCCTTAAAGGCTATAGATGAAGCGTACGTAGAGGGGCTTTTGAAGAAGGAGATTGAAGCAAATAACAAAAAAATCGTAGTTCTTGATGATGATCCTACCGGTGTGCAGACGGTGCACGACATTTCCGTATATACAAACTGGACAAAGGACAGTATTGGAAATGGATTTGCAGAAGAGAATAACCTGTTCTATATACTGACTAATTCCAGGGGCCTGACGGAGGAGCAGACAATCGGTGTACATAAAGAAATTGCGGCTGCCGTAGATGAGGCGGCCAAGGAAAGCGGAAAAGAATACATTTTCATAAGCCGCAGTGATTCCACGCTGAGGGGACATTTCCCGCTGGAAACACAGCTTCTCAAAGAGGCTTACGAGAAAAATACCGGAAAGCAGATAGATGGTGAGATTCTCTGCCCGTTCTTTAAGGAGGGAGGGCGCTTTACGATTGATGATGTTCATTATGTAAAGTACGGAGATGAATTGGTTCCTGCAAACGAGACGGAATTTGCGAAAGATAGAACATTCGGATATACGGCTGCAACCATGCGTGAATATGTGGAAGAAAAGACAAAAGGAACATACAAAGGTGCGGATGTAACCTGTATTTCACTGGAAGACATTCACAATATGGCATTTGCCAAGATTGAGCAGCAGCTTATGAAGGTACAGGAATTTAACAAGGTTGTGGTCAATGCGGTGGATTATGCGGATGTCAAAGTATTCTGTGTTGCTCTGTTCCGGGCAATGGCGAAAGGAAAAGTATTTATGTTCCGGACTGCTGCAGCTATTGTGAAGGTAATGGGGGGAGTGGGCGATCAGCCTCTTCTGACCAGAGAACAGATGATAGTGAAAGAAACTACAAACGGGGGCATCATCGTGGTAGGCTCCCACACAGATAAGACAACCAAACAAGTAGAGTGTCTGAGAGAGCTTGAGGATATTGAATTTATTGAGCTGGATGCCTCGCTTGTGAAGGATGACGAAGCATTTGAAATGGAAGTGCAGAGATGTCTTGCACGGGAGGAAGCGTGCATACGCGCCGGAAAGACGGTGTGCTGCTATACGACCAGAACACTGATTACAGCGGATACGGGGGACAAGGAAGATGAACTGAGACTTTCCGTTAAGATTTCCGATGCAGTACAATCTCTGGTGGGCAGGCTTCGCATTACTCCGAGTTTCGTGATTGCAAAAGGAGGAATTACCTCCAGCGATGTGGGGACTAAGGCATTGGCAGTGCAGAAGGCAAATGTACTTGGACAGATCAAACCAGGAATTCCGGTGTGGCAGACAGGACCAGAAAGCAGATTCCCACTGACCCCGTATGTGATTTTTCCGGGAAATGTGGGAGAGGTATCTACGCTGAAGGAAGCCGTAGAAGTGCTGCTGTAACATTTGGGATACAGCAAAGGGGATGGAGGAATCAAAATGCCTCAATGTGTAGTGATTGCAGATGACCTGACAGGGGCCAATGTTACCGGGGCACTGCTGAAGAAAATGGATTATAAGACTTATACCGTGATGAATACGGAGCGAATTGAATTATCTACACTGTCTGATTGTGACTGTGTAATGTATCCCACCGACAGCAGAGGGGTTGATAAAGAAATTGCCTATAACAGAGTCTATAATGTGGCGAAACTTTTGAAAGCACCGGAGATAAAAGTATATGCAAAACGGATTGACAGTACGCTTCGTGGTAATCTGGGGAGTGAGACGGATGCCATTCTGGACTGTATGGGCAGTGAGTATGTAGCCGTATGCGCTCCGTGCTTCCCGGCTTCAGGAAGAATTGTTATCGGCGGATATATGTTGGTAAAAGGGCTTCCGCTTCATAAGACAGAGGTTGCACTGGATCCGAAGACACCGGTTACCTCATCTGAGGTGAAAACGTTATTTGAGCAGCAGAGTAATTATAAAGTAGCTGATTTAAAGATGGCAGATATGATGGACGGAAAGCATGCTTTAGCCGATAAGATGAAAGCGTGTGTTAAGAACGGGGCCAGAATTCTCATATTTGACTGTGTGACCCAGGAGGACTTGGACTTTATAGCGGATGCACTTGTTACCAGCAGGCTGAAATTTGTGGCAGTGGACCCGGGAGTATTTACGGCTACTATAGCACGAAAATTGATAACTCCGACGGACAAGGCGGAAAAGAAAAAGATTCTTGCGGTTGTGGGAAGCGTGAATCCAGTAACCAGAGCACAGATGGAAGAGCTGTGGCTGACGCAGCGGACGGCGAAAAATACGTTTGTCCGTACAAAGAAATTGGTAGAAAGCGACGAGAGCCGGGCGGCAGAGATTCGGCGGGTTGTGGAGGAGGTTCTGGAAAACAGTGGAAGATTCGATATCTTGAGCGTGACAGGAGACGGAATCTATCCGGAGAACAGAATCGATTTCGGTGTCTATGCTAAGAAGAATGGATGCAGTGTTGATGAAATGTCCAGCCAGATTAATGAGGCATTTGCCGAGATAACATATCAGATTTTTGCTGCATCAAAGCAGTTTCAAGGATTATATACAAGTGGCGGTGATATTACAGTAGCCGTCTGTGCCAGATTTGGAACAGCGGGACTGTGCCTGATGGACGAGGTGCTGCCGCTGGCTGCATACGGAACCCTCCTGAAGGGAGATTACGACGGAATTAGTATTATTACGAAAGGGGGAATGGTCGGGGAAAGCAATGCCATTAATCAGTGTGTGACCTACTTGAAGCAGAAGCTTTATATGTAAGCATACAGAAATGAGATGAAAGGAGCAAGTAGCATGAAAAAACCATTAATAGTGGTTCCGATTGGGGACCCGGCGGGAGTAGGACCGGAGATTGCAGCAAAGTCCGCGGCAGAAGATAAGGTGTTTGCGGCTGCAGACCTTATTGTTGTAGGTGACAAAAAGGTGATGGAGAAGGCAATCGGTGTAGTCGGCGTTGATTTGAAAATCCATGTTGTGGATTCCCCTGAGGACGGAATTTACGACAAAGGAATTTTAAATTTGATTGACCTTGATAATGTGGACATGGACCAGTTTAATTACGGACAGGTAAACGGCATGTGCGGCAAGGCGGCGTATGAATATATTGCAAAATGTATCGAAATCGCCAATGAGCGAAAAGCAGATGCAGTGGCAACCACGCCGATTAACAAGGAATCTCTGAGAGCGGGAGGCATTCCGTTTATCGGCCATACAGAAATATTCGGTGCGCTTACCCATACGGAAGATCCGTTGACCATGTTTGAGACAAACGGTCTCAGGGTATTTTTCCTTACACGCCATGTATCTCTGAGAGAGATGCTTGATATGATAACGAAGGAACGCATCAAGGATTATGTAAAACGCTGTCTGGAAGCATTGCGGCGGCTGGGAGTAAAGGACGGCACTATGGCAATCGCAGGGCTGAATCCCCACAGCGGTGAGCACGGATTGTTTGGATGGGAAGAAGTCAATGAAATCATACCGGCTGTGGAAGAACTTAAAGCAGAGGGTTATGATGTGGCAGGGCCAATCGGTGCAGATTCTGTATTCCATCAGGCTGCACAGGGAAGATACACCAGTGTGCTTTCCCTTTATCACGACCAGGGACATATTGCAACAAAGACACTGGATTTTGAGCGAACCATAGCAATCACCAATGGAATGCCGATTCTGAGAACTTCCGTGGACCACGGAACGGCATTTGACATTGCAGGTACCGGTATTGTAAGTGCAGTCAGCATGATAGAGGCAATCTTGCTGGCGGCAAAATATTCACCCAATTTTACGAAGTAAAGTAAAACCTATGAGAGAATAAAAGGGAGGTCTATTATGGTAAATGGACTTAGCGGGCAAAGGATGCTGATTGGTCTTGCAATCGGTATTATTGTGTTAATATTTCTTGTGTTAAAAACAAAAGTGCAGGCATTTCTTGCATTGATTATCTGTACGGTTATTGTAGGTGTTGTGGGCGGGATGCCGCTTGTAAATATTACACTGGAGGACGGGAAAACCTTTGGTATTATTAACTCCATTACCACTGGTTTCGGTGGTACACTGGGGAATATCGGTATTATCATCGGTTTTGGTGTTATGATGGGACAGATTTTTGAGGCAACCGGAGCGGCCACGAGAATGGCCCATACATTTTTGAAATTGTTTGGGAAGAAGCGGGAAGAGGAAGCGCTGGCTTTGACTGGATTTTTAGTATCCATTCCGATTTTCTGCGATTCTGGTTTTGTGGTGCTTGCCCCGATTGCAAAAGCGATTTCTAAGTTTACAAAGAAATCTGTAATCGGCTTGGGTGTGGCCCTGGCAGCCGGACTTGTTATCACGCACTCTATGGTACCGCCGACACCGGGACCGCTTGGGGTATGCGGTATCTTTGGAATTGATGTAGGTAAATTTATCTTACTGACAATTGTGCTGTCGCTGCCGATGACGGTTGCATGTATTGCTTATACGAGATTGTTTTTATCTAAGAAATATTACCAAATTGTCAATGAAGAGGGCGAAATGGTAACTATGCCATATCAGGAACCCGACTATGCGAACGCATTTTCTATGGAAGAAAAGGGGATGCCAGGAACGCTGGAGGCATTTATGCCACTGATTGTTCCAATCGTGTTGATTCTGATTAATACGGTAGCCTCTGCACTTGGAATGACAACGGGATTCATGGAAGTTTTAATTTTCCTTGGGCAGCCGGTTGTAGCAGTTGGGCTTGGTCTTCTGGTAGCTATTTTTACACTGGGAAGAACTTTGGACCGCCATGAAGCACTGACTGAAATGGAAAAAGGTATGATGTCTGCCGGTATTATTATGCTGGTAACAGGCGGCGGTGGGGCACTTGGCCAGATTATCAAGGATTCCGGACTGGGTACATATATGGCAGAAGGTCTTGTAAAGACAGCAATTCCGATTGTGGTTCTTCCGCTTTTGATTTCCACAGCAATGCGGTTTATTCAAGGTTCAGGAACCGTTGCGATGACAACAGCAGCAAGTATTTCCGCTCCGATTGTTATTGCATCCGGTGCAAGTCCGCTGCTTGGCGCAGTAGCATGCTGTGTGGGTTCTCTGTTCTTCGGATATTTTAACGACAGTTATTTCTGGGTTGTTAACAGGACACTTGGAGTCAAGGAAGCGAAGGACCAGTTAACTATATGGTCTGTGACTTCCACTGTAGCGTGGGCAGTAGGGGTTGTAGAAGTTCTGGTATTGAATATCTTTATGTAGGAGTAACAATAATGAAGGTATCAAACTAGGGTTGTTTATTGAATTTCTATCTGCCGACTATATCTTTCACAAATTCATGTAATTAAAAAACCGGTCTGAAGCAGCAATGTGCCGAGCTTCGGGCCGGTTTAATTTGTTACTGGGGAGAGTACTTTCCAAACTTATGTATTTCCATATTCGAAGTGTTAAAAAGCTTTGCAGATAAGTCATCCTTAAAATATTATAGGGGTGACCTTTTTATATTAAAAAGTTTTTTCTAACATATAAAAACTACACAATGAAAATCCCCAAAACATATAAAATAGACAAAAAAAGGAGGGCATTGTTATTTTATTAACGTTATTTTGTACAAAACAAAAGGATTTGATGAATAAAAATTGTTGACAAATACAAAGTAATATTATAACATAAGTACATAGCATCATAAAAATGCAATGAATAAAGGAGGAAAGGTTTTATGAAAAAAAAGTTGTTGAGTGTATTATTGTGTACTGCAATGGTAGCAGCAATGCTGGCGGGCTGCGGTGGGAAAAAGGAAAGTGATGAAGGCTCTTCTGATTCTGCCGAGAGCAAAGATGCAGGCGGCAAGCTGAAAATCGGTATTGCCATGAAGACACAGGATGGTCCTTATTTTGTTACCTTGACAAAGGCTGTTCAGGAAAAATGTGCGGAAATAGGCCTGGTAGAAAAGGCAAGTGATGTAGTAGTGCTGAATGCTGATATGGATGTGGCAAAACAGTCTGAAAACTTTGAGACATTTATTTCTCAGAAATATGACTTGATTTTTGTTGACTGTATTGACCCGGACAATGTAATTGCTGATGAAAAGGCGGCATATGACGCTGGAATTCCAGTTATTAATATTGACTCCGGTGTCAATGACGGAAGCTATAGCGTAACAACTGTGTACTCAAACAATGAGCAGAATGGACGTATGTGTGGATTATCATTTGCAGAGTCTATGGGCGATGAAGAAATTTACAGCATTATGTTATCCGGAGAAAAAGGAAATGTTGCAGGAACAGAAAGACGCCAGGGGCTTATCTGCGGTATTTTGGAACAAAGACTGGGTATCACAGAGGAAGAGGCTTGGAAATTAACAAAAGAAGCGGATGATGCACTGTTGAGTAAAGGCTCCTATACGAATGAAGAAGCGAAGTTTACAATTGCCGGACAAGGCTGGGGCAACTGGACTGTGAATGACATTCTGAACGATGCAAATGACCTTGTTGTTAAGACAAAAGATAAGCTGAACACAATGTTTGGCGAAAACGACCAGATGCTGTTCGGCGGAATGCAGGCGGCTGATGATGCAGGGCTGACAGGTATCCATTATGTAGCGGCAGCAGACGGTGCAAAAGAGGCTTATGATTACATAAACGGAACAACCACAAGCAAGTCAGGTGAATACTATTGTACAGGCGAGAATTCTCCGGTGCAGGTAGCTATTACGGCAACTAATATTGCAAAAGAAATCCTGGTAGACGGCGCTGATCCGGATAGCTATGACGAAGTTACAATGACAGAAGCTATTGCTGTAACAAAGGACAATGTTGACGAGCGTTATGAATTTGGTTTCTAAAACGGTTATGAGGTCCTCCTTTAACGAGGAGGACTTTTTTATATAATAGGAAACTGCGTTTCCTATTATATAAAAACCCGACCGGGGATGCGCACTGTGCGCATAAGGAAAGTGGCCGCTAAAGCGGCCGCGCTTCGGCGCAAGAGTCTGGCAAGCCAGACTCTTTGCTCTGTAATAGAAAATGATAAAGCATAAAAATATGGAGGTGAGTGCATGGGAGGGCAGTACAGACTTGAAATGGAAAATATCACAAAGCATTTTGGCGGTGTAAAGGCTCTTACAGACGTTTCTTTGAGGATTGAGCCAGGTGAGATTCACGCCCTGATTGGTGAAAACGGTGCGGGGAAATCAACTCTCATGAAAGTTCTGTCAGGAGCGTATCAAAGAGATAGCGGACAGATATTTATTGATGGCAAAGAGGTCAAAATTACAAATCCCAAGGAATCGAAGGACTTGGGAGTTGCTATTATTTATCAGGAATTCATGCTCGCGCCGGATTTGACTGTTGCAGAAAATATCTTTATTGATAAACTTTCGGCAGGAAAGGGAGTCATTAACTGGAAAAAGCTTCGGGCGGATGCAAGGACCCAGCTTGAAAAATTGGGATTTGGTGATATTAACCCAAATGCGAAGTGCGGGAGTCTAAGCGTAGCCTACCAGCAGGTGGTTGAAATATGCAAATGTCTTACAAGGGATGCAAAAATATTAGTTTTCGATGAACCGACAGCCGTTTTGACATTCTCGGAGATTGAAAAACTATTTGAGGTTATAAATAAGCTGAGAGAGCAGGGAGTAAGTATTATATACATCTCTCACCGTTTAGAGGAGATTTTTAAGTTAAGCCAGCATATTACAGTTCTGAAGGATGGTACATATGTAGATACAGTTGAAACGGCAGGCTTTGATAAGCAGAGACTAGTAAATCTGATGGTTGGACGTGAGATGACAGATATGTTTCCTAAAAGAAATGCAAAAATCGGGGAAACTGTTCTGAAGGTAGAAGACCTGTATGCAGGTAAAATGGTTCAAGGTGTAAGTTTCGAGGTGAAAGCTGGAGAGGTACTTGGTTTCAATGGTCTGGTCGGAGCGGGAAGAACGGAAACTATGAGAGCTGTTTTTGGTGCGGATAAGAGAGAATCGGGGAAAGTGTATTATTTTGGAAAAGAAGTAAACTGGAAAAGCCCCCGGGCTGCAATCCGGGAAAAGTTTGGCCTGCTCCCGGAGGACAGAAAGAAACAAGGCTTGCTGCTGGAACAGAGCATCCGTATGAACACAACCCTTGCCTGTCTGAACAAGATTACAAAATATGGCTGGATTAATCATAGTTTGGAAAAGAAATTTGTCAAAGAGATTCTGGCAAGTATTCAGACAAAGTATGGGAATACGGAAGACAATGCAAACAGTCTTTCCGGTGGTAATCAACAAAAGATTGCACTGGCAAAATGGATTGCTGCAGACTGTAAATGTGTTGTGTTTGATGAGCCTACCCGTGGTGTCGATGTAGGTGCAAAGACGGAAATCTATAAAGTAATTAACACGCTTGCGGAGAATGGTATGGCGGTTATTATGATTTCGTCAGAAATGCCGGAGATTATAGGTATGTGTGACCGGGCTGTAATCATGCGTAATGGAAAAGTTTCAGGCGAGGTTAGAAAAGACGAGTTATCAGAAAATATAATGATTCAGATGGCAATGGGGGTTTAATTATGGAAAAGAGAAGAATAAATATAAAAGACTTTTTGATAGACAATAACACATATGTCATTTTTCTGATATTGTTTATTGCCTGCGCGCTGTTATCCAGTACATTCCTGGAGCCTGTCAACCTGATTAATATTTGTCTTCAGCAGTCAGGTCCCATTCTTGTTGCACTAGGAATGCTGTTTGTTATTTTGACAGGAGGAATTGACCTTTCTGTAGGGGCGGTTACTGCATTGTCTTCCTGCTGTGCCTATGTATTGATGAGAGACTATGAACAGGGGCTGGGAGTTGCATTTATTGTGGCGATTCTGGTAGGTCTTGCTATGGGATTTTTGAATGGGGTTCTTGTGGCTTATGGAAAAATGCAGGGATTCGTAACTACACTGGCAACCCTGTCTATAGGAAATGGCGCCGCCCTGATTGTTTCCCAGGGTGCACCGGTACGTAACTCCAATATTGCGGCTGTCGGTGCAATGGCAAGTAAAGATTATGGTTATCCAATTGTTATAGGATGTGTGATTATCGTTGTGATTATGGCAATTATCCAGAAATATACATCTTATGGACGTATCGTGATTGCCTGTGGTTCAAACAAAACTGCGGTACAGTTGGCTGGTATTAACGTAAGAAGATATGTTTGTTCCTGTTATATGGTTTCCGGACTTCTTGCTTCTATTGCCGGTATGTTTATCGCATCCAGAACACAGACCGCAGCGTCAACCCTTGGAAAAGGCGGAGAGCTTGATGCGATTGCAGCATGCGTTATCGGCGGAGCCAGTCTGGCGGGCGGAAAAGGGAATGTAATAAAAACAGTAATTGGTGCATTAATTATTGCGCTGATTAGCAACATTATGAACCTGAAGGGAGTTCCGGCATATCCTCAGGAAATTGTAAAGGGATGCATTATTATAGCGGCGGTACTGCTTCAGATTGCTACAGATAGAGCGGAGAGTGCGGTATAGTAGTAATATAAGAAAGAATAAGAAGGTGGAAAGATTGTTACTGCAGTCTTCCCACCTTTTCATTTAAATTATCGTGATTAAACTTATTGTGTTAAACACGCTGTCGTAAACTGTCAGATGGTTCTCCTTGCTTTCTATCACTCGTTGTGCTAGCATGGTGTTAGAAGTGATAGAAACTGATAGGAGGGGTGATATTATGAGGCTGTATGAAAATGAAACAGTTGAGTTGAAAGAAATCTATACACCTGATTTAAAGAAAGAAATTGTTGCCTTTGCAAATACCAATGGCGGCATAATCTATATTGGCGTACATGATAGCGGGGAGATTATTGGTCTCGATAATGCTGACTTTGTAATGCAGCAGATATCAAATTCTTTAAGAGATGGTATCCGCCCTGATGTTACCATGTTTACTAATATTGAGTTATTACAAGAAGAAAATAAGTTTTTTATTAAATTAACTGTTAGTCAAGGTACAAAAAGACCTTACTACCTATCGGATAAGGGGCTTAAACCAACAGGCGTATATATTAGGAGCGGAACAACATCTGCCCCGGCGTCTGAAGATGCCATCCGCATGATGATAAAAATGACAGATGGTGATTCATTTGAGGCAAATCGGTCTCTGGTTCAAGAGCTGACCTTTAACAAGCTGGATGAGGAATTACAAAAAAGAGGTTTAGAATTTACGGAAGTTCAAATGAAAAATTTAGGCATTCTTTCTTCTGATGATATTTATACAAATATGGGGCTGCTTGTTTCAGACCAATGCAAACATTCTATTAAATTTGCAATTTTTCAGGGCACAGATAAGTTGGTTTTTAGGGATAGAAAAGAATTTACTGGTTCCTTATTTGCTCAGCTTACAAATGCCTATAAAACCATTGACTTTTATAATGGTACAAAAGCTACCTTTCATGACTTACTGCGTACTGATGAGAGGGACTATCCAGAAGACGCTGTTCGTGAAGCTTTGTTGAATGCTATTGTTCATAGGGATTATTCATTTAGTGGCAGCACATTCATAAATCTTTATTCGGACCGTTTAGAGATTATCTCCTTAGGCGGGCTGGTACCTGGGCTATCATTAGAGGCGGCTATGATGGGAGCATCTCAACCAAGAAACGAAAAGTTAGCAAATCTATTTTATAGAATGAAACTAATTGAGGCATACGGAACGGGTATTAGCAAGATAATTAGCTGCTACAAAGGGTTAGCCGTGCATCCCAAGTTTGAAAATGTAGAAGGTGCATTTCAAGTAATTCTGCCAAACATACATGCACAAGAGTTAAGAGCAGAAGATGAGAAGTACTTACCGATACTCAGATTATTCGAAAAGCAAAAAGAAATCACTCGCAGTGGTATTGAAGAAGCTTTGGGGATTGGTACTACTCATGCAATTAATATGCTCAAAGAAATGCTTGATAAAGATTTGATTAGTAAGGTTGGAAATGGCAGGCTGACAAGATATATGGCGAAGTAAATAGAGATATTCATTTCTATTATTGTTACTAAAATTATTGTGTTAAACATACTGGACAAAAATTTATGTTAATGATAGAATATAATGTAATAACATTACTACAAAATGTGAACGAATAGGAGGCATATTACATGAAAACAGTGATTTTAGACAAGGACGGAACGTTATCTGTCCGGGAGATCCCAAAACCGAAATATGGGCCAAAGCAGGCTTTGACAAAAACCATTGCCAACGGCATCTGCGGGACGGATATTCACCTTATGAAAAAGGTATTCAAGGGAATTACTGAAGATATGTATCCCACAATGCTTGGACATGAGAATGTTGGAGAGGTTGTTGAGGTGGGTGCGGAAGTAAAGGGGCTGAAAGTGGGAGACAAGGTACTGCTCCCGTTTTTGGATGCAGACCCTGAGCATCTGGGACCTTATGGCTCAGCATGGGGCTCATTAAGTGAATACTGCGTTGTCACAGATGCGGCTGCATTTGCGGAAGGGGAAGCACCGGACCTTGCAAAGGCACAGTGTATTATTCCTGAAGATATTGATCCGGTTGATGCAGTTATGCTGATTACTTTTGGTGAAGTATTGAGCAGTGTAAAATATTTTGGCATCAAAAAGGATAAACCAGTTGTGATATTTGGATGTGGGCCGGTAGGCCTTACCTTTATCAAAATGTGCAAATTGACCGGAGCCAATCCTGTAATTGCAATTGCAAGGAATGAAGCAAAAAGGCAGAATGCACTGGACGGGGGTGCGGATATTGCCCTGAACAGCAGTGAATGCGATATTACAAAGGAAATTCGTACTTTATTCCCGGAAGGCGTTCCTTACGTAGTAGATGCAGTTGGCTCTGAACAAGTTGTCAATGATGCAATGAGCCTTATTTGTGACCGGGGAGAAATCTGCTGCTATGGCGTGCCGAGAAAAGAAGAAATGCACATTGATTTTAGTAAGGCGGATTATAACTGGGTGATTAACTTTCAGCAATTCCCCAGAAAAGATGAGGAAGCAGCAGCCCATGATGAAGTAATTCAGTGGATACGGGAAGGCAAGATTAACCTGAAGGACTATATATCTGACTATTTTTCCTTTGATGATGTAGTGGAAGCATATGATAAAGCGCTGAATAAGGAAGTGCTGAAAAAAGGAATTGTTTTATATAAGTAATCATGCAGTGATGTTTCGATAATAAGCACAGTGTTTGACTGGAGGGAATGAAATGCAAATACCAAAATTATTGACGTTATTGCCGGAGGAGTATGCGGTTACTCCCGATGGTATGGAAATTGATTCTTATGGAAATCTGGTTCTGGCCTGCCCTAATTTTGCTGACATGTCAAAACCCAGCTGCATATGTGTAATTGATAAGGACTTGAATGTAAGGAAGTGGTTTGATGTGCCGCTGAGTGAGAAAACCCAGGAGGCAAGAGCTATGGGTCTTGCGTTTGGACCGGACTGGGATCTTTACATTGTAGATAACCAGGGATGGGGCGGAGATCCGGCTTTGGTCAATCAGGGGCGGATTCTAAGGGTCCGGCTGGAGGGTGACAAGGTGACGAATATTACAGTTGTTGCAGAAGGCATGGAGCATCCCAATGGGATTCGGATAAAAGGCAGCTACATGTATGTGACACAAAGTACGATGGTGAATGTGAAGTCGGAAAGCGGAAATCTGGTGAGCGGTGTCTACCGGTTCCACCTGGATGACAAAGATATTTATATCAACAATACGTTGGAGGATCCCAACCTTTTTGTTTCTTTTGAGACTAAAAATCCTGAGGACCAGTATGGAGTAGATGGAATAGTATTTGACCAGGAGGGAAATCTGTACATAGGAAATTTTGGAGATGGAGAGGTCTTTAAAATCCAGTTTGATGAGGACGGGAATATAAGCAGCAATGAGCTGTTTGCAAAGGACCCGGAAAACCTGCGCTCCACAGACGGCATGATTGCTGATGAAAATGGCAATATATATGTAGCTGATTTTGTTGTGAATGCTATTGCAAAAATAGATAAACAAGGGAACGTGACCAGAATTGCACAGAGCCCTGACAGCGATGGATTTCAGGGTGAACTGGACCAGCCGGGTGAACCATGTATCTGGGACAATAAGATTGTGGTTTCGTGCTTTGACTGCGTAGTAGGCGGTGATAAGTGGAATACGGGGCATGAGCTTCCGGCAACCATGAGCATGCTGGAACTTTAAAATTATAATTAATATAAGAAAGTCTGGAAATTCTCAATAGGGAATTTCCGGACTTTTTTAAATATCTGTAAAATAATTCTGTTTTGTAGATTTTTGTTGAAAATTGACATAAATATTTCCTAATAAGAAATAAAAATTGTTAGAAATATACAAAAAAGATGAAATGTAAGTTGACAATGCAAAAAATACATACTATAATTAAGTATATACATAGATACTTAGTAATGTAGTTACATAATAACAACAGCTCGAAAACAGAACGAATTGATGTCGAGGCTAAGTGCTGTGAAAAGAAGAGAAAAAAGATAAAAGGAGGGTTTTAGATTATGAAGAAAAGAAGGCTCATGGCCGTTATGCTGGCCGGGACTATGGTTGTAGGGCTGCTGACGGCATGTACAGATTCATCAAAGGTATCATCAACTTCAACAGAGAGTACATCGGATAGCAGCAAAACAGAAGGTACTGATACGGGTGCGGAAATTGCAGATTTTAAGATTGATGCATCACAAATACCTCAGGAAAAACTGGATACCACTTTATATGTGGCCTGTTCTATCCGGGGACTAGAAAACCCCTATATAGCAACCATTGCTGATGGGATGGATATGTTTTGTGAATATCTGGATAGTATTGGACAGAAATATGAAAAACAGGTTCTGGATTCAGGCGGTTCAAATGATGTAGAGATTGATAATATGAAACAATTTGCGGCAAAGGCCGGGGGTAATGCAATTGCCTATGCAGACCCTAATGAATCTGCAATTGCCCCTTCATTAGCAGAGGCTATGGCGGAATCAGGCGGTTATCTCGGTACAGCCTGGAATAAGCCGGATGATGTAGGCCCTCAAGACTATGATCCCAACTGGGTGATACATACTTCCGCTGACAATGTGGCCAACGGAAAAGCCACTGCAAAGGCCCTGTTCGATTCTATGGGGGGTAAAGGGAAGATATTTGTAATAGAAGGCATGCTGGGAAATACAGCATCTAACAGTCGTGTGGAAGGTTTGGAAGAAGCTTTGGCAGAGTATCCCGACATTGAAGTAGCTCATCAGGATACAGGAAACTGGGCAACCAATGAAGCATTAACTTTGGTGGAAACCTGGCTGAACGATACACCTGACGTGGGTGGTGTATGGTGTGCAAATGACAATATGGCAACTGGTGCACTACAGGCTCTTGATGCAAAGGGATTAAAAGGAAAAGTAGGAGTAACCGGGATTGATGCAAATCCGGATATTGTGGAAGGGGTTAAAGATGGCAGTGTAATTGCTACTGTTTCTTCCAATGGATATCTCCAGGGAGGATATACTCTCGCTGTTTGTTATGCTGTATGGACGGGGCTTATTACAACAGAAGAACTGCCGGAGAATTATCGTACATTTTTAACACCAGCAATCATGATTACAAAAGATACGGTTGATGATTATGTAACAGAATACGTTGATTCAATACCGGAATATGATTTCTCAGATATCTGGTACTGTAAGGCAGACAAGTAATATAAAAATAAGTATGCTGATAAAACGGAGGCGGGGATGTTACAACATCCCCTCTTAACTTGCCTGAGCACAAATTTTGATTGGAGAGATGTTTATGGGAGAAAAGAATCAAGCGGCACTGTCTATAAGGGAAGAGTTTGCCGCAAAAGTAAAGGCGGACAACCGAAGAGAAAAACTTATGAAATGGGCGCCCGTGGGAGTACTGGCGGCATTGATTCTGGTCTTTTGCATATTAAAGGGAAGCTCATTTCTAAGTCTGAGTAATCTGTCGGCTATATTGAATCAGTGGTCCCTGCCTCTTTTGGTGGCACTGGGGCTGACATTTGTAATTATGATAGGAAGCATTGATTTGTCCATAGATGGTACCGTAGGCATGGTAGGATCCTTAACGGCTATATTTGTGGCGAATTCAAAAAATACAGCAAATTTAGGGATAATAGGACTTTTGTTAGCAGTTTTATGTTCGGTTGTCATTGGTTTTTTAGTTGGTGTGATTCACGTTAAATTTAAAATCCCCTCCTTTATGGTTAGTTTTGCTTTTATGAATATTTGTATTGGGATAGGGATGTTATCTTATAGTGGAAAACCGGCCACCATTCGCGACCCTTTGATGATGGCAATTCCTAAAGCATCATTTTTAGGAATACCGGTAATTACATGGATTGCACTGGCCGTACTGGCATTATGTTTTTACATACAGGAGTATACCCCATTCGGGCGTCATGTATATGCGGTGGGAACTGATGAGACAATCCCCAAAGCAGTGGGTATCAATGTAAACCGGATAAAAATCAAGGTGTTCACACTGGCAGGTTTTTGCTATGGTGTGGCGGGTATCGTTGGTGCACTCAGGCTGGGTCAGGGGCAGATAGCCATTGGTACGGACCAGATGTTTCCTGCTCAGGCGGCCGTGGTAATCGGAGGAACCGCATTAACAGGAGGAAAAGGCGGTGTGATGAATACCGTAGTGGGAACTTTGATTATGACTGTGCTGATTAATGGCCTTACTATGATGGGTGTGAATCCCAACATCAAGACCGGAATTCAGGGAGTTATCATCCTTATAGCTGTAATTTTTACAATTAAACACGGCGCTACAGTGATTAGCAAATAAGTACATGGAGGGATAGAAATGTCAAGAAAAAATATATTATTCAGTGCCGAAAACATCACAAAATCCTTTCATGGAACACAGGCGTTAAAAGGAGTGAATCTGGAAGTTCATGAGGGCGAAGTAATTGGACTGGTTGGTGAGAACGGTGCGGGGAAATCAACGCTGATGAAGATTATCATTGGAGTTCAGCCTCAGACCTCGGGAGAGATGCATCTGAGGGGGCAGGCTTTTCAGCCTCATGATCCTTTGGAGGCAAATGCCCAGGGGATAGGGATGGTCTATCAGGAGCAGTCCCTGATTACTACACTTTCCGTAGGGCAGAACATCTTTTTTGGTCATGAAAAAGATTTCATGCGCATGGGGGTTGTGAATTGGAAGAAAATGTATGCTGAGGCTGAAAAAGTACTTTCTGAGATTGGGTGCGGAGACATTAATCCCAGAAAAAGAGTAATTGATTTAAATTTCGCTACCAGACAGATGGTGGAGATTGCGAAGGTTGTCAATGTTACAAAAGAGGCTTCGGCAGATGGTAAATGTCTGATACTGCTGGATGAGCCGACTTCTGTATTAAATGAAACTGAAGTAAAACGCCTTTTTCAGGAGATAAGAAAATTGACTGCAAAAGGCCATTCCGTAATTTTTGTATCCCATCGTCTGGATGAAGTACTGGAGATTTCTGACCGTATATATGTCTATAAAGATGGAGAAAATGCCGGTAATATGGATGTGGCAGATGCCACGGAAGCTGTATTGTACGAACGAATGGTGGGACGTGAAACGAATACGGAGTACTATCATTTGGATAAGCAGGTTATACCTGAAAAAGAGGTGGTGTTAGAAGCGAAAGATCTGGGCTGCCGGGGTAAGTTTAAGCATGTAGATGTCCGGCTGCATAAAGGAGAGATACTTGGTTTCTGTGGTGTTGTTGGTTCTGGAAAAGAAGAAATTTGCTCTGTTTTCTGTGGTGATGAAAAACCTGATTTTGGAGAATTATTTATAAAAGGGCGGAAAGTGCAATATAGCTCACCTTATCAGGCGCTAAATGACGGAATTATAATGATTCCTATGGAACGTATGATTGAGGGTGTTGTCAGAGGGCTCTCTGTTGAGGATAATATAGCGCTTTCAAATGCGGGCAAATTGAGTAAGGGGGGGATGGTATCCAGAAAGCGTGTGTCGGAGCAGGCTCTGGAATGGATCCGCAAACTCAGAATTAAAACCAGCGGTAAAGAAGAACTGGTGATACAGCTCTCGGGAGGAAATCAGCAAAAGGTGGTCTTTGCACGTGTACTGGCATCAGAAGCGGATATCGTAATATTGAATCATCCTACCCGTGGAGTAGATGTGGGAGCCAAAGAAGAAATTTACAAGTTGATACGTGATATGGTAGCCGGAGGAAAATCTGTTATTCTGTTGGGAGATACCCTTGATGAGTGCATTGGGCTGTCAAATCGTGTGTTGGTTATGCGGGATGGATTGATTACAGGTGAGCTGGATGCATCTGTGGATGCGAAACCATCACAGGTAAGCATAATCAGTATGATGGTATGAGGAAGGAGCGAGAGCATGAAAAAACTAAAAATAAATAAGGCATATTTTGCTACATATTTCAGTATAGCTGTTATCATCTGCCTCATGTTGATTTTTACTGTTATGGAAAAGAGCTTTATCAATGCTTCAAATATTAATAATTTGCTGAGTGATACAGCTCCGCTAATGATTATGGCTGCCGGAATGACTCCTGTTATTTTGCTTGGTTCTATTGATTTGTCCATTGGCGCCATGTGTTCTGTTTCCAATGTACTGGTAGTCAGCCTCATTATGAAGTTTAAGGATACCATCTATGCGGATTGGTTTATTATGCTGGTGACATTTTTGACCACACTGTTATTCTCGGTGGTTGGAGGTATCATCCTGGGAAGTATTCATGCAAAGTTGAAGGTCCCGTCATTTATAGCTTCTTTGGCATTTATGTCCATATGGAATTCTGCAGCATTGCTGATAAGCAGTTCTCCCATATCCATACCTAAAAAGCTATGGGGCACCATTGAGTGGTATAAGATATCCATAGGTCCTTTGGGATATCCGCTGATTATTGCGTTCCTTATCATGATTGGATATTATGTGATTCTCACCAGGACACCATTGGGAAGGGGAATTTATGCAATCGGAGCGAATGAACGTGCTGCCCGTATGTCTGGTATATCTGTAGACAGAATTAAAATTGCTGTGTTTGCAGTCAACGGGTTCTGTGCCGCTTTGGGAGCAATTTTTCTTATGGCAAAGGCAAAGAGCTGTGCGCCTACGGTAGGCGATTCATTTACGCTGATGGTGATTTCGGCAGTAGTTCTGGGTGGGACGGCTTTGATTGGCGGTTCGGGAAACATTCTGAATACTATAATGGGAGTTTTTGTTGTTTCTATTATTAAGAATGGAATGAACATAGTAAGTATCAATGTATACTGGCAAAAAATTGTATTTGGTTTGGTAGTATTGATTGCGATAGCAATTAATACTGACAGATCCTCGAGAAGTTTCATTGTGAAATAGCGAAAAAACCGGTACCAGGATGTAAATCCGGTACCGGTTTTTATGAGTATAGTCAGATTTATGATTATATTGCCTTATAATGCATACCTAACCGGTCTGCCATTACAATTGCATCGTAAATCATTTGGGGTGTTACGGGGAAAGGCTCTACATCCCAGTAAGACTTCAGTGATTCTTCTGCCACCGCCATAATCTCCTCCGGGGTAACATCTTTGATTCCCAAATCCTCAAATGTGGATGGAAGATGAACTGCTTTATAGAAATCATAGATTTCTTTTATTTCTTCTTCTGGTCTTCCTTCAATGATTAATTGTACCAGTATGCCAAATGCTACGACTTCTCCGTGCAGCAGTTTTATGCAGGGAGGTAATACGGTAAGTCCTTCTGCGATGGAGTGCGCACCTGCACAGCTGGAATTTTGTACTCCGAGACCGCTCAGTAAGGCATTAGCTTCAATTACATCTTCTACATCGATGGTGCAAAGTCCGTTTTCAGCGGCAATCTTCGCATTCACCCCTTTGGTTAAGATTGTACTGTGACATGCCTCCGCAATAGCACGTACGGCAATTGTGCTGCAATATCCTTTCCACACATAATTAGGAGAATGAGATTCAAGATTTGCTCTTGTCTCTATAAAAGTAGCCAGAGCGTCCCCCATACCAGCTACTAGAAAGCGAACCGGCGCTTTACATATAATATCAGTATCCAATAAAACCAAATCGGGGTTTTTCACGTAGTGTCTGGCTCCTACATGTTCTCCTGAATCAGTATAAATTACTGAAAGTCCAATGACTGGTGCATCTGTGGATGCTGTTGTCGGGATAATCACTGTAGCTGCTTTAAAAATATCAGCCACTGCCTTTGCGGTATCCATGGTCTTTCCTCCACCCATACCTGCAACCACATCAGGGTTAAACTGTTTTACGCTTTCGGCAATTTGGTCGATTTTTTCGGCTGTAATTTCTCCTTTAAATTCTATGACGGTAACACTGCTTTCACCTTCGGAATACATGTTCTCAAATTTTACTTTGTATTCCCCGTAGAAAAAGCAATCTACCAAAATTAATACCCGCTTTCCATAAGCATCTGTATACTCCTTCAGACGATCCAGCTCCCAGCGTCCCTGTATGTATCTGCTGGGAGAACCAAAGGCCCTTGTTCCGTGTGTAATCATAGACATAATTTTTCTACCTCCGTATGATATTTTATCTGTTTCCTGTCTCTCTAAAATTAAAATACCACAGATTATTATGTTAGTCAATAATAATGTAGCTTTGTTATTACATTATATTATAGGCATGAAACTGATGCGAATTAGAACGCAAAATAAGAAGCAAACAGATATGAGATACAGACTGCTTTTTCATAAAGTTACTTTGTCAGATGTTCTTCTAAAAAAGAAAAAGAGAGCTCCAGAATATGGTTTGTAGTGTAGGAGTCAGCATCCCGGTCAAAATCATGTTCAGAAGAGGAGACCGGATAGAAAACAGAACTTGGGAGTTTCTGGTATAAAGCTTTGGATTCCGCAAAGGGAACATCCGGGTCCTGCAGTGCATGTGTCAGAAAGACCGGCGGATAATCAGCAGGCACCTCGTGCAGAAGAAAGGTGTATTTTTTCAAAAAGTTTTTCGTCTTTCCATTATAGAACAGGGAAATCCAGTTTCCGGTCTGCCGGGCATGGACATAAAAAGAATAGCGCTCTTGAAGAGGCGCTGATGTACAAGGACCTTCCTGCATAAACACATTAAAATCTGAAAAAGAGCATGCGGGAAGACGATTGTAATAGGGATTAGGGAGGTGATACCAGTCCGGCTCCAGAAAACCGTATCCATAATAAGAGAGAATACCGTTCGGATAGGGGATATATTTTAGAAGAGTGCTGATCAGGCAAAGTATTAATATTGAAAGTATTGACGGAATCCGTTTTGTAGATGCCATGCATCAGTGCGGATTTGACTTCCAGGAGACAAAAGATTCTCTTATGGATGGGATAAAACAATTTGTAGAGTTACATATTGAACAGGGAAACACATTGGAGATGGAATGCAAATCCGTAGGCGTAATCAGCGGAATTGTGGGACAGAAACGTTACAATATCCAACTGAAAGGCGAAGCAAATCATGCAGGAACTACACTGATGAAATATCGTCACGATGTAATTCAGGTGTATGCGCAGATTGTAACAGAGTCTATCGCAAAGGCAAAAGCAGCAGGAGACCCGTTAGTACTTACTTTTGGGAAAATCAATGTGAAACCCAACACTGTCAACGTAGTTCCGGGAGAGGCACTTTTTACTATGGACTGCCGTCATACAGATAAGGAATTTCTTCAGTCATTTACAAAAGAAATTGAAAATGACATGAAGCGGATTGCCGAAGCACATGGTGTGGAAATAGACATTGACTGCTGGATGGATGAAGAGCCGGTTCCAATGGCAGAAGAAATGATTGAAATCATCAAAGCTTCGTGTGAGGAACAGAAACTCAATTACAGAGTACTTCACAGTGGTGCCGGGCATGATTCTCAGATCATTGCCAAATATGTACCAACCGGAATGATTTTTGTTCCAAGTATTAAAGGAATCAGTCACAATCCTTCAGAGGCAACAAAGTTAGAAGATTTGCAGAGGCTTTTGCTGTACTGCTGAATAAGCTCTTTTCTTTTGTTTATGGGGGTGATAAGATGATAATATAGAGTAGTCCGTAAAAGCGTGAAAGGGGTTATCCGGGAGGAAAATTAATGATTTTAGAAGAACTGCTGAGAGAAGAACGATTCAGGTATCTAAAAGTTTTGAATAAGAACGCTGATTTATCTAGAGATGTAATGACTGTAGAGTCTACAGAGACACCGGATGTAGAAAAGTATATTCCTCAGAATACGTTTTTACTTATGACTGGCATGGCATTTCAGAATAATCCGCAGCTTTTGTGTGAATTTCTGGAGGCGTTGAACGGGCATGACTGTGCTGGTATTGCAATTAAGCTGGGGCGCTATGTTGATGAGCTGGATGAGTATGTCCTGGAAACAGCAGACCGTCTTGGAATTCCTCTTTTTCAGATTCCTATGAATATGACACTGGGGGAAGTGTACCATGAGATTTTGTCTTATATATGGAATAACCAGAATGATAATTTTCTGAATGCGGTGAATATTCAGAGAAACATATCCAGTTTAATTCTCCGCGGGAGCTCTATGAAGAATATTTTAAATAACCTGACCGCGATTTTGAACAAGCCTGTGATGGCCGTGGACATGTTTGGTAAGATTCAGGATTATGGGTATACCTTCAGCAAGGCTGATAGAAAAAAGGGTGTTGAGATTATAGAAAAACTTATGAATAATGGGGCACTGGAGAAAGATTCTTATTATCTCTATGAAGAGGAGGAAAAAAATATTGTATCTATCCAATCAAAGGGATAGGCAGGAACACAAATTATTTGATTGTACTGAATTTTAATCCTGAGGGAAAAGAACAACTTGTCTTAACTATGGAACTGGTACTTATGGCATTGGGACTTTATTTTTATAGAGATCTGTATGTACAGTATAGTCATATGAAGACTCTGGAGGAGTTTTTCTATATTCTTCTGGAGCAGTTAGGTGATAAGATGTGGACGGAGAGGCAAGTGTTGTCCATAGGAGGAGCTTATGGATTTGAGGGGGCCGCAGAATATCAGATTGTGCTGATATCTATGGAAAGTGCGAAGAGGAAGAAGTTTGATTCTGATTGCTTTTCGCAAAGTGAAGAGAGTTATATTTTTGTTTATGCATGGATAAAGCAGTGGTTGGAGGAAAGAGAAGAAAAGGATATATTAATTTTTTTCCAGGAATCAAAATGGAGATATATACTTTTAATACAAGGGAAAAAGACTGAATTAAAGGAAAGATATTTGCAGATTTACATTAAAGGAACTGGCATTTCCCCAAAACCAAATGCAGGAGGAGCTGCGGAAAACGTTGTATACATATCTGTTTTCAGGTAACAGTATTACAAAAACGGCTGAAAACATGTTTCTTCATCGAAATACGATTAAATACAGGGTAAAGAAGTGCGAAGAAATTTTGGGAGCAGAACTTTCCAGCGTATCCGATTGTTTCCACCTTCAACTTGCATTGCTTCTATCGGAGTATGACAATCAATAGTATTTATATTATAAAAAAGGTGTTTAAAGGGTTCTGTAATAATATCTTTTCTTTTGAAAGCAGTTGATATATAATAATGCTATGTGTGGCTTTAACTGCCAGTCACTCCATTTTTGAAAGGATGGGCAATTGTTATGAAAGTAAGCATAAGAAAAATCAGTGAGCTTACGGGATTCTCTCCCGCTACAGTTTCTAATGCCCTGAATCACAAGAAGGGTGTGAACCGTGAAACTTCGGAGAAAATTCTGAAAATGGCAGAGGAACTTGGCTATCGTACCGAGGAAAAGATTAAAAAAATCCGCTTTGTTATTTTTCGGAGAAACGGATTGATTATTGATGACAGCCCGTTTCATCCGGCAGTGATTGAGGGAGTGGAGCGCCAGGCAAAGAAGATGGGATATGACACGGTGTTTTGTCATGTGGACGTAAATGACGTGGGATGCCGGGTGCAGATAGAGGAAATTTTGTCTGATACAGAAAGTGCTGTGGTTCTCTTGGGAACAGAGATGATGGAGGAAGATTTTGAACCTTTTCAGCGTGCACAGAATAAGGTGATTCTGCTGGATGGCTGGAGCGATGAGCATTTCTTTAACAGTGTGCTGATCAGCAATACAGATTCTGCAGCGCGGGCGGCAGAATATCTGCTGCATAAAGGGCACCGGGACATAGGGTACATACGCGGAGACTTTCGGATTCAGGCATTCAGATATCGGGAAATTGGGCTGCAGCGGGTACTGAGCCGGGAAGGGGTTCCGTTCAGGCAGGAATATGTGGCTACGGTGGGGACGCGGATTGAGACGGCGTACGACGGGATGAAGCGGTATCTGGACAAGGCTTCTGTAATTCCTACGGCATTCTTTGCGGATAATGACACCATTGCTATCGGAGCAATGCGGGCACTGAAGGAATATGGTTATGATATTCCGAAGGATGTGTCTATTATAGGGTTTGACAATGTGAGTTTTGGGGCGATTTCTGATCCGCCCCTGACGACTATTAACGTATATAAGCATGAGATGGGAGAGATGGCAGTACGGCAGTTGGCAATGTCTATCGAAGACCCTAAGAAAGTAAAAATGAAAATACAGGTCTGTACTGACTTTGTGGAACGCGGGAGTGTACGGGAAATATAAAAATGTCTGTAGTGTAAAAACTACAGACATTTTAGATTGTGAACAAACAAGATTTGCCCCTATGTTACTATTGAAACCAACTTTTAAGACAATTCTGACAGTCGTGCAGCTTAAACTCTGTGATCCGATACTCCTGGACACCTGCTTTAACCAGGGGGTCATTGCTGCAAAACTCTTCAATATCATCACATTTTACAACAATAACTCCTCCTCCTGCTCCTATTTTAGGTCCTGATACGAGGATGGAGCCATCATTAAATCCGATTTGCAAGTATTCAAGATGGGCATCAATTACCTTCTGCAGTTTTCCCTGTTCAGGAAGTTCTTTTGCAAAGGAGCCTTCCAGCATATAATATCTCACTTTTCTTCATCCTTTCAAATTATATTTATTTCATTATAGCAAGGTTAAGGTTAAAAATATAGTCTTGAATATTCATAAGCAATTTCTGTACTTTATCCAAATATTGACTTGGGGTGTCTGGGGTGTAAAAACCACCGGTGTTTTTGTGTGAAAACTTTTGATATCTCGAGTCTGCAAAGTATTAAAATTCATAAGAAAGCATTCATATAAACGTTTATATGAATATTTATATAAAAATTTAACAAAAATCAACCTAGAACAAAGGCATGATAAGAAATAGAACTAAGATTATTATAAAAAATAGACAAATATATAGTGTGAAATATATGATAAGTAAACAAAATAAAGATTTTAACAATATTTTTTAGTGAAAACTATTGAAATATTTATGTAAACGTTTATAATGTAGACATAAAGAGTTAAGGGGCGGTGAAAAAGTGAAAGTCAGCATAAAACAAATCAGCCAGGTTACAGGCTTCTCCCCGGCAACTGTGTCAAATGCTTTGAACCGCAAGAAAGGTGTGAACGGAGAGACCTCTAAGAAGATATTCAAGGCGGCTGAAGAACTGGGGTATCAGGCAGAGAAGACCGCTACAAAAATCCGGTTTGTAACTTACCGGAAAAATGGACGGATCATTGATGACAGCCTGATATTTCCCGCAATGATTGAAGGCGTGGAGCGCCAGGCGAAAGCCTTGGGGTATGAGACTACATTCAGCCACCTTAATTGTGAGGATTCCAACTTTGAAGAGCGGTTAAAGGAAGTAACAGATGATGCAAATTCGTTAGTCATACTTTTAGGTACAGAGATGTTAGAGGAAGACTACAGCTCTTTTATGAATTACAAGGGATACATCATTGTGCTGGACGGCTGGTGTGAAGAGATGGTATTTGATGCGGTACTGATTAACAATACAGATGCTGCCTGCAATGCAGTAGAATACCTGATTAAAAAAGGGCACAGAAAGATTGGCTACCTCAGAGGTGATTATAGAATCAAAGCCTTTCAGTACAGGGAGTATGGATATTACCGGACTCTGGGCAAGTATAGCTGCAGAGAGAAGCCGGAGTATATAGTGACGCTGGGAACTCAGATTGAGACAGCATATGAAGATATGAAACACTATCTGGAGAAGGAACCTGAACTTCCCACTGCATTTTTTGCAGATAACGATGTTATTGCTTTAGGGGCTATAAGAGCTTTGCAAGAAAAGGGAATAAAAATTCCGGAACAGGTTTCTATAGTAGGATTTGACGATATCCGCTTTGGCGCGGTATCTATGCCGGGACTTACAACAATACATGTATATAAGCAGGAGATGGGGGAAGTGGCGGTAAGAAGGGCACTGGACCACATCAAGTATTCCGGCAGACAGGTTAAGATGAAAATCCAGGTTGGCACAGAGTTCATGGAAAGGGACAGTGTTATGGATATCAATCATATAGAACAAGCAGGGTTACAGGTCACCTGTGAACAGTAACCAAGCAGGAAGATAAGGAAAGAATGGAGGAAAAAAAGTGGCAGCAATTAAACTGGGTTATGCACCTACGAGAAGAAGTATTTTCAGCGCTCCGGATGCAATTAAGTATAGAGGGCTGACAGCCGGCAGGCTTAAGGAACTGGACATTGATTTTGTAGACATCGATGATATCAATGAAGAAGGTCTTCTCTATGATGATAATGATGTAAAGCGGATAGCAGCTAAGTTTAAAGCAGAAGGAATTGATGGATTGTTTCTTCCGCACTGTAATTTCGGTACGGAATACGTCTGTGCAAGACTTGCAAAGGAGCTGAATGTTCCGGTTCTGCTTTGGGGACCTTTGGATGAAAGGCCGGATGAAAATGGTGTCAGGCTGAGAGATACACAGTGCGGCCTGTTTGCAACCGGGAAGGTGCTCCGCAGATTCCAGATTCCATTTACATATATGACAAATTGCAGACTGAACGATCCGGTATTTGAGAGGGGATTAAGGGATTTCCTTGCAGTATGTAATGTAGTAAAAACTTTCCGCAATATGCGTATTCTTCAGATTTCAACAAGGCCTTTCGATTTCTGGACTACGATGTGCAATGAAGGTGAATTGCTGGAGAAATTCAACATCCAGCTTGCACCGATTCCAATGACCGAGCTGACGGAAGAGGTAAAAGCAGTGAAATCTGAAGGTAAGAAAATAGCTGAGACAATTGCATATATCAACGAGAATATGGATGTCAGGATTAAAGAGAGCCAGGTAGAAAATGTGGCGGCCCTGGCGGTAGCTATGGAGCAGTTGGTTGATAAATATGGATGTAAGGCAGGGGCTATCCAGTGCTGGAATGCATTGCAGACAGAATTGGGAATCATGCCCTGCGCAGCCAATGCCATCCTGAATGAAAAAGGAATTCCGATAGTCTGTGAGACGGATATTCACGGAGCCATCACCGCCCTTCTGGTAGAGGCAGCAGGAATGGATGAGACAAGAGGATTCTTCGCAGACTGGACCATTCGCCACCCTGATATTGAGAACGGTGAGCTGCTGCAGCACTGTGGGCCGTGGCCTATTTCAGTGGCAAAGGAGAAGCCGCAGTTGACATACCCCCTGGCATTTGAGCACCCGGGCAGCCTGACGGCAGAGGCAAAACACGGTGATATTACACTGTGCCGCTTTGACGGAGACAATGGCGAATATTCCATGCTTTTGGGGAATGCAAAGGGTGTAGAAGGACCAAAGGGAATGGGAACTTATCTTTGGATAGAGGTAGACAATATTAAAAGGCTGGAAGCAAAAATTGTGGAAGGCCCATACATACACCACTGTGTAGGTATTCACAAGGATGTGGTGCCGGTGTTATATGAGGCATGTAAATATATCGGTGTGAAGCCGGACTTGTATGACCCTGTTGAAGAAGATGTAAAAGCATATTTAAGAGGAGAATAAGGATGGAAAATCTGAAAGCATTGGCTTATGAGTTAAGAGAAAATGTAATCGATATGATTGTGGAAGGCAAAGGCGGACACATCGGCGGTGACATGAGTGTCATGGAAGTGCTGACGGAGATTTATTTTGACCAGATGAATATCAGCCCTGAGAACGTGAACGACCCGGACCGTGACAGATTTGTTATGAGCAAGGGACACTCTGTAGAAGCTTACTACGCCGTACTCGCTGCAAAGGGGTTCTTTGATATTAAGGATGCCATTGCACAATTTAGTAAATTTGGCTCTAAGTTTATTGGACACCCGAATAACAAAATACCTGGTATTGAGATGAATTCAGGCTCTCTGGGGCATGGACTTCCGGTTAGCGTGGGAATGGCCCTGGCTGGTAAGATGGATGACCGGGATTACAGAGTTTACACGGTGATGGGAGACGGTGAGCTGGCAGAAGGTTCCGTATGGGAAGGCGTTATGTCCGCCAGTCAGTATAAGCTGGATAACCTGTGTGCAGTGGTTGACAGGAACCGTCTGCAGATTTCGGGAAATACAGAGGACGTCATGGGGCATGATGACCTGCATGATAGATTTGCTTCCTTTGGATGGAATGTCATTGATGTAAAGGACGGAAACGATATCGGACAGTTAAAAGAGGCATTTGAAGAGGCCAGGACTGTAAAGGGCAAGCCTACGGTACTTATTGCCAATACCGTGAAGGGAAAAGGCTCGGCCGTTATGGAGAACAAGGCAAACTGGCATCATAAGGTTCCCACAGGGGAGGAACTGGCACGGATTAAAGAAGATCTTGCCCAGCGAAAGGAGGCGGCGCTTCATGGCTAAGATAGCGAATAAACAGGTGATATGTGAAGTGTTAATGGAAGCAGCGAAAACAGATAAAGACGTGGTAGCACTTTGCAGTGATTCAAGGGGCAGTGGTTCATTCACCCCATTTGCTGAGGTGTTTCCAAAGCAGTTCGTAGAGACCGGAATTGCAGAACAGAATCTGGTGGGTGTTTCAGCAGGACTTGCAAAATGTGGTAAGAAGCCATATGCGGTATCCCCTGCATGTTTCCTTTCTACCAGAAGCTATGAGCAGGCCAAAGTAGATGTGGCATATTCTAACACCAATGTGAAGCTCATCGGTATCAGCGGTGGTGTCAGTTATGGTGCATTGGGTATGAGTCATCATTCTGCCCAGGACATTGCGGCCATGTCAGCAGTTCCGAATATGAGAGTCTATCTTCCAAGCGACAGGCTGCAGACTGAATGTCTCACGAAGGCATTGCTGAAAGATCATAAGCCGGCTTACATACGTGTGGGAAGAAATGCAGTGGATGATGTGTATGAGGAAGGGAATGTACCGTTTGAGATGGACAAAGCAACGGTGATAACAGAAGGAACGGATGTTGCAATCATTGCATGCGGGGAGATGGTAAAACCATCTGCAGAGGCGGCAGTACTCCTGAAAGAGCGGGGAATCAGCGCCACAGTTATAGATATGTACTGTGTAAAACCATTGGATAAAGAAGCCATTGTCAAGGCAGCATCTAATGTGAAGGCAGTCATAACGGTAGAGGAGCACTCACCCTTTGGTGGCCTGGGGTCTATGGTCAGCCAGATAGTGGGAAGCGAGTGTCCGAAGAAAGTGGTTAACATGTCGCTGCCTGATGAGCCGGTGATTACCGGAACATCCAAAGAAGTATTTGACTATTATGGACTGAACGGGGAAGGGATTGCGCAAAAGGCTGCGGAAGCAATCCGATAGAGGATATTGACAGGAGGTGCCTGTTAATATATACATTTATTACTTTATAACACATAAGGAGGATTGGAAAATGAAAGGTTTCAAAAAGGTATTGGCTACAACACTCGCAGCAGCTATGGTAACAGTCATGGCAATTGGATGCGGCTCCAGCAAGGACACAACCGATACGAAAGCAGAGGAAAAAACCGAGACATCCGACAGCGCAGAGGCAGATAAGAGCGCAGACGTATTAAAGGGAGGCGGCTCTAACATCATTTACATTATTACACCGTCTGTATCTAACCCGGCTTTCAAGGCAGAAGCTGACACAGCATCTGCAAAAGCAAAAGAACTTGGATATGAAGTAAAGACAGTATCTCATGATGACGACCCGACCAAGCAGACAGAATTGTTTGACAGTGCAATCGCTGATAAGGCAGCAGCAATTATTTGTGACAATGCAGGCGCGGATGCAACAGTAGAAGCAGTTCAGAAAGCAAGAGATGCAGGAATCCCCACATTTTTAATTGACCGTGAAATCAACGAAGAAGGTGTTGCTATTTCTCAGATTGTTGCAAACAACTATCAGGGTGCAAAAGCAATTGCTGAGAAGTTTGTAGAAGCAATGGGTGAAAAAGGGAAATATGCTGAGTTATTGGGAAAAGAGTCTGATACAAATGCAGGTGTGCGTTCTTCAGCATTCCACGAAGTTATTGACCAGTATCCGGACATGGAAATGGTAGCACAGCAGACAGCAAACTGGGAAAAGACAGAAGCATATGACAAGATGGAAGCAATTATCCAGGCAAATCCGGACCTGAACGGCGTTATCTGCGGCAATGATACAATGCTGGAAGGTGTTTGTGCAGCGCTTGCGGCCCACAATATGACACTTCCTGTTATCGGTGTTGACGGATCTGACGAAGCGGCAGCATTAATCAAATCAGGCCAGGCTACCGGAACAGCTCTTCAGCAATTTGCAGTTATCGCTGAAATGGCAGTAGTTCAGGCTGACGATTACTTAAAGAACGGAACAACAGGCTTAGATGAGAAACAGCTGGTAGACTGTATCGCAATTACGGCTGACAATGTAGGCAAATTATCAGGATTTATATTCACAGAATAATCTGATATAAACATAAGCATTAAAAAGACAGGGAGGCGTGTAAACATGCTTCCCTGTGTGTAAAATAGAGTTTCGCCTGGGAAACACTCTTTATGTGAAAAGAAGTATGAAATGACAATCGGAAAATAAATATCCTACAGGATATGGAGGAGGCAGCTATGAAAAAGCGTATAATAGCGCTCGGACTTACACTGGCACTTGTTGCATCTGCCCTGTTGACAGGGTGTGGAATTGTAAAAGTTGTGAAAATTGGAGAAGAAGGAAAATATACCGGAGAAGTGGAATTTAATGCAGGAGATGATGTGGCAGCAATATGGGAAACTTCCGCACTTCCGGAATTGAATGAGACAGCAGTGGATTTAACAGAGTTCCTCACGGAATCAAAGGGAGATCTGACCGCACTTGCTGATAAATATGGAAAATATTCTATGGGGACTTCTGGGGAATTGAGTTATGTAGTAAAAGGCACTGGAATGGTGGAGGAAGTCAATACTGAGTCCCAGGCAGGATATATGACCGTGAAGCCGGATGGTTATACTGGAGCAGAGTCTATAAAAATCCAGATCGGGCCTGTATACAAAGGATCATCCATCCGGGATACGTTAAGCTTTATCAAGTTCGGTGATTACAAGAACCAGGAAGAATGGGCAGCAGTATCCCAGGGGATCAATGCAATTGTTGCAGAAGATGTTGTGGAACCGGCAGGGCCTGAATCACTGCAGGGAAAGACGGTCTCCTTTGTAGGTGCATTTACGGTGTCAGCAGGAAGTACAGATGTGCTTATTACACCGGCAGTTCTTGAAGTACAGTAATCACTGCTGAATAAAAAGGAGAAAGTAGACTATGGGTGAAAATGATAAATGCAGGGACGATGTGTTTCTACATGCAGAAAAAATAAGTAAGATTTACCCCGGTACAAAAGCTCTTGATGAGGTATCCTTCGACCTGCTTAAGGGAAAAGTGAATGTGCTCATCGGAGAAAACGGTGCAGGAAAATCTACTCTGATGAAGATGATTGCCGGTATTGAGCAGCCCAATGAGGGGAAGATGTATATCGGAAATCGGGAAGTGTATTTTAAGAATACGACAGAGGCAAGAAAACATGGGATTGGCATTATACATCAGGAACTGAGCCTGTTTCCCAATCTGAATGTATATCAGAACATTTATATGAACAAAGAGAAGACTAAGGGCAGGATAGCACTGGATAATAAGTCACATATGGACGGTGCGAAAAAGGTTCTGGAGAGGCTGGAGCATCCTCTGGATTTGAATGCCAAGGTTGGGGAATTGCGTGTAGGACAGCAGCAGATGATTGAGATTGCCAGAAATTTGGTGGAGGATGACCTGAAAGTACTGATTATGGATGAGCCTACATCTTCCCTGAGCCAGCAAGAGGTTAAAGTTCTGTTTAAGATTATGAAAGAGCTTACGGCGGAAGGAATTTCTATCGTATACATTTCTCACAGGTTAGAAGAGATTATGGAAATCGGTGATCATGTAACCATACTCCGGGATGGTAAATATGTGGCAGATTCCGATGTAGAGGATATTGATGTGCCGTGGATTGTACAGCAGATGACGGGAGGCTCCAAGTCTTACCCTAAAAGAAACAGGGAGGTGGACTGGAGTAAGATTGAAAATGTGCTGGAAGTAAAGGATTTATGCCTGCCAAAGGCAGGCGGCGGCTATCTTGTAGATCATCTGGACTTTAACCTGAAAAAGGGAGAGGTCCTTGGAATCTATGGATTAATGGGAGCCGGACGCAGTGAGGTGTTTGAATGTCTGATGGGGCTTCATCCTGAACATACCGGGCAGATACTTATGGGGAGCGAAGAATTAAATATCAAATCAATCTCACAGCAGATTGACAATGGATTTGCTTTAATCCCTGAGGACAGACAGGGCCAGGGCCTGGTGCAGACGCTGGATATAGAGAAGAACTGCTCACTGTCGGCATTAAAGCGTTACACGAAAGGTCCGTTCCTTGACAATAAATTAGAAGGGCAAAAAGTAGACGAACAGATTCAGGATATACACATTAAAGTGGCAGATAAGAAGCTGCCTATTCTTTCCTTGTCAGGTGGCAACCAGCAGAAAGTAGTTATCGGAAAAGGTATTCTGACAGAGCCTAAAATTTTATTAATGGATGAACCAAGCCGCGGTATTGATATCGGTGCTAAAACGGAGGTATTTGATATCATTAACCAATACGCGGAGCAGGGATTGTCTATCATCGTGATTTCTTCGGAGCTGCAGGAGATTGTAGCAATCGCAGACCGGATAATTGTGTTATCCAACGGCCTGAAAACAGGAGAATTTTATGGGGATGAGATACATCAGGATACATTGGTACTGGCTTCATACAAGGGCCATCATAAAGAGGAGAAGGAGAGTTAAATTATGGCAGCGAATCAAAAAACAGGAAATAATAAATTGGCGATGACCCTTTTGAAGGGGCGTACATTTATTGTATTAGTTATTCTGCTCATATTCTTTAGTATTACGGCGAATAACTTTTTGAGTGCAGGAGCACTTCTGACAGTAGCAAAGCACGTGGCGCTCTACGGTATACTGGCAATCGGCATGACATATGTCATCATTACCGGCGGCATTGATTTATCAGTTGGCTCCATAGCAGGACTTGCCGGAATGATTGCGGGCGGCCTGATTGAAGAAGGGCTTGTATTAAAAATTTTTGGTGTAACCTTATATTTCAGCGTGCCCATGATCGTGCTGATTACAGTACTTCTCGGAGCGGTTATGGGTATGGTGAATGGAATTGTCATTACAAAATTCAATGTGGCTCCGTTCATTGCAACCTTAGGTACCATGTATATTTGGAGAGGATTTGCAAATATCCGTTCCGATGGTAAAACCTTCTCAAAACTGGCAGGGAATGAAGGGCTTGGAAATACCGGTTTTGAAGTGTTTGGCCGTAATATTGCAGGAACATCCATTCCGGCAGGTGTAGTCATCCTCATTCTAATTGCCATTGTAGCCGGGCTGATTCTGAAAAAAACACCTTTTGGCTGGCATGTGCTATCTATCGGAGGGAATGAAAGAGCATCTAAGTTATCGGGTATCAAGGTAGATAAAGTGAAAATATGGGTCTATGCATTTTCTGGATTTTGTTCTGCAATTGTAGGTATTATTGCAACATCCCAGTTAGTATCAGCAACTCCGAAAACAGGTGAATCATGGGAAATGAACGCCATCGCTGCATCCGTACTTGGAGGAACCTCCATGGCAGGCGGCGTAGGAACCATCGGCGGAACGATTGTAGGTGCATTTGTTATCGGTGTTATCAATGATGGTATGACCATGTGCGGTGTTACAGAATTCTGGCAGAAAATTATCAGAGGGCTCGTTATCATCCTGGCTGTTATCATTGACCAGGTACAGAGAAACTTACAGGCAAAAATGGCACTCCAGGCCCGTAATGAGAATAAGTAAAAAGATAAAGAGGAGGCCGGGAGGAAATCAAGAGGGTCAGTCCCTTTTGAAAAGGGACTGACCCTCTTGATGGCCGTATTCAGAATATTCTGAAAAGAAGGGGTGACGGTATGAAAAAAAGAGGTATTATCAATGCACAATTAGCAGGATTGATTGCCGGCCTGGGGCATAAAGATAGATTTATGATTGCTGATGGTGGGATGCCTGTCCCAAAGGATGTGGAGATTGTGGACCTGGCTCTGTGTGGGGGAGTTCCTGGGTTCCGGCAGGTAATGGATGCGGTGCTGGACGAGGCGGAAGTGGAATATTATATCCTGGCAGAAGAGATTGTAGAGAAGAATGAGGAGTTACTTTCTTATATACGGGGGAAGCTTCCGGGTGCAGGGTCAGAGATGATCAGCCATGTACAATTAAAAGAAATGATGAAGAATATTAAGTTTGTAATACGGACTGGAGAGTTCACACCTTATCCAAACATTATATTGAGAGCTGGTGTTGCATTTCCGGCCTGACACAAGAAACTTTGAGGGACAATAATTATGAAGGTATTAAATTTTGGATCATTAAATTTAGATTATGTGTATTCTGTTGACCATATGGTGGCTCCGGGAGAGACGCTGGCCTCCTTTGGCATGGATATATTCTGCGGAGGAAAGGGGCTGAACCAGTCCATTGCGCTTGCCAGGGCAGGGGTATCCGTTTATCACGCCGGAATGGTGGGCGAAGAAGGCGGAGAACTTTTGAAAGCCTGTGAGGAAGGCGGTGTAAAAACGGACTATATCTGTACAATTCCAGGTAAATCCGGGCACACCATCATTCAGGTGGATAAGCAGGGGCAAAACTGCATCCTGCTGTACGGCGGTGCGAACCGGAGGATTACGAAGGAATATGTAGATGGGGTGCTGAGCCACTTTGAAAAAGGGGATATTCTGCTGCTTCAAAATGAAGTGAATCTGCTGGATTACATCATAGACCAGGCTTATGAGCGGGGCATGATGATTATTCTGAATCCGTCACCTTATGACAGCGCCTTGGATGCTTGCGATTTCGGCAAAATTTCTATGTTTCTGCTTAATGAGATTGAGGGGGAACAGGTAACCGGTGAGACAGATACGGAGAAGATGCTGGAGAAACTGAAAGCCATCTATCCCAATGCAAAGGTTGTGCTGACGCTGGGAGGAAACGGAGCTGTTTACCAGTACAAGGAGGAGCAGTACAGACAGGGGATTTACAGAGTAGAGGTGGTGGATACCACGGCGGCGGGAGATACATTTACCGGATACTTCATTTCC
This sequence comes from Ruminococcus sp., assembly GCA_013911065.1. Taxonomy (GTDB): domain Bacteria; phylum Bacillota; class Clostridia; order Lachnospirales; family Lachnospiraceae; genus Muricomes. Next base: position 93,584 of record JACERV010000011.1, on the reverse strand, counting down.
TCAGTTATTCAAGGACTCCCAGTACCAGAAGGTCTTTTACTGGCGGCAAAGGCATCTGCAATGGCAGTATCCCGTCAGGGAGCAACAGCCTCCATACCATTAAGAGAAGAGGTTCTGAAGACAGAACTGTAAATGATTCTGCCTTATACAGCGGAAGAAATTTTAGAGACATATAAAGGAGCAGCACTATGGCGGAACAATATATTATTAGCATTGACCAGAGCACCCAGGGAACGAAGGCGCTGCTGTTTGATGAGAACGGAAGTCTGATTAAGCGTACGGACAGATCCCATGAACAGATTATTAATAAAAAAGGATGGGTATCCCACAATCCCTCTGAGATTTATACAAATGTCATTGACGTAGTGGCTCGGCTTACGGAAGGAATTGATAAGACAAAGATTATAGGTGCGGGTATCAGCAATCAGCGTGAAACATCCCTGGCGTGGGATAAAACAACCGGGGAACCTTTGGGAAATGCAATTGTATGGCAGTGCGCCAGGGCAGCAGAAATCTGTGAGCGGGTAGAAAAACTAGGAGAGGCAGAGAATATCCGTAAGAAAACGGGGATGAATTTGTCTCCCTATTTCCCTGCCTCCAAAATTTCCTGGATTTTGGAAAATGTAGAAGGAGCAAAAGAAAGAGCAGATGCAGGGAATATCTGTCATGGAACCATTGATAGCTGGCTGGTGTATAAGCTGACAAAAGGCCAGTCATATAAGACGGATTATTCCAATGCATCAAGAACTCAGTTATTTAACATCTTTGATTTAAAATGGGATGAAGAGGTATGCATGTTATTCGGTATTGATGCAAAGAATATGGCTGAGGTCTGTGATTCAGATTCAAACTTTGGAGAGACAGACTTTGAAGGGGTACTCCCCCGCTCAATCCCGATTCATGGAGTGTTAGGAGATTCTCACGGTTCTCTGTTTGGACAGGGCTGCTTACAGCCTGGCATGACGAAGTCTACCTACGGAACAGGCTCCTCCATTATGATGAATATTGGCAGAACTCCGGTTCTGAGCACCCACGGGGTTGTGACTTCTCTGGCGTGGAGTATAGGGGGAGAAGTCCATTACGTACTGGAAGGAAACCTGAATTATACAGGGGCGGTTATTACCTGGCTGAAAGATGATCTGAAACTGATTCAGTCTCCAGGGGAAACGGAAACTTTGGCAAAGGAGGCCGTACAAGGTGATTCTCTCTACCTGGTTCCGGCATTTTCCGGCCTGGGAGCGCCTTATTGGGACAGTCACGCAGCAGCCTCTATCCTGGGAATGACCCGCACGACCGGTAAAGCAGAAGTTGTGAGGGCAGGCGTGGAATGTATTGCTTACCAGATTACTGATATCATCAGAGCAATGAGTGAGGATGCAGGGGTCAAAGTCGGGGAACTCCGTGTAGACGGAGGCCCCACGAGAAATACCTATTTGATGCAGTTCCAGAGCGATATTGCGGATGCCGTCGTACAGGTACCGGATTCCGAAGAACTTTCCGGTATTGGCCCGGCTTATGCAGCAGGTCTTGCTCTGGGCATATGGGATGATACAATCTTCGGGAGATTGAACCGGGTGAAGTATGAGCCGGAAATGGATGGGACGCTGCGAGAAGTGAAATATGCAGGGTGGAAGGCGGCGGTGGAAACCGTGCTGACGAAGTAAAAAAAGGAATAAAGAAAATTCAGATGGATGACAGGTTTCCTCTCAGAGACCTGTCATTTTTTGTTTTCTTGGGGACCAGAAGGGGCGGGTATGGCAGTTCATGTTTCAAAAATATCTTTAGTAAAACGATTTTCCAAAACGATATAAGTGCCAAAAATTTATTTTTCATTTGTTTAAAATGACTATAAAATCAAAGGAATCCATCAAAATAAACAAAAAATATATAAATAAATAGTAAAATAATGACGATTGACTTTTGGGTTTTTGTAAAGTACTATGAGTTTATAAAAAAATGGAAAAACGTTTTACTAGATGATTTTTCCGGGAAAACAAGGAATAAGGAGGAGAAGAAGTATGAAAAACAGATGGAAAAAAATGATGGCTGCATTATTGGCAGGGGCTATGGCAGCAAGTTTGCTGGCAGGGTGTGGAAGCTCTGGTAAGGAAGAGGAAAAAGGCACGGACACCAAAAGTGAGGAAAAGACAGAAAGTTCAGGAGATAAGCTGAAAATTGCATTTATACCTCAGCTTATTGGCATTCCATACTTTACGGCCATGGAAGACGGCGGAAACAAAGCGGCGGAAGATTTGGGAGTAGAATTTTTGTATACCGGAGCTACACAGGCCAACGCAGCAGAGCAGGTAAAGATTATGGACAGTCTCATCAAACAAGGTGTGAATGCAATGTCCTTATCCGTACTGGACAGCTCATCCACCAATCCATATATTGAAAAGGCACAGGAAGCAGGAATTCATGTATATACAAGTGACTCGGATGCACCGGACAGTACAAGAGAATTTTATGTGGCACAGGCGTTGGACGAAGACCTGGGAAGAACGCTTATGGACAGACTGGCAGCCCAGATTGGTGAAAAGGGACAGGTTGGTATTGTTTCCGGAGAATCTACTGCTACAAACCTGAATACCTGGATTTCTTACATGGAAGAACAGCAAAAAGACAAATATCCGGATATCGAGATTGTAGATATTCGTTATACACAGGGCGGAAGCAGCGAGCAGGCATTAAAACAGGCGCAAGAACTAATGACCAGATATCCTGACCTTAAAGGACTGGTTGCAGTTGCATCTTCTACAATTCCAGGTGTGGCACAGGCTGTACAGCAGGAAGGAAAAGCAGGGGAAGTAAAAGTAATCGGATACGGGTCCCCGGCTACGGTAAAACCTTTTATTGATGCAGGTGTTATGGAAGAGTCCATTTTATGGGATGCGTATGAACTTGGCTATCTGACTGTATGGGCAGGAAAAATGGTTGCAGAAGGCAAAGAATTCGAAGAAGTAAATGAGATTCAAGGAATCTCCAATCCCGTTAAATGGGATGCTGAAAATAAAATTTTATTATTAGGAGAACCTTTGATTATCACAAAAGATAATGTGGATGATTTTGATTTCTAGACAAGGTCCGGGCAGAGGCTAAGCACCGGGAAATAGGGAGTATATTCAAAGTGAAGACGCAGGATATGCTCCCTTCCTTTAGTAGAGAGGAGAGAAAGAAGTTGGCAGAAGAAATCATTTTAAAAGCAGAGGGAGTGAGCAAGTCATTCGGCGGAGTAAAGGCCCTTCAGAATGTTAGCTTTGAACTGAAAAAAGGAGAGGTTCTGTCTGTAATCGGAGAGAATGGTGCAGGTAAATCCACGTTGATGAAGATTATTGCCGGTGCCCTGAAAAATGACAGGGGTGATATTTATTTTCAAGGAGAAAAGCTGAGTCTTAATTCTCCGTTAGATGCCGTGAAAAAGGGAATCTCAATTGTGTATCAGGAGCCTAATATTTTTGCGGATATGTCGGTGTTGGAAAATATCTTTATGGGTAATGAGCTGGTAAGTAAAAATAAGACAATCCAGTGGACGGAAATGTATGAGGAAGCGAAGGAAGCGCTGAAGATGGTAGGGCTCTCCGGGGATATTCTTCATCTGACCATGAGCAAACTGTCTATAGGAAATCAACAGCTGGTACTCATTGCAAGAGGTATTTATAAGAAATGCAAGATACTGATTTTGGATGAACCTACCTCCATTTTGAGTCATAACGAATCTGAAAAACTGTTTGAAATTATTGCCGATTTAAAAAACCGCGGAGTAAGCATTATGTACATCAGTCACAGAATCCCCGAAATTCTAAGAATATCCGATGATATCATTGTTTTGAGGGATGGCTGTCTGACCGGTACCCTTCTTCCGCAGGAGGCTACAGAGGAAACAATTATTACAGCAATGTCAGGCAGAAAAATTAATATGAGTGTGTATGAAGAACGGACATGGGGAGAGAAAGCGATTCTGGAGGTTAAGAATTTGTCATATAAATCTGCATTTCAGGATATTTCCTTTGAGGTGAAGCCGGGGCAGATTCTTGGAATGTACGGTCTGGTCGGTGCCGGAAGGTCTGAAGTTGCCCGAGCTATCTTTGGAGAGACAAGTGCAGAGCGCGGACAGATACTTTTTGAGGGGCAGGATATCAGCCGGATATCCATCAATGAGGCAATTGAAAAGCGTATATTCTATGTGCCTGAAGACCGGGGGGCACAGGGCCTGTTTGATATACATCCAGTCAGGGATAACATGAGTGTCTCTTTCCTGGACAGTCTATCAAATAAAATTGGAATTATCAATAAGAAAAAAGAGAAACAGGTAGTACAGGATAATATTGATAAATACAGTATCAAAACACCAGGCCAATCTATAAGTGTCAACAGCCTGAGCGGCGGAGGGCAGCAGAAGGTCCTGTTTTGCCGCTGGCTTTTGCAGGAACCCAAGGTATTGATTCTGGATGAGCCTACCCGTGGTATTGATGTAATGACAAAAACTGAGATACACAAATACGTAATTGAACTGGCAAAGACAGGAGTGGCGGTTATCGTAATATCTTCTGATTTGCCGGAGATTATGGAGCTTAGTGACAATATTATTACTTTGTATAAAGGAAAGGTAACAGCCAGATTCGACAGAGATACTGTTACAGAAGAGGATGTACTAAAGAATGCATTGAATTTGAAGGAAGACCAGGAGGTGGCGGGATGAATCAAAAGGAACTTGTATATCAGTGGATAGAGGAAAATAAGCAGGAAGTAGTGGGGCTGCTTCAGGCATTAATCCAGGTGCCCAGCGTAAACCCTTATTTTGATGAAGAGAATGCCTACAAAAAAGAAGGGCTGGCACAGGAGGTTTTAAAAGCATATCTGGACGATATGGGAATGAAGACGGAGTTTACTTATCCTGACGCAGAAAAACTTGCAGAATATGAAGGGAAAGCAGGTTATTATGCGGACCATACTTTTGAAAACCGTCCAAATTTATTTGCTAAATTAGAGGGATGCGGCGGCGGAAAGTCCATGATGATGTCAGGACATATCGATGTGGTACAGAGAGGGAGTAAATGGACAAAAGACCCCTTTGGAGCAGAAATTTGCCGTGACAGACTTTACGGACGTGGGGCAGTTGACATGAAAGGTGGAATTGCAGCCATGACGGCAGCCCTGAAAGCGATACAAAAAAGCGGGCTTCAGTTAAAAGGAGACGCCATGATTGGCACTGTAGTAGACGAAGAAGCCGGCGGTATGGGAACACTGGCGCTGGTGGCTGAAGGATACCGTGCTGACGGATGCCTGATTACGGAGCCGACACATCTGAAAATCGCACCCCTGTGCAGAGGAATTTTGTGGGGAAAACTTACGATAGAAGGCAGAGCAGGGCACATTGAGCTGAAGCAGGGGGATTTCAGAACCGGCGGAGCCGTAGATGCTATTGATAAAGCTTCCCTTTATCTGGAGCAATTCAGAAGGCTGAATAAGGAATGGTCCGTGACAAAAGAGCACAAATATCTGCCCATTCCATGCCAGATACATATTGCTGAATTCCATGCAGGAGAGTACCCGACTACATTTGCAAACAGGGCGGAGCTTACATTTAATGCCCAGTATCTTCCGTCTGAGAAGGATGAAAACGGATTGGGCTCTAAAGTAAAGAAGGAAATCGAGGATTTTGTACAGGCTGTGGCACAGACAGACCCATGGCTTAAAGACAACGTGCCTCAGATAGAATGGCTTATTGATGCGGACTGCGGAGAAACACTGGACGATCAGCCGTTTTTCCAGACTGCAAGGGACAGTGCACAGGAAGTAAACCCGGATTCCATTGTGGAAGGAATCTGCTGCCATACAGATATGGGATGGTTCTGCAATGTGGGAATTCCGACTCTTAATATCGGCCCTGGTGACCCAAGGCTGGCACATCAGGCAGATGAGTTTATTGAAATAGAGGAACTGGTAACCTGTACGAAGATGATAGCATCCATTTTAATAGACTGGTGCGGTGTGCAGGATGCATAGAGAGGATGGAGGTAAATTCGGATGTTGAAGAAATATGTCCCCAAACCAGGGAGAAGAGAGTATGTTACGTTTTTACTTCTGGCTGTGGAAATTATATTGTTTGGAATACTTGCGCCCAACTTTCTGACAGTGGATAACTTAATCCGTGTAGTGCAGAACAATGCGGAAATTGCTATGGTGAGTATCGGAATGACAATCGTAATGCTTCTGGGAGGAATTGATTTATCTGTCGGTTCTGTAATGGGGGTTATTGCAATTGTTATCGGATATATGCTTCAGGCAAAAGTTCATATTCTTGTAATCATAATTACAGCAGTGCTGATTGGTATCGCGGTAGGGTTTATGAATGGCTTTCTTGTATCCAAGTTCAATATTCCTGATCTCATTGTGACGATTGCCACGATGAACATATGGAAAGCAGTTATCTTTGCCCTTCTCGGCGGAAAATGGCTCACCGGTTTAAATCCCAGCTGGGGAGCCGTCACAAGAGCAAAGCTACTGGGAATACCGGTGCTGTTAATATTGATTATTGTGATATATGCAGTATTTTATTACTTTTTGATGTACCGGCGTTTCGGACGGTATATTTATGCTACAGGCTGTAATCCGCAGTCGGCAAACTTAAGTGGGATTAATGTGAAAAAAATTTGTCTGGTTTCTTACTGTATCTCAGGAGGAATCGCGGCATTTGCAGCAATGCTTTATATTGCAAGAATGGGAAGTGTAGAGATGACGATCGGTTCTGACCTGCCCATTGCCTGTATTGCGGCGGTAACGATCGGCGGCACTGGAGCCAAGGGAAACGGAAAACGGGGAAGTGTTATTGGAACACTGGCAGGTGTTTTGTTTATTGCATTTTTGAAAAACGGTATTGTTATTCTTGGAATTCCTTCGCTTCTGGAAAACTGTTTTATCGGTACATTGATTGTATTATCCGTATTGTTTGATGCGGTGACCGCAAATGACAGATTCAAACAAGGCAAGGAGGCAGCACTATGAAAAAAATGGCCTTTTCAATTGCAAAAAGCAGGACAAAATTTTTAATCTTACTGCTTGTGGCAGAGATTATTATCTTATCTTTAATCAGTCCTTATTTTCTTAGCGTAAATAACCTGATGCAGGTTACACAGTTCGGAGCGTCACTGACTCTTATATCGTTGGGCGAGGCTTTGGTAATGATTGCAGGACGTGATGGAATTGATATTTCGGTCGGTTCGGTTATGAGCCTCTCAGGAGTCATTTTTGGTCTGGTTGTGATAAACGGCGGCAGCATTTTTACAGCCGTACTGATTGCACTGGCAACAGGAGCCGTTCTGGGGCTGATTAACGGGCTTCTGGTAGCCGTGGCGAAGGTGCCGGCACTGATTGCCACATTGGGAACACAGTATATTTATGGCTCTCTTGCCCTTTACCTCACAGGAGGGGTTCCAATCAGCGGGTTCCCGGATGGATTTAAGGTGCTCTCCCTGGAAAGTACGTTTGGCATTCCAAACCAGATATTGTTTGTGATTATACCTGTTTCTATTTTAGTATTTATCTTGATTTATAAAATGAAATTTGGGCGCAGGGTATATTTGATGGGAACCAATCCTGAAGCAGCAAAATTTACAGGAATCAAGGAAAAGAGAATTCGTTCCAGTGTTTATATACTGGCAGGAGTTCTGGCAGCTATCAGTGCAATCATCAACAATTCCTGGCTTATGACTGCCCGGGCTGATGCTGGTACAGGCATGGAGATGCAGGCGATTACAGTAGCTGTTTTGGGCGGAATAGCAGTAGCAGGGGGCAGCGGCCATCTGGGCGGTGTATTGATAGGCGTGGTTATTATTACCATGATGAATTCAGGTCTGCAAATTGCAAATGTAAATTCTATATGGCAGTTGGCAACATTGGGATTGATTTTGATTATTGCGATTATTCTGAATCAGCTTATGAGCAGATACGTGGCAGCAGTAGAAAAAAACAAAGAATAAAAGGAGAATTTAAGTATGAGTAAGAAAGTATTATTAGCCGGGGAATCATGGATGAGTTATACGACCCATGTAAAGGGATTTGACAGTTTTTATACATCTGCATATGAAAGTGGAGAAAAATGGCTGGTTGCTGCACTGAAAAAAGGGGGGTATGAGGTAGATTTCCTGCCGAATCATGTGGCCCCGGAGCAATTCCCGTTCACGGTTGATGAATTAAAGAAATATGACTGTGTGATTTTATCCGATATCGGAGCAAACACATTGCTGCTTCCGGTATCCACATTTATGAAAAGCGAAAGAGTGCCGAACCGTGCAAAGGTAATCAGGGACTATGTTATGGATGGCGGAGCACTTTTGATGGTAGGGGGATATCTTACATTCTCGGGTGTGGATGCTAAGGGAAAATGGCATGATACTGCTGTACAGGATGTTCTGCCAGTTGAGGTGCTGACGGTGGATGACCGGATGGAGCACTGTGAAGGGGTACGCCCTGTTACCGTACAGGAGCATGAGGCACTAAAGGGAATTAAAACAGAATGGCCGGAGGTGCTGGGATATAATAAAACGATTGCAAAACCGGAAGCCTTTGTTGCGGCAACTGTTGACGGGGACCCGTTTATTGCTTTTGGAACATACGGAGCAGGGAAGAGTGCCGTGTTTACTACCGATTGTGCACCCCACTGGGCACCGCCGGAGTTCTGTGAATGGGAGAACTATGATCAGATCTGGCAGGGCATTGTAGGCTGGCTGACTGATTAGAAGGAAAAGGGTACGTCTGCTGCCGGGGGCGGCAGGCGTTTCTATAGGGTTTACAAGGAGAAACAGATGAAGTACGATGCAGAGACATTTTTAATGGAAATATTGAGGATACCTACAGTTAACGGAAAGGACGACGAACGGGCACTGGCGGTATTTCTACGTGATTTTCTGAAGGACTGCGGAGTGAGCGCTGTTGTTCAGGAAATTGACAGCAAACATGCGAATGTTGTGGGTGTTCTGGATGGAAGAACCAAAGAAACTGTCATCTGGAACGGACATCTTGATACAGTACCTTACGGTAAAATGGGGGAGTGGAAGACAGACCCTTCTGTCCCGGTGAAAAAGAACGGATGTATCTATGCCAGAGGAGCCAGTGATATGAAGAGCGGTCTGGCAGCCATGGCATATGTATTGGGAAGTATGAAGAAAAAAGGGCATGTACCCTCCCATACTATTTATTTCTGCGGAACATGTGATGAAGAGAAGGGCGGACTGGGAGCCAGACATCTTTTGGAAACACAGATGCTGAGAAAGCCTGCACTGCTCCTTATCAGTGAGCCTACCGGACTGCGTCCCGGAACTGCTCAGAAGGGCTGTATATGGATGAAGATGAAGATATACGGAAGGACCAGCCATGGGGCATACCCGGAGCAAGGCATTAATGCAGTGGAATATGGAATCCGTATTTTTGAAAATTTGAAGGAACGCATTGAGAGATACAACCACGAAGTTCTGGGAAAACCAACATGCCAGATTACTATGGCAGAGGGGGGAATCGTTCCTAATATGACACCGGATGCGGCAGAATTTATGCTGGATATCCGGGTAACTCCGGGGATTACCACGCGGATGGTCAGTGAATGGGTACAGGAGATTATTGACCAGTGCAGACAAGAAACGACCGGGGAACTGAACGTAGAAGTGCATATTAAAAATGACAGGCAGGCTATAGAAATTGACAGCGGGAATTTATGGATTAAAAAACTTCAGTGGGAGCTGGAGCTCAAGATGCTGTCAAAAGAGCGGATAGGAATTAATTATTTTACCGATGCATCTATTCTGGCAAAAGGAATACCGGATACACCTGTCCTGCTCTGCGGGCCCGGGCAGCCTGAGATGGCACATAAGCCGAATGAATATGTTGAAGTGGAAAAGTATTTGCAGTATATTGGGATTTTAAACCGATTATTTTAACCATATTGTGGAAATCTACGGTATAATAGAGACAGAAAAATATTATAGCTCGGTAAGGATGTGAAAAGTTGAGAACGACAATTAAAGATATTGCAAATTATACAGGTTTTTCCGTTACTACCATATCCTTGGTCCTGAATAATAAAGCGGATAAGATTCCTAAGAGCACGAAGGATAGGATTTTGGAAGCTGTTGAAAAATTAAATTACCGCCCGAACCAGCTGGCAGTAGGATTGGTAAAAAAGCGGACTCAGACAATCGGCCTGATTATATCAGATGTAAGCAATGTATTTTTCTCCACATTGGCAAAAGGTGTGGAGGATTCCTGCCGCAGGCAGGGATGGAACTTGATTTTGTGCAATACGAATGATAAACATGAGCGGGATATGTCCTATATTCAGGTGCTGGCAGATAAGGGAGTGGATGGAATCCTGTTTTGTATGGCGAGAGACAGCGCTAAGAAAAAGGCGAAGGAAAGTATTCAGCTGCTGAAGAAGCTAAAGATTCCTTTTGTTATGATTGACCGTTATCTGGAGGAGGCAGACTGCAGCTCGGTCATAGTAGACCATATGCAGGGAGGCTATATAGCAGTAAAATATCTTTTAAGCCTTGGACACCGAAATATCGGATGTGTGACCGGACCAAGTGGACTGGAAGATTCCAGGGAACGTCTGAAGGGATATAAGAAGGCACTGGAGGAATACAACATTCCTTATCAGGATGAGTTTATTTATGAAGGAAATTATGACCGGGAAAGCGGTGCAGGAGCAGTAGATTTTTTTGAAGGCAAGAATATCAGTGCTGTGTTTGCTTTTAATGACATGTCTGCCTACGGTGTTTATAACAGTCTGAAGAAAAAAGGGATCTCAGTACCGAAAGGAATGTCCCTGATTGGATATGACGATATATTCTTTTCGGAAATTTTGGATGTACCTCTGACAACAGTAAAGCAGCCTATTTATGAAATGGGTGTGGAGGGTGTGAAGCAGTTGCTCGAAGAGGTAGAAAGCAGCGAGGGTTCTCGCAAATGTATTGTGTTCCAGCCGGCATTGATTGTGAGAGAAAGTGCAGGACGCGGGCCGGAACATACAGAAGAAAGTTCTGGATATCCAAGGGAAATTAGATGAGATTTATAGTATGATAATGGCAAAGATTTCGAGGGACAATATATGAAAGTATTAAATTTTGGATCATTAAACTTAGATTATGTGTATTCTGTTGATCATATGGTGGCTCCGGGAGAGACGCTGGCTTCTTTTGGCATGGATATATTTTGCGGGGGAAAGGGGCTGAACCAGTCTATTGCACTTGCCAGGGCAGGGGTATCAGTGTATCATGCCGGAATGGTGGGCGAAGAAGGCGGAGTACTTTTAAAAGCCTGTGAGGAAGGCGGTGTAAAAATCGGCTATATCCGTACAATTCCAGGCAAATCAGGACACACCATCATTCAGGTGGACAAGGAGGGACAAAACTGCATCCTGCTGTACGGCGGTGCAAACAGGCGGATTACGAAGGAATATGTAGATGAGGTGCTGGCACATTTTGAAAAGGGGGATATTCTGCTGCTTCAAAATGAAGTAAATCTGCTGGATTATATCATAGACCAGGCTTATGAGCGGGGTATGATGATTATTCTGAATCCGTCACCCTATGACAGCGCGCTGGATGCCTGTGATTTTGGGAAGATTTCCATGTTTTTACTGAATGAGATTGAGGGAGAACAGGTAACTGGTGAGACAGATACGGAGAGGATGCTGGAGAAACTGAAAACTCTCTATCCCAATGCAAAGGTTGTGCTGACGCTGGGCGGAAACGGAGCTGTTTACCAGTATAAGGATGAGCAGTACAGACAGGGGATTTATAGGGTAAAAGTGGTGGATACTACGGCAGCGGGAGATACATTTACCGGATATTTCATTTCTTCGGTTATTCAAGGGCTTCCGGTGCAGGATGGCCTTTCACTGGCGTCGAAGGCATCTGCAATCGCAGTATCCCGCCAGGGGGCAACGGCCTCCATACCATTAAGAAAAGAAGTTTTGGAGGCGGAGCTGTAAATGTTTTTGTCTCGTGTACCGGACAAAGTAACAGGAACTTTGTTGAATTATAGAGGAAAATAGAATATACTAATGAGTAGGAACGGAGGAGTTATAGAGAGGCAGAGGTAGGAAGACGCGATGGGTAATTGGAAAAGACTTTTCGCATTGACATTGAGTATGTTAATGCTTGTAACCATAATGTTTCCAGGAACAGTGCATGCAGCCCGGGAGAAGACCCTGAGAATCGGTTATATAGATTATCAGGGTTTTATTCAGCAGAATGAAGACGGAACTTATGAGGGCTATGGAGTGGATTACTTGAATGAAATCTCCAAGTACACAGGCTGGAAATATGAGTATGTGTTTGGTACCTGGCCAAAGCTGCTGGAAAAGTTGAAAAATAAAGAAATTGATTTCCTCTGTTCAGCTCAGAAGGTAGAGAGCCGAAAGGCTAATTTCGATTACTCTGAATACCCAATCGGATATACCCAGGGACTTTTGTATACTCTGCCGGAAAATGATAACATATATTACGAGGATTACAGAGCACTGAATGACACAAGAATAGGCGGCTTGCGGAGTTCCGCTACCAATGACTTTTTAAAACGATATGCAAAGCGGTGCGGCTTTAAGTATAAACTTGTGGAGTATGACAGTGAGGCAGAGTTGGTGCAGGCATTAAAAGTGGGTGAGGTGGAGACGATTGCCACAGACCGATTTGCCTATCATAATGACCTGAAGCTGGTAGCACAGTTTGGTGCAGATGCTTACTACATGATGTCCTATAAGGGCAGTCCTTACATAGAGGAAGCAAATTTTGCTTTGAGCGAGATTAAGGTGGATTTTTCTTTTGAGACAGAACTTTTTAAGAAGCATTACAGTGAAAGTACTGAGGAAACGGGACTTTTGCTTACCCGTGAAGAAATGGAATATATAAAATCTGCCCCGGTTATTACAGTGGGCAATCTAGCAGACCGGCATCCGATGTCCAGATTGAATCCGGAAACAGGAAAGGCAGAAGGAATTAATGAGGATATACTGGATTTGATTTCACAGGTCAGCGGGCTTACTTTTGAACAGCAGATAGTCCCCCAGGGGGATAAACCAATCGAAGCACTGAAAGAGGGCCGGTTTGATTTGATTGCAGGGATAATTCAGGCAGATACTTTTAGGGAAGATCAAGAGCTTTCACTTTCTGATCCGTTTTTGAAAAGTGATTTGGTTGTTGTTGTGCGGAAGGGATATAGCTATAATCCCCAGAATAATACGGTGGTGGGGGTTAACCGGACTTTCCGGACACTGCAGGAACATATAGCCGCAGAATATCCGAATGCCCGGGTTGCTACCTACAAAACGGTAGAAGATGCTCTGAAGGCAGTTCAGGCCCAGGAGGCTGATGCTGTAATACAAAACATCTATATGATGACCTATCTCCTGCAAAACCCCCGTTATTCAAATCTGCAGATTCTGCCTACCCGTTTTATGGAAGAAAACTCTTCTATCGTAGGACTCCGCAGTGCAGATTCCAGACTTATGTCAATTATCAATAAGACGATTGGAGTAATTGGTGAGGAAAAAGTGAATGAAATTGTGACTGCAAGAACGATTGCAGATCCATATCATGCTACTTTACTGGATACGATGTATGAATACCGTGTATTGTTTTCCGTTTTGGGAGTTTTGGCTGTTACAATATTTGTGGCTATTGGGGGCATTTGGAAAATGCGGCGGAGAAATTTGCTCCGGTTACAGAGCAAGAATGAGCAGTTGGCAGAAGCGGTGAAACGGGCGGATATGGCAAGTCAGGCTAAAAGTCTTTTCCTTGCCAGAATGAGCCACGAGATAAGAACTCCTATGAATGCCATTGTGGGACTTACTACCATTGCCAAGAGTCATAAAGACAGTGGGGAGAAAATAGAGGAATATCTGAATAAGATTATGTCCGCTTCTAAAGTTTTGCTGGGGATTATTAATGATATACTGGATATGTCCGCAATTGAGAATGAAAAGCTGAAGATAGCCAGTACCCCCTTTGATTTTAAGCAATTATTAACAGGCATTTCTACGATGTATTATGGACAATGCAAGGAAAAAGGTGTCAAGTTTGATTTGATTTTATCAGGTGTATCAGAGGAAACTTTGGTAGGAGATGCCCTTAGAACCAATCAAATCCTGCTGAATATAATGTCTAATGCGTTTAAGTTTACTCCGCCGGGGGGCTCAATACGGTTCCTGGCCACACAGACTTTGATTCAGGATGGAACGGTTTACATCCGTTTTAAAATAACAGATACTGGTATTGGGATGACGGAAGGGATGAAAGAACGGCTGTTCCAGCCTTTTGAGCAGGAGAGCGCAATGACTGCTATGAAGCACGGCGGCTCCGGTCTTGGGATGTCTATTACTAAAAGTCTGGTGGACATGATGCAGGGCAAGATTGAGGTTGAAAGTCAGAAAGATGCAGGTACTACCTTTACTGTAGATCTGCCGTTTGGCCTGCCGGACGAAAGCGTTAGTGAAAAAGAAGAAGTAAAAAATATTTGTGCTCTGGTAGTGGACGATGATGCAGATGCCAGAGAATATACTTCCAGTATACTGAAACGTTTGTGCATCAGCCATGACACAGCAAGTTCGGGAGAGGAAGCCATGGAAAAGCTGGTCCTGGAACATGAAAAGGGCCGGGGATATGACGTTTGTTTTATAGACTGGGTAATGGCTGGCATGGATGGAATTGCCGTCACACGTAAAATTAGAGAACTATTTGATGAGGACACCATTATTATCATTGTTTCGGCCTATGATCTTTCGGAAGTGGAAGAGGAAGCAAGGGAAGCGGGTGCCGACATGTTCATTACAAAGCCAATGTTCCAGTCTACCGTAGTAGATTTATTAATGACCCTTTCCGGCGGCATATACAAAAGTCAGACGGTAGAGCCGGATAAGTATGATTTTACGGGATATCGTGTGCTTGTGGCGGAAGACAATGCGATGAATATAGAAATTGTTATAGATTTGCTTGGACTGGTTAAAATGGAAGTGGACTGTGCTGAAAACGGAAAAGAGGCGGTGGAAATGTTTGAAAAGAGTAAGCCGGGAACCTATGCGGCTGTTCTGCTGGATATCCAGATGCCTGTTATGGACGGACATGAAGCGTCAAGGGCCATACGCGCGGGAAATCATCCCGAGGCAAAAACTATACCCATTTATGCCATAACGGCCAATGCATTTACAGAAGATGTTTCTGCTGCTCTTGCAGCCGGGATGAATGGTTATATTGCAAAACCAATAGACAATGGACTTCTGTACAGTACGCTTGCAAAGCATTGTGAAAAATAAAAGGTTTTAAATATGAATGGAAAAGCAGCCGGGAGAGCCACTTTTTATGTGCTCTTCCGGCTGTTATCATATCTTATGTCTGAATTGTTTTACATTTATACAAAAAGGTTCACATTGGCTTCCTCCGCACTTCCAAGGTAAGAAGTGACACCTGCAAATTCCACACCGTCAATGAGCTCCTCTTTCTTAATTCCCATGACATCCATGGACATGGTACAGGCAACCAGTTTTATTCCGCCTGCCAGGGCGTGGTTCATCAGTTCTTCCAGAGAATTTACATTCTTGTCTTTCATGACCTTTTTCATCATTTTTGTACCCATACCACCCATGTTCATCTTGGATAATTTCAGTTTTTTTGTCCCTCTCGGCATCATGGCGCCGAACATTTTCTCAATAACTGATTTTGGGACATGCTGCTTTTCCTCTCTCCGCAGTGCGTTCAGCCCCCAAAATGTAAAGAACATAGTGACCGGGCGCCCCATGGCAGCCGCGCCGTTAGCAATGATGAAGGATGCCAGAACTTTATCCAGATCTCCGCTGAACACAATTAAAGTTTTTCCCTGAGGTATGGAAGATGATGGAGGGGCCGCCTGAATTGTATCACACTCACAGCGGTCAGCACCTTTTTTAATATAAACAATATTCTCCCGGTCCTTTCTTTCTGTCTTGATAAGCAGGTTCCCGGTCCGTCTGCACCATGCGTCTATATCCTTTGCAAATCCCATGTCTGTGGCGGATACCTGTAATATCTGGCCTTCTTTTAATTCGGAAAGTGCTTCATATACCTTCATGATTGGCCCCGGACACTGCAGGCCGCAGCAGTTTATAATTGTAATTTCTTTACAGTCGCATAGGGGTGCCTCTCCGTTATCGTCACTATCTGCAGGTCTGCTCCCTGCGTTGCCTTCGGAATCCCGGTTTCCAGGTTTTCTGTTCCGGGAAAACCCTTGATCCTGCATAGATTTATAAAATGCAGTTCCTGCTGAAAGTACCTTCACCTGACTGAATCCGTTCTGTGTCAGGATTCGGGCTGCATTGTAGGAGCGGACACCTATGGCGCAGTAAGGAATAATGAGTTTGTTTTTATCAAGCTCCCCAAGCCGGCTGCGCAGCTTACCCAGAGGAATATGGACGGAACCTGGAATAGAGAATACCATCCGCTCTACATCCTCTGTAACGTCCAGAATCGTGTAAGTATCCTTCTTATCTTCGTCTGTCAGCAGTTCATCCATCTCGTCATATTCTATAAATGATGTCAGACCCTCCAGGACATTCTGGGCTACGAAGCCCAGCATATTAACCGGATCCTTGGCGGAGGAGTAAGGCGGTGCATAAGCAAGCTCAAGCTCTGCTAAATCGTAAATAGTACCTTTTAGCCGCATTGTTACGGCTATGGTATCGATCCGTTTATCTACTCCATCCTGTCCCACAATCTGTGCACCAAATATACCGCCGCTCCGGTCAAAAATCAGCTTCAGGGTGATGGGAGTAGCCCCTGGATAATACCCTGCATGGGATTTCTGGTTAATCAGGACGGTCTCATAATCTATGCCTTTTTGTTTTCCGGCTGCTTTTAAAGCCTTTTCATTCATTCCCACAGCGGCTGCGGTTAAATCAAATACGTGTGCCACGGAAGTTCCCATTGTGCCTTTATAAGAAACCTGCTCCCCGTCGATATTGTCGGCGCAGATCCGTCCCTGCTTGTTAGCAGGACCGGCCAGAGGAATCATTGTTTTATCTCCTGACACATAATGGTCTACTTCAATCACATCGCCCACAGCGTAAATATGCTCATCGGAGGTTCTCAAAAACTCATCCACAATAATCCCGCCTCTGGCATTTAATTTCAGACCCGCTCCTTTTGCGAGTTCACTGTTGGGGCGGACTCCTATGGAGAGGAGTACCATGTCTGCGATGATTTCCCTGCCGCTTTTCAAATGAATGATTGTATGGTCTTCAACTGTCTCAAAAGAGCTTACTCCATCTTTTAGAATCAGCTCCACCTGATTCGCAGAAATGTTTTCATGTAAAAGCTGTGCCATTTCATAGTCTACCGGAGCCATAACCTGGTCCTGCATTTCAATAATGGTAACCTCAATCCCTGCCTTATGGAGGTTTTCTGCCATTTCCAATCCAATAAAGCCGCCCCCTATGACAGCCGCCCTTTTTGGCATTTCTTTTGTGACAACTTCTTTGATAATATCTGTGTCAGGAATTGTCCACAGTGTATAGATGTGGCTGCCGTCAATTCCGGGTATAGGCGGTTTCAGAGGCGAAGAACCTGTGGCTATGAGCAGGGTATCATAACTTTCTTCATATTCTTCCCCTGTCTTTAGGTTTCGGACCTGTACGGTCTGTGCATCGCTGTTAATCTTTTGCACTTCACTGGAAATCCGTACATCTATGTTAAATTTTGCCCTCATAGCCTCGGGCGTCTGCAGGAGTAAAGCATCCCGGCTTTGGATTACATCTCCAATATAATAAGGCAGGCCGCAGTTCGCGTAAGAAATATAGTCCCCTCTTTCAAACATAACGATTTCCATAACTTCATTTCTTCTTCTCAATCTTGCTGCGGCAGTTGCACCTCCTGCCACGCCGCCGATAATTATTGTTTTTGACATTGCCATTTCCCTCTCTTTCACTGGACTCACTTTTGCAGCTAATTATATAAAAGAAATGATAAAGAGTCAGTGATTTAGTCACACAAAAAGAACCTCTCAAAGGTAGTCCGCCATACGAGAGCGCATGGAAGAAGTGAACAGCCAGAATCAGAGCACATTTATTCGCAAGCTGGCTGCTGCTGGCTATGCCGAGAGTGTTGACCTTTCACCTGTAAAAGAACTTCTGCACCTGCAACGCAGATGTGTGAATAATCTTACTCAAATTGCAAAACGTGCAAGTGTGTGCACACCTGCCCTGCTTGCCGTTTAGCGGACAGGCTCGAAATGCTCATAAATAACAGCGTGAGAATATAATTTAGTTCCCCTCTTGGCAAGTGATCAGTTGTTCACTATAATAATGGTGAACAACTGATCACCACATTTATTGATGGAGGTTATTATGCCAAAAAACGAAACACGGGATACAAAGGAAGTTATTTTGACAGTTGCACTAAAATTGTTTTCTGAAAGAGGTTATGATGGGGTTGGTATCCGTGACATATCAAAAGAAATCGGAATACGGGAGAGCGCCCTTTATAAGCATTATAGCGGAAAGAAAGACATTTTCGACTCAATTCTCAAAGACATTGAGCGTCGTTATCAAGAGGAAGTTTCTAGTTTTATTCCCCCTGAAAGCATGGCCAATATTCTCTCAGGAGAAAGTGGTGTAAGAGAAGAACTATTCCGTATTAGCGTTACAATGTTTCAGTTCTATCTCGAAACAGAGTATGGTTCGCAATTGCGTAGAATGTTGACAATGGAACAGTATAGAACTTCGGAGGCAAGCAAGTTTTTTAGGGAATTGATAATAGACAAGGGCTTAGATTATATATCAGGCGTGTTCACTAGTTTAATAAATGATGGGGTTTATGTTGATGCTGACCCAATGGTAATGGCTTTGCAGTTTTATTCACCTTTGTATTTGCTGTTATCAAAATACGACAATCAGCCCGAAAAACATGAAGAAGCTTTATCCCTTTTAGAAAGACATATTACGATATTCAATAAAATCTATTTAAGGAGCGATAAACAATGAAAGGAATTGGAATATTGATGGCAGAGTGGTTTATAACCAGCCTGATTGTTTATGCAGGACTATCTGGAAAGCAAATATTATTCATCAATGGGCCGAGAACGGCTGTTATTACTTTGGGCGCAATCGGATTTGCAATATGCATGATTATGCCAACAATCGGCAGATTTATCAGAAATGCACCTGCTCACCCGCTCACCATCTTGGGGTATATCTTTGGGACAATCGCATTACTTACAACAGCAGCACAAATATTCAAATGGAAAATTCCCATCCTTTATGACCCCAAAATTGCGCTTTTTGTAGTTGCTGGCTGCATTGTCATAAAGTCGATTATTGGTAGGTTTGCATCATTGATAGTTGAATAAATAGCTGAAAAGAGGGCGTTTTATGAATATTGAAGTGCGTTATTATTCAAAATCAGGTAATACAAAGAAAATTGCAAATGCTATTGCTAAACAAGTAGGAGTATCCGCAAAGTCAATCCATGAGCCAATACAAGGCAAAGTCGATATATTATTTCTAGGAACAGGCATATATGCTTTTGACATTGACCCGGACATTATATGATTTTGCGTACAGGCCGCCCCAATTCTGATGATATAAAAAAAGCGAACAGTTTGCAAAATCAGTAATCAACAGTTTATGAAACAATTAGTTTGGAGCGATAACTATTAACTTCGGGCCAAGTTGCCCCGAAGTCCGGGCAGGAACGCCAAAGCATAGCGGCCCCGGTTGCCGTTCCCCTTCTTTCTCCCTTCATCATCGTAACCCAAAACATAATGAATAGGAAAAAAATAATGGACAAGTCCATAACGATAGAATACAGAATCAACAGCACCAAGATCATCAACATTGAGGTTTCGGCTTCGTTCAAATACTGTTTACTAAGGACTGCTTAAGCGAGGTTCTTTTTTGTGATAATTTATTTAGAAATATCTTAGTTATTCTAATTTGGTGCATCCGTTATAGTGATTTCTACTCTTCGGTTGGAAGACCGCCCTTCTTCCGTATCATTGTTGGCTACGGGGTTATAATGGGAGTTCCCTTCTACGGACATTTTTTCAGGACTAAGCCCATTGTCTGTCAGGAAATTAAGAATTGTTACAGCTCTGTTCACTGAAAGCTGCCAGGAATCAGCTTCATTTTGAGGGTCACGGTCTCCCAGATCCGCCGTATTACCTGTAATAGTGAGGTGATTCACATCATCATATACCTGGGATACAACCTGTCCTACTTTCTTTAAAGTTGTCCCGCTGTCCGATTTTAATATGGCAGAATCCCCCAAAAACAAAAGCTTGTCTTTTAAACGGATAGAAATAGAATGGTCTGATTTTATCAAATCCACATTATCTTCCAAATTCTGCTGATGGATATATCCATCGAGCTGCGAATAAATAGTCTCCAATGGACTTACATTTTCCATAACTGTTCCGGCATCGGAACCGCTGCCGCTGCCGGTACCCATATCCTCTGTAGCTGCCGGACCATTAAATGCTTCTGATAGTGCACTAGACATCGCTTTCAGTTTAGCTTCATTCTCCGAACTCATACCATACATAATAATGAATAGAGCTAGTAGAAGGGTAATTAAATCTGCATATGTAAGAAGCCACCGCTCGCTGTTTTCGCTTTTCTCTTCCTCTTGCCCTCTTTTTCTCAAATGTTATCCCCCCCTAGTTTTCAATGCCAGCCCTGTAGTGCTTCGTGCCATCTGGAAATGCCTGATAATACATAGCCAGCTCGTTTTCCATGCTTCTGGCATTCAAACCTTTAGACATGCTGCATACACCATCGATAATAATTTCCCGCTGTATCTGACACCTTTTTGTATAAAGCTTTATTTTATTTGCAAGTGGGAGATAGATGACGTTTGCAAATGAAACTCCGTATAACGTCGCAATAAAGGCTGTGCTGATCTTGTGCGCTAATTCGGCAGAATCGCCAAACCCTGCAGCAAGAACTACAACAAGACTCATAACCGTACCGATAACACCCATAGTTGGAGAATATCCGCCCGCCGCTTCGAACACGCCTGCTTCCACATGCTTTTGGTGGAGGAAAGAGCTAAGTTCGGCTTCCATGACATACTGTATATTTTCAACATCTTTTCCGTCCTGCAGTAAAACCAGGCCTTCCTTTAAAGGCAGCATGTCATCTTTCTGCAAATCGGTTTCTTTTACAATGGTATCCAGGGCAACCATCCCGTTTGTACGAAAGGTTTTGGATATTTCTAATATTCTGTCAATAAGTTGTTTTGTACTGTTGGAGCTGGGCTGCTTAAAGGTCTTGGCAACAGTTCCGAATGCGCGTACAATATCTTTTAGTGGATAAGATGCGACAGTTGCGCCGATTGTACCTCCTACTACAATAACAAAAGGACTTAGCGCTGTCAGACTATGAAATGATCCTCCTTCCAGGATAAAACCCGAAAGTATGGCAGAAAGACCCAAAACAATTCCTATAAGTAGTGAAACTTCCAATTTTTTTTCCTCCTTAGTATCTTTCCGTATTTAATTCATGAAGTGATTTCACTTACTTGTACGGATAAAATCACAAACACTGATAATGAAAAGTTTGTTTTCACTTTTATCAAAATCATGGTGTATATCATAGCAATTATATCAAATGATTAACAATAGGCGCGTTAAGAATTTGTTAAAAAGCCCACTGTTTATCATATTCCAGGCTGCTTTCAAATTTAGAATGAAAAAACTTGACTTTTCACCATTTATTATGATACAATCTTCTAGCGAATGGAAGTAGGTCTTTTTTTTATGCCTAAATTTAGATGGCTTCGCAACCATCATGTAACACGTAGTGAATAAGAAAAAAGCGAGGTGGAAGTTGTGCGCACAAGAATCACATTGGAATGTACAGAATGCAAGCATCGTAATTACAACATGACCAAGGATAAGAAAGCTCATCCGGACCGCATGGAGACTAAGAAGTATTGCAAGTTCTGTAAATCACACACACTGCACAAGGAAACGAAATAGTCGTTGGAAGGAAGTGGATGTCATGGGTGAGAAAACAGTAAAAACTCAGAAGAAGAGCTGGTTCAAAGGGCTTCAGGCAGAGTTTAAGAAAGTCGTCTGGCCTGACAGGAAGACACTGGTAAAACAGACCACGGCAGTCGTTTCAGTTTCCGTATTATTAGGAGCATTAATTTCGATTGTTGATGCAATACTAAAATATGGAATTGATTTGTTGGTAAAATAATCAACTGGAGCATAGCAGAAAGGTGATTTTATGTCAGAGGCAAAATGGTATGTAGTTCATACCTATTCCGGGTATGAGAACAAAGTGAAAGCTAATATTGATAAGGCAATTGAAAATCGTCATCTGGAAGACCAGATTCTGGAAGTCAGAGTCCCGATGCAGGAAGTGATTGAACTGAAGAACGGTGTTCAGAAAGCAAGTCAGAAAAAGATGTTCCCGGGATATGTTATGATTCATATGTTTATGAATGATGATACATGGTATGTGGTTCGCAATACCAGAGGGGTGACAGGATTTGTTGGTCCTGGTTCCAAGCCGGTTCCTCTTGAGGAAGAAGAGATGGACAGACTGGGAATCAAGCAGCAGAATGTCATAATCGATTTTGCAGTCGGCGATACCGTCACCGTACTAAGCGGTGCGTGGGAAGGTACTGTAGGTGTCATCCAGTCAATGAATGAGCAGAAGCAGAACTTGTCTATCAATGTAGAGCTGTTCGGCCGTGAGACACCGGTTGAACTTAGTTTCGCAGAAGTAAGAAAGATGGATTAAAAACCGTGGGAGGGATTCCTATCCCGCCAATACCACAAGGAGGTAATTAAAAATGGCAAAAAAAGTACAAGGTTATATTAAATTACAAATTCCAGCTGGTAAAGCAACACCAGCACCACCGGTAGGTCCTGCGCTTGGACAGCACGGTGTAAATATCGTTGAATTCACAAAGCAGTTCAACGCAAGAACAGCAGACCAGGGTGACCTGATTATCCCTGTTGTTATTACAGTATACAATGACAGAAGCTTCAGTTTCGTAACAAAGACCCCGCCGGCAGCAGTTCTCATTAAAAAGGCCTGCAACATCAAATCCGGTTCAGGCGTTCCGAATAAGAACAAAGTTGCTACAATCACAAAGGCTCAGTTAGAAGAAATCGCAAAAACAAAAATGCCTGACTTGAATGCTGCATCAGTAGAAGCAGCTATGAGCATGGTAGCAGGAACATGCCGCTCAATGGGCGTTGTTGTTGAGGAGGCGTAGAGTACTTAGCGAAACATTGAACACTTGGCGAGGTTTCTCACGAGTCTAGTGAGAAAGTTCACCCCTGCGGTGTGTGTTTACGAGCTTAGTACGAACCCTATCTGGCCACTTGGCGAGGTGTTTTCGAGCCTAGTGGAGCACGATAATAGAGCACTTAGTGAATTTGAATTAAGTGGGAGGGGCACGATCCCGCCAATACCACAAGGAGGTTATTTAAGATGAAACGAGGAAAAAAATATATTGAAGCTGCGAAACTGATTGAGAGAGGTAATCTCTACGAGAAGGCAGAAGCAGTAGCATTAGTAAAAAAAGCAGCAGTAGCTAAATTTGACGAAACAATCGAGGCTCATATCAGAACAGGATGTGACGGACGTCACGCAGACCAGCAGATTCGTGGTGCAGTTGTACTGCCACACGGAACAGGTAAGAAGGTTCGTATCCTTGTATTTGCAAAGGATGCTAAAGCAGAAGAAGCTCAGGCAGCCGGAGCAGATTACGTTGGAGGAGAAGAATTAATTCCTAAGATTCAGAACGAAGGCTGGTTCGAATTTGACGTTGTTGTTGCTACACCAGACATGATGGGTGTTGTTGGACGTCTTGGACGTGTACTCGGACCAAAAGGTCTGATGCCAAACCCTAAGGCTGGAACAGTTACTATGGATGTAACAAAAGCAATCAATGACATTAAAGCTGGTAAGATTGAGTACAGATTGGACAAAACAAACATTATCCATGTGCCGATTGGTAAAGCATCCTTTGCCGAGGAGCAGCTAGCGGACAACTTCCAGACGCTTATCGATGCAATCATCAAAGCAAAACCGGCAGCGGTAAAAGGTCAGTATTTAAAGAGTGTTACACTGACATCTACAATGGGACCTGGTGTGAAAATCAACCCCATGAAGCTTGCTTAATCCGTCCCGGATTTGATGAAATATTAAGATAAATAAAAAACTGCCGCAGCATTACTGAAAAATCAGTATGCTGCGGCAGTTTGTGTGTGAAAATCCTTTTGGCATTAACAAATAAACCTGAATTGAAAAGTCTGTTTTCGCTTGCTTGAATGCCTATGCGGGGAGTGTTAAAATAAGATAAAGAGTTGGAAACGCGGGGAAGGGACATATTGATTGGGCTGAGCGGGAGGTAATGAATATGTTAGAAAAGAATGATTTAACAGCGATACGCCAAATACTGAGAGAGGAGATGCAAGAGTCTATTGAAAAGAACAACATTGTGATATTTAATAGGATTGATGAGGCAATTGAAAAGAACAATGCTGTAATATTTAATAAGATAGACACTGCGATAGAAGAGAATAATGTTTTGATATTTGACGAGATGGAGCGCTACTATCAGATGAATCATAATGAGATATTAGAATTAAAAACTAAAATGGAAGAATTGGAGCAATATTATAAAATTAAAAAGCTTGAGGATAATACGGTGACAATTCTGCTCAGAATCACAGAAGAAATCAGGTCTGATGTAAATGAAATCAAAAGAATGATGAAAAAGTGCGGGAAATGTTGGGATATTGGCGAAAAAGCGTTGACAACCGCCTGAATAAGTGTTAATCTACTATAGCAATTGACTGCCGAAGACAGCAGGTGCCGTAAGGCATAAGTTGAACACGCCTGCCGAGGAAGATTAGAATTCTTAGTATGAATTTTTATGCCTCTGTGTCTTTGGATACAGGGGCTTTTTTATGTAATAAGAAAGTGCATTTCTTACTACATAAAAACCCTCCGGGGGATGCGCACTGGGTTGTAAGAGATAGATGTCGCTATGCGACCAACCCAGGCGCAAGAGTTTGCTTGCAAACTCTTTATTCTTGGCAGTACACGCATAAAAAAATAAGGAGGTGTACCAGAACGTGGCAAAAGTTGAATTAAAACAACCAATCGTAGAGACAATTTCAGGAGAAATCAAAGATGCTCAGTCAGTTATTCTTGTTGACTACCGTGGATTGACGGTATCTCAGGACACAGAACTTCGTAAACAGCTCAGAGAAGCAGGTGTGGTTTACAAAGTGTACAAGAATACAATGATGAAGAGAGCTTTTGAAGGAACTGAGTTTGAAGGTCTTCAGGGATATCTGGAAGGACCAAGCGCCATCGCTATTTCTAAGGATGATGCAACAGCATCTGCAAGAATTCTCTGTAACTTTGCAAAGAGTGCAGTAGCACTTGAGTTAAAGGGTGGTGTGGTTGAAGGAAATGTTTATGATATCGCAGGTCTGACAGAACTGTCTAAGATTCCTTCAAGAGATGAGTTACTTTCCAAATTGCTTGGAAGTATCCAGTCACCAATCACCAATTTTGCTCGTGTTATTAAGCAGATCGCAGAACAGAACGGCACAGCAGATGCAGAGGCGGCTCCGGTAGAAGCAGCTGCAGAAGCAGAAGCTCCGGCGGAAGCAGCAGAGGTACCGGCTGAATAAGCTGGAAAAGGAATTCCCGGGAATTCGGGTAGTCCAAAAAGAGAAACTAAAATGAAAAGGATTGAAGTAATCCTAAAATAATATAAAATGGAGGATATAAAAATGGCTAAATTGACAACAGCTGAAATGATTGAAGCAATCAAAGAGTTATCAGTATTAGAATTAAATGAATTAGTAAAAGCTTGTGAAGAAGAATTTGGTGTATCTGCAGCGGCAGGAGTTGTAGTTGCAGCAGCAGGAGATGCAGCTCCGGCAGCAGAAGAGAAGGATGAGTTTGATGTAGAATTAGTATCAGCAGGTGCTTCTAAAGTTAAAGTAATCAAAGTTGTTCGTGAAATCACAGGACTTGGATTAAAAGAAGCAAAAGAATTAGTTGATGGAGCTCCTAAAGTAGTAAAAGAGGGTGCATCTAAGGCAGAGGCTGAAGAAATCAAGGCTAAGCTGGAAGCAGAAGGCGCAGAAGTTAACCTGAAATAATTGGGACTTTTGTATAAATATATAAATATTGGGACTGTTGCGGGATAACTGAAGAGTTACAGGGCAATGGTCCCTTTTTTGAAGGGGCAGAGATTGACAACTTAATCTCTCAAGACCTATAATACATGTATCTATAGTTTTAAGGGGAATTATAGTGGCAGTGGTTGGGAGTACGGGGAATATAGGCATATTTAAATAAAATATGCTGATTAAGAGGGGTTAGAAAGGAAGGATGGCGTAAAATGAGAAAAACAAAAATTATTTGTACGCTTGGTCCGTCTACGGACAAAGATGGTGTGTTGGAGCAGTTAATCAAAGAAGGTATGGATGTAGCCAGATTTAATTTTTCTCACGGGTCACATGAGGAGCAGAAAAAACGTTTGGACAGCCTGAAAGAAATACGGGAACGCCTGGATAAACCAGTAGGGGCTCTTCTTGATACAAAAGGACCGGAAATAAGAATCTGTACTTTTAAAGAGGGGAGCGTACATCTTGAGGAAGGACAGCCATTCCTTTTGACACCGGAAGATGTGGAAGGTACAAAGGAGATGGTATCCATTACCTATTCAGACTTGTACAAGGATGTAAAACCAGGAGACAGCGTTTTGATAGATGACGGGCTGGTCGGATTGAAGGTGGAGGAGATAGATGGCTGCTGCGTGCGCTGTAAGGTAGTAAACGGCGGAACGGTATCTAACCGCAAAGGGATAAATCTTCCGGGAGTGGAAGTGAAGATGCCGTTTATCAGTCAGAAGGACAGAGAAGATATTCTGTTTGGGATACAGGAAGGCTTTGACTTTGTTGCTGCTTCTTTTACACGTCGTGCCGAAGATGTGAAAGAAATCAGGGGAATTCTGAATGATAATGGCGGTGCCCGTGTTAATATTATCGCTAAGATTGAAAATCAGCAGGGTGTAGACAACATTGACAGCATCATTGAGGCTGCAGACGGAATCATGATAGCCAGGGGAGATATGGGTGTAGAGATACCGCTGGAGGAGGTGCCTGTCATCCAGAAGGACATTATCCGTAAGGTTTATAATGCCGGAAAACAGGTCATTACAGCCACACAGATGCTGGATTCTATGATGAAGAATCCCAGGCCTACGAGAGCTGAGACTACGGATGTGGCCAATGCTATTTACCAGGGGACCAGCGCAATTATGTTATCCGGGGAAACAGCAGCTGGAAAATATCCGGTGGAAGCGGTGCGGACTATGGTAAAGATTGCAGTACGGACAGAGAGTGATATTGACTACAATCAGCTGTTCAGTCTGCGGTGTAAGGAGATTCGTCCTGATATGACAACAGCCATATCCCATGCCACCTGCATGACCGCCATAGATCTGGGGGCAAAGGCAATTATCACAGTGAGCAAATCCGGACATACTGCCCGTATGGTTTCTAAGTACCGTCCAGGCTGTATGATTGTAGGCTGCACCCCGGATGAGCATACTTACCGCCAGTTGAACATGTCATGGGGAGTACTGCCTGTAATGATTCGGGAAGAGTACAGCATGGAAATCCTGTTTTTGCATGCAACGGAGGCGGCTGAGGAAAAGGGATACGTAAAAAATAAGGAAGTGGTAGTCCTGACTGCCGGGGTGCCGCTGGGCAAAC
This sequence comes from Ruminococcus sp., assembly GCA_013911065.1. Lineage (GTDB taxonomy): Bacteria > Bacillota > Clostridia > Lachnospirales > Lachnospiraceae > Muricomes. The sequence goes on along the minus strand of JACERV010000011.1, from coordinate 65,801 downwards.
CGGGGAATACAAATCTTCTGAAATCTACAGTAGTAGGAGAATATTAGAAATACCGGAAATGAATCTGACCGGAAGAATAAATTTTCCTGCCGGAAGCGGGGCACCAGGCAGCAGGGCATTTGCTGCGCCGGTGCCCTGTTTTTAAAAGCCGGCATACAGCAGGCTTTTAACGTGCCATAGGCTGGGATATGCTGAAGATGTATACGTACAACTTTTAAAGTGATGTGCACCAATTACAAGATAATACACAGGAGTTGTATGTACATTTGTGAAAGACTCCAACTTGAATTTAAGGGAGTTATATTGTAAAGTTATTTATAGAAAAGGCAATGTCAAGTTGGCGCTGAAGGGACAGAGTCTATGGCGGAAAAGAAAGCAAAATATGAAGAAATAGCTGATTGGATTATATCTGAAATAGAGCAGGGAAAACTGCGGGCTGGAGACAAGATTTATTCAGAGAATGAACTGGTATCCATGTTTCAGGTGAGCCGTCAGACTGCACGTCATGCAGTGCTTGTTTTAGAGCAGCATGGAATTGTAAGGCGCATGAGGGGGAGCGGGACTTATGTTAATGGAAAAGATGAGAGAAAAGGTCCCGTTCGTGCCAAAACCATGCAGATTGCAGTCATGACAACTTATGTAGATGAATACATTTTCCCCAGCATGCTTAAGGAAATGGAAGGCAGATTGTCCCGCGCAGGCTATACCCTGCAAATTTCTTTTACTCACAATACGGTTGAAAAAGAGAGAATGATTTTGAGAGGGTTTCTAAAGAACGATTCTGTGGATGGGATTATTGCCGAACCGGTAAAGAGTGGGTTACCGAACCCCAATTTGGATATCTACCGGGAACTGCAAAAACGAAAGATACCGGTATTGTTCTTAAATAGCTTTTATCCGGAGCTGGATGCAGTGCATGTAAGTTTGAATGATTATCTTGCAGGAAAGTTGGTTACAGAACACTTATTGCAGTGCGGACACAGGAAAATTGCGGCAGTTTTCAAATCTGATGATGGTCAGGGTCATAAAAGGTATGCGGGATATATGGATGCTTTGATGGAATGGGATATAAAAGTGAAAGGCGAGCGTATTGCCTGGATAGATACCTGTGAGCTGAAGGAAATGAAGAAGGATGGAGCGCGCTATCTGCGGCGTTTGATGGGATGTACGGCATGTGTCTGCTACAATGATGAGGTGGCAAATCAGTTGGTAGGCATCTGTAAAGAGGCGGGCATAAAGATTCCGGAATCTCTTTCTATTGTGGGGATTGACAATTCGGATTTGGCAGGGCGGTGTGAAATACCTCTTACTTCAGCACAGAATCCCGTGAAGGAACTGGCAGGAACAGCAGCGGAGAAAATACTGGAAATGCTGGATGGAATTAAGACAGAGGAAAACCTGGAGTTAAAACCGGAGATGATTATCAGGAAATCCGTTCAGATTTTGACACAGCGGGAGGAGTTATGGACGGCGGGATATGAAACTCATTCAGAAATCTAATTAGCACTTCAGGATACTTTATTAAGACTATAAATTATTTAAAATGGAGGAAAATAGAATGAGCGATTTAAGCAATGTAAAAAGTGATATTATGGAAGGGCGGGCAACACTTGGAATTGAACTGGGGTCGACAAGGATTAAGTCAGTTTTAATTGGTACGGATTTTACTCCTATAGCGTCAGGCAGCCATGAATGGGAGAATAAATATGATAATGGGATCTGGACCTACGCGCTGGAAGATGTCCACAAGGGACTTCAGGACAGCTACCGGAAGATGGCAGATGAGGTAAAGGAGAAGTACGGTGTCACCCTGAAGCGGACGAAAGCGCTTGGTTTTAGTGCTATGATGCACGGTTATCTGGCGTTTGATAAAGGAGAAAATCTTCTTGTGCCTTTCCGTACATGGCGGAACACAAACACCGGGGAAGCGGCAGGCAAATTAACAGAACTATTCCAGTACAATGTACCACAGAGATGGAGCGTAGCTCATTTATACCAGTCAATTCTGGAGGGAGATGCACATGTAAAGGATGTAGATTTCTTTACCACCTTGTCTGGCTATATCCACTGGAAGATGACTGGGCAGAAGGTGCTGGGAATTGGTGATGCCGCAGGAATGTTCCCTATTGATATTGATAAAAAAGATTTCCATGGAAGAATGTTGGAGCAGTTTGATGCTCTTGTTGCTGACAAAGGATATTCCTGGAAGGTGAAAGATTTACTGCCCAAAGTTCTTACTGCGGGACAAGATGCCGGATGCCTCACAGAAGAGGGTGCAAGACTGCTTGACCCATCAGGGGAACTGGAGTCTGGAATACCTGTATGCCCTCCGGAAGGGGATGCGGGAACTGGAATGGCAGCCACCAACAGTGTTGCAGTCAGAACAGGAAATGTGTCCGCAGGAACCTCTGTGTTTGCCATGATAGTACTAGAAAAAGAGCTTTCAAAGGTTTACACAGAGATTGATATGGTGACAACACCTTCCGGTGAGCTGGTTGCCATGGCTCATGCGAATAACTGTACATCAGACTTAAATGCCTGGGTGGGGCTGTTTAAGGAATTTGCAGAGGCATTTGGCATGGAAGTGGATATGAACCGTCTGTTTTCACTGCTGTATAACAAGGCACTGGAAGGGGATGCTGAGTGCGGCGGACTTCTGTCTTATGGTTACTATTCCGGTGAAAATATAATAGAACTGGATGAAGGACGGCCATTATTCGTTCGTACTCCCGACAGTAAATTTAATCTGGCCAATTTCATGAGAGTGCATCTGTTTGCGGCTTTGGGTGCTCTGAAGGTTGGAATGGATATCCTGACAAAAGACGAACATATCCAGATCGACAAGATTTTGGGACATGGAGGGCTGTTTAAGACAAAAGGAGTTGGACAGAAGATTATGGCGGCTGCCATGAATGCACCTGTGTCTGTCATGGAGACTGCGGGAGAAGGCGGAGCTTGGGGGATTGCACTGCTTGCTTCCTATCTGGTACAAAAGGAAGAGGGCGAAACTTTGGCTCACTATCTGTCTGAGAGAGTATTTGGCGGTGATGAAGGTTCTTGTATAGAGCCGGATGAGAAGGACGTGGAAGGATTCGAGACATTTATTGAGCGTTACAAAAAAGGTCTAAGTATCGAGCAGTGTGCTGTAGAAAACCTGAATTAATAAATCGCAGATGGGAGAAGAGAATATGCTGGAACAATTAAAGAAAGAAGTATACGAGGCAAATATGCTGCTGCCAAAGCATGGATTAGTTACCTTTACATGGGGAAATGTCAGCGGTCTGGATAAAGAGACCGGACTGTTTGTCATTAAGCCGAGCGGGGTGGATTATGACCAGCTCACTCCCGGAGATATGGTAGTTATGGATTTGGACGGAAACAAGGTAGAAGGCAATTATAATCCATCTTCCGATACCGCTACTCATTTAGAATTGTATAAGGCTTTTCCTGATATCGGGGGAATTGTGCATACCCATTCCGAGTGGGCAACAAGCTGGGCTCAGGCAGGGCGGGGAATACCATGCTATGGTACGACCCACGCTGATTATATGTACGGCGAAATCCCGTGCGTCAGAAACTTGACGAAACAAGAGATAGAGGCCGCATATGAGAAAAATACAGGTGTATTGATCGTAGAATATTTTAAGGATAAGGACTATATCTCTATGCCGGCAGTGCTCTGCAAGAATCACGGGCCATTTACCTGGGGCAAAGATGCATACGATGCGGTACACAATGCAGTAGTTCTGGAAGAAGTAGCAAAAATGGCAGCAAGATGTGAACTAATAAACCCACAGGCTCTGCCTGCTCCCCAGGAATTACAGGATAAACATTACAACAGGAAACACGGGGCAGATGCTTACTACGGACAATAAAAGGAGAATATTCTGACAATGGAGCGCAAAGGGGACAGTCCCTTTTGAAAAGGGACTGTCCCCTTTACGGCACTTATCAAAAAGGAGGACTTTACAAATGGAACAGAAACAGTACAAATTTTGGTTTTGCACGGGGTCACAGGATTTATACGGTGATGAGTGTCTCGCTCATGTTGCAGAGCATTCGAAGAAGATTGTAGAGGCGTTGAATACCTCTCAGGTGATACCTTTTGAGGTGGTATGGAAGCCTACTCTGATTACAAATGAGCTGATTCGGAAGACGTTCAATGAAGCGAATATGGATGAGACTTGTGCAGGTGTAATTACATGGATGCACACATTTTCACCGGCGAAGTCATGGATTCTGGGCCTTCAGGAGTACAGAAAGCCGCTTCTCCACCTGCATACCCAGTTTAACCAGGAAATTCCTTATGATACGATTGATATGGACTTTATGAATGAGAACCAGGCAGCTCATGGGGACAGAGAGTATGGTCATATATTCAGCCGCCTTGGCATGGAGCGCAAGGTAGTTGCCGGTTACTGGGAAGATACAGCAGTGCAGGCCAGGATAGGAACATGGATGCGCACAAGTATCGGTGTGATTGAGAGCAGCCATGTCCGCGTAATGCGCATAGCAGATAACATGAGAAATGTTGCTGTTACTGAGGGTGATAAGGTAGAAGCTCAGATTAAATTTGGATGGGAAGTGGATGCTTACCCAGTAAATGAAATTGAAGCAGCAGTTGCCCAGGTCTCTCAGGCGGATATCGATGTATTGGTAGAAGAGTATTATGATAAATATGAAATCCTTCTGGAAGGAAGAGATGAGAAAGATTTCAGAAAGCATGTGGCAGTACAGGCAGGAATTGAGATTGGCTTTGAAAGGTTTTTGAAAGAGAAAAATTATCAGGCAATTGTTACCCATTTTGGGGACCTGGGCAGTCTGAAACAGCTTCCAGGCCTCGCAATCCAGAGATTGATGGAAAAAGGTTATGGCTTTGGCGGAGAAGGTGACTGGAAGACGGCGGCTATGGTCCGTGTCATGAAAATTATGACACAGGGTATAAAAGATGCCAAAGGAACATCCTTTATGGAGGATTATACATATAACCTTGTGCCTGGAAAAGAAGGAATTCTGCAGGCTCATATGCTGGAGGTGTGTCCGACAATTGCTGACGGTCCAATCAGTATTAAAGCCCAGCCTTTGAGCATGGGTGACAGGGAAGATCCTGCCCGTCTGGTGTTCACGGCGAAAGAAGGACCAGGAGTAGCAACTTCCCTGATCGATCTGGGGAACAGGTTCCGCCTGATCATCAACGATGTGGACTGTAAAAAAACAGAGAAACCAATGCCTAAGCTTCCGGTGGCTACAGCATTCTGGACTCCTCAGCCGAACCTGCTGACAGGTGCGGAGGCATGGATTCTTGCAGGCGGGGCTCACCATACAGCATTTTCCTATGATTTGACATCAGAGCAAATGGGAGACTGGGCAGCAGCTATGGGAATCGAAGCCGTATATATTGATAAGGATACTACGATCCGCCAGTTTAAAAATGAACTGATGTGGAATTCACTGGTGTTTGGAAAATGATAAAACAAATTCAATGTGATGCAGTTGAACTGGCAGCCAGTCTGGTCAAGATAGAAAGTACAAATCCAGGGGCCTGTGAGGGCAGGATTGGAGAATTTATTTATCATTATCTGGAGAAGGCAGGTGTGAGACCGGAGAAATCTTTGGCTGCACCCGGCCGGTTCAATGTGCGGGCGGTTTTGGAGGGCGAGGTGAAACATCCCGCCCTTATCTTCATCTGCCATATGGACACTGTTGTAAAAGGGAACGGATGGAATGTGGAAGCCTTTGGCGGACGTATAGAAGAAGGCAGATTATGGGGCAGAGGCGCTTGTGATATGAAATCCGGGCTGGCTTGTGCCCTTAGTGTGTTTGCGGAGACTGCCGACCTGGTAAGACGGGGAGGCATGAAGCTGTCCCATTCACTCGTATTTATAGGAACTGTGGACGAAGAAGGGGATATGCAGGGCGTAGAGCAGGCTATCCTTGATAAATGGGTAACGGAAAAAGACTGGGTCGTGGACATGGAACCCACAGATGGCCAGCTTCAAATGTCACATAAAGGGCGCACGTGGTTTGAGCTGGATGTCCAGGGGGTTACCGCTCACGCCAGTATGCCTGAAAAGGGTGCTGATGCCGTTGCGGGAATGTCGGCAATACTTACTTATATAAGAAGTGAAATTTTGAAGTGCCCGGTACATCCCGAATTGGGCCCCTCAACAGTAACCTTCGGGCAGATCCAGGGTGGGTATAGCCCCTATGTGGTTCCGGACAAATGCAAAGCGACTATCGATATGCGGCTGGTACCACCCATGAATACGAAAAAAGCTGAAGAGATTCTAAGAACGGCCATTGAAGAAGGGAAACAGCAAGTGCCAGGTATTACAGGCAGTTACCAGATTACTGGTGACCGTCCCTGGGTGGAGACTTATCCTGAATCAACTCTTCTCAATGAATTAAGGAAGGCAGTGGGCGAGGCAACGGGAAAGCCGCCCAAAATCAGTGCCTTTCCGGGGTATACGGACACGGCAGTTATCGCTGGGAAGCTGAAAAACAGGGAGTGTATGTCCTACGGACCGGGTAGTTTACAGCAGGCCCACAAGCCCAATGAGTTCGTGCTTACCACAGAAATTGAAAGATGTCAAGAGGTTTTTCGTATATTAGTAAGAAACATGTTGACAGCAGAAAGAGCTTTGTGATATAGTAGAAAATGCGCTATTGTGGAAAGGTGTGCCATCGTAGTGACAGATTTACTGTCACATGGCTCTTTTCCTATTTACAGGAACTAATGAAGGGCGACTCGTAGCCCGCCAAAAAATATATGAGGAGTGAAACGTCAATGGAGAAAAACAGAATTCGTCCCATCACAAACGGAAAAAGTTTACGCATGAGCTATTCCAGACAAAAAGAAGTATTAGAGATGCCGAATCTAATCGAAGTTCAGAAAGACTCTTACCAGTGGTTTCTGGATGAAGGACTGAAAGAGGTATTTGACGATATTTCCCCAATCTCCGACTTCAGCGGTCACCTGAGTCTGGAATTTGTCGATTTTACACTTTGCGAATCCGATGTGAAATATACAATCGAGGAGTGTAAAGAGCGTGACGCAACATACGCGGCGCCTTTGAAGGTAAGGGTAAGACTTTACAACAAAGACAACGATGAGATAAACGAACATGAAATATTTATGGGAGACCTTCCACTTATGACGAAGACCGGTACTTTTGTAATCAATGGTGCCGAGCGTGTTATTGTAAGTCAGTTGGTACGCTCTCCGGGTATCTATTATGGAATTGCCCATGATAAGCTCGGAAAAGAACTTTACTCAGCGACAGTCATCCCTAACCGTGGTGCGTGGCTGGAATATGAAACAGACTCCAATGACGTTTTTTATGTACGTGTAGATAGAACGAGAAAGGTGCCGATTACCGTATTAATCCGTGCACTTGGTATCGGAACAAATGCAGAAATCATCGAATTATTTGGTGAAGAGCCAAAAATCCTTGCAAGTTTCGGCAAAGATACAGCCGAAAGCTATCAGGAAGGTCTATTAGAGTTATATAAAAAGATAAGACCAGGCGAACCACTTGCCGTGGACAGCGCAGAAAGCCTGATTACAAGCATGTTTTTTGATCCGAGACGTTATGATTTGGCGAAGGTTGGACGTTATAAGTTCAATAAAAAGCTGGCGTTGAAAAACCGTATCAAGGGGCAGCGGGTGGCAGAAGATGTTGTCAGTCTTCTCACAGGCGAAGTAATTGCAGAAAAGGGAACTGTGATTACAAGGGAACTGGCAGATAATATCCAAAATGCGGCAGTACCATACGTTTGGGTAGAAGGCGAGGAAGAATCCCGCAATATTAAGATTCTTTCTAATATGATGGTAGATTTGCAGGCAATTGTGGACATTGATCCAAAAGAAGTAGGAGTGACAGAACAGGTATATTATCCTGTGCTGGAAGGGCTTCTGGAGGAAAGTGCCGGCGACATTGAAGAGTTAAAACGTTTAATCAGCCGGGACATCCATGATTTGATCCCTAAGCATATTACAAAGGAAGACATTTTAGCTTCCATTAATTATAATATCCATTTGGAATATAGAATGGGCAATGATGATGATATTGACCATTTGGGTAACAGACGTATCCGTGCGGTAGGAGAACTTCTTCAGAACCAGTACAGAATTGGTCTGTCCAGGTTGGAAAGAGTGGTCCGTGAAAGAATGACAACACAGGATCAGGAGGGAATCTCTCCCCAGTCACTGATTAACATTAAGCCAGTTACAGCAGCGGTTAAGGAGTTCTTTGGCTCCTCCCAGCTTTCACAGTTCATGGATCAGAATAACCCGCTTGGTGAGCTGACGCATAAGAGACGTCTCTCTGCATTAGGACCGGGAGGTCTTTCCAGAGACCGTGCCGGATTCGAGGTGCGTGACGTTCATTATTCCCATTACGGAAGAATGTGTCCGATTGAGACACCTGAAGGTCCTAACATTGGTCTGATTAACTCTCTTGCTACTTATGCAAGAATCAATGAATATGGCTTTGTAGAAGCACCGTACCGTAAAGTAGATAAAACTGATCCGGAGAATCCGATTGTTACTGAGGATGTTGTCTATATGACAGCAGACGAAGAGGATAACTACCACGTTGCACAGGCCAATGAGCCTCTGGATGACGCCGGACATTTCGTTCATAAGAATGTATCAGGCCGTTACCGTGAGGAGACACAGGAGTATGAGAGAGGCAAGTTTGATTTTATGGACGTTTCTCCTAAGATGGTGTTCTCTGTTGCAACAGCCCTGATTCCTTTCCTGGAAAATGATGATGCTAACCGTGCGCTGATGGGATCAAACATGCAGCGTCAGGCGGTACCCCTTCTTACGACAGAAGCACCGGTTGTAGGAACAGGTATGGAAGTAAAAGCAGCCGTAGACTCCGGTGTCTGCCTGGTGTCCGAGAAAGCAGGTGTGGTTGAGCGTTCTACTTCTACTGAAATTACAATTAAGCATGATGATGGAACAAAGAAGACTTATAAATTAACAAAGTTTTTGAGAAGTAACCAGAGCAACTGTTATAACCAAAGGCCGATTGTTGACAAAGGCGAGCGGGTAGAGGAAGGACAAGTAATTGCAGATGGTCCGTCTACTTCCAGCGGCGAGATGGCACTTGGAAAGAACCCATTGATTGGTTTCATGACATGGGAAGGCTATAACTATGAGGATGCTGTACTGCTGAGTGAAAGACTGGTACAGGATGATGTCTATACATCTGTTCATATTGAAGAATATGAAGCAGAGGCACGTGATACAAAGCTGGGACCGGAAGAAATCACAAGAGATATTCCGGGGGTTGGTGATGATGCACTGAAAGATCTGGATGAAAGAGGTATTATCCGGATTGGTGCGGAAGTCCGTGCAGGAGATATTCTGGTCGGCAAGGTAACTCCAAAGGGAGAAACAGAGCTGACGGCAGAGGAAAGACTGCTGCGTGCAATTTTTGGTGAGAAAGCCCGCGAGGTAAGAGATACCTCCCTGAAAGTACCTCATGGTGAGTATGGTATTATTGTGGATGCAAAAGTCTTTACCAGAGAGAACGGTGATGAGCTTTCTCCTGGTGTGAATCAGGCAGTCCGCATTTATATTGCACAGAAGAGAAAGATTTCTGTTGGTGACAAGATGGCCGGACGTCATGGTAACAAGGGTGTTGTTTCCCGCGTGCTTCCGGTGGAGGATATGCCTTATCTTCCTAACGGGCGTCCTTTGGATATTGTTCTGAATCCGCTGGGTGTGCCTTCCCGTATGAATATCGGACAGGTACTGGAGATTCATCTGAGCCTTGCTGCAAAAGCACTTGGATTCAATATTTCCACACCGGTCTTTGACGGGGCAAACGAGATTGATATTATGGACACTTTGGACTTGTCAAGTGATTATGTCAACCTGGAGTGGGAAGAATTTGTAAAGAGACATGGTGATGCATTGCTTCCGGAGGTTCTTCAGTATTTATCTGATAACAGGGAGCAGAGAAAACTGTGGAAGGGTGTTCCGCTTTCACGTGATGGTAAAGTTCGTCTCCGTGACGGGCGTACCGGTGAATTTTTCGACAGTCCGGTTACAATCGGACACATGCATTACCTCAAGCTTCATCACTTGGTAGATGATAAAATCCATGCCCGTTCTACAGGTCCTTACTCACTTGTTACACAGCAGCCGCTGGGCGGTAAAGCACAGTTCGGAGGGCAGCGTTTCGGAGAGATGGAGGTTTGGGCACTGGAGGCTTATGGTGCATCTTATACACTGCAGGAAATCCTAACTGTGAAGTCTGATGATGTTGTCGGACGTGTAAAAACCTATGAAGCAATTATCAAAGGCGAGAATATCCCGGAACCAGGTATCCCGGAATCCTTCAAAGTTCTATTAAAAGAGCTTCAGTCACTTGCCCTGGATGTACGTGTGCTGCGTGATGACAATACAGAAGTGGAGATTATGGAGACGGTAGATTATGGTGAGACCGATCTGCATTCCATTATTGAAGGAGACAGAAGATATCGTGATGAAAAGGAGTCCTATGGGGACCAGGGATTCACGGAACAGGAATTTGTTGGGGAAGAACTTGAAAATGTGGAACCGGAGGATGATGATTTCGAGGAGGAAGAAATCGTCTTTGATGAATTGATGGACGATGAAGAATAGGAGGAGCCATATATATGCCAACAAGTAATAATGAACAACAATTTCAACCGTTAACTTTTGATGCAATCAAAATCGGTCTGGCTTCACCGGATAAAATTATGGATTGGTCAAGGGGAGAAGTTACAAAGCCTGAGACCATCAACTATAGAACATTGAAACCTGAGAAAGACGGACTTTTCTGCGAAAAGATTTTCGGACCAAGCAAAGACTGGGAATGCCACTGCGGAAAGTATAAAAAAATCCGTTATAAAGGTGTGGTCTGCGACAGGTGTGGTGTTGAAGTGACAAAAGCCTCCGTACGCCGTGAGCGTATGGGCCACATTGCCCTGGCGGCACCGGTATCCCACATTTGGTATTTTAAAGGGATTCCAAGCCGTATGGGACTGATTCTGGACATTTCTCCGAGAACATTGGAGAGGGTTCTGTATTTTGCTTCTTATATCGTACTGGACAAAGGCGAGACCAGCCTGCAGTATAAGCAGGTGTTGTCTGAAGCTGAGTATCAGGAAGAAAAGGAAAAATGGGGTTATGGCTCCTTCCGTGTAGGAATGGGGGCAGAAGCGATTCAGGAGCTTTTGCAGGCCATTGATTTAGAAAAAGAGTACGCAGAACTGCAGGCTGGACTGACCAATGCCACAGGGCAGAAGCGTGCAAGAATCGTGAAACGTTTGGAAGTTGTAGAAGCATTCCGTGAATCCGGCAACAAGCCGGAATGGATGATTCTGTCTGCAATTCCAGTTATTCCGCCAGATCTGCGCCCGATGGTACAGTTGGATGGGGGACGTTTTGCAACCTCTGATTTGAATGACTTATACAGAAGAATTATCAATAGAAATAACCGGCTCAAGAGGCTGCTGGAGCTGGGAGCACCGGATATTATCGTCCGTAATGAAAAGCGTATGCTGCAGGAAGCAGTAGATGCTCTGATTGATAACGGACGCCGCGGACGTCCGGTAACAGGCCCTGGAAACAGAGCATTGAAGTCTCTTTCTGATATGCTCAAAGGTAAATCAGGACGTTTCCGTCAGAACCTTCTGGGAAAACGTGTTGACTATTCAGGACGTTCTGTTATCGTTGTTGGACCGGAGCTGAAGATTTACCAGTGCGGTCTGCCGAAAGAGATGGCAATTGAGCTGTTCAAACCATTTGTTATGAAAGAACTGGTAGCCAATGGAACAGCACACAATATTAAAAATGCAAAGAAAATGGTGGAGAGACTTCAGCCAGAGGTGTGGGATGTACTTGAGGAAGTAATCAAGGAACATCCGGTTATGCTGAACCGCGCCCCCACGCTGCATAGACTGGGCATCCAGGCATTTGAGCCGATTCTTGTAGAAGGTAAGGCTATTAAGCTGCATCCACTGGTATGTACTGCTTACAATGCCGACTTTGACGGAGACCAGATGGCTGTCCATGTGCCGCTGTCCGTAGAGGCGCAGGCAGAATGCCGTTTCCTGCTGCTTTCACCTAATAACTTGCTGAAACCGTCTGATGGTGGTCCTGTTGCCGTTCCTTCTCAGGATATGGTACTTGGTATTTACTATCTGACTCAGGAAAGACCAGGGGCAAAGGGCGAGGGAATGCTCTTTAAGAATGTGAATGAGGCTATTTTGGCTTATGAGAACGAATATATTACACTGCATTCCAGAATTAAAGTACGCGTGACGAAGATAATGCCGGATGGAACTGAGAAATCAGGAATTGTTGAGGCTACGCTGGGAAGACTTCTTTTCAATGAAATCATCCCTCAGGATTTGGGATTTGTAGACCGAGAGCTGGAAGAAAATGCACTCTTGCTGGAAGTGGATTTCCATGTAGGCAAGAAGCAGCTAAAACAGATTTTGGAAAAGGTTATTAATACCCATGGTGCGACACAGACAGCAGAAGTATTGGATGATGTAAAAGCAATCGGTTATAAATACTCTACAAGAGCAGCTATGACCGTATCCATTTCTGACATGACGGTACCGCCTGAAAAGCCGCAGATGATTGAAGAAGCGCAGAATACAGTAGACAAAATCACAAAGAACTACAAACGTGGTTTGATTACGGAAGAAGAGCGTTATAAGGAAGTTGTTGAGACATGGAAGGCAACCGATGATAAGCTGACAGAAGCACTGCTGTCCGGTCTCGATGAATACAACAACATCTTTATGATGGCGGATTCCGGAGCCCGTGGTTCCGACAAGCAGATTAAACAGCTTGCAGGTATGCGTGGTTTGATGGCTGATACAACAGGACGTACAATCGAGCTTCCTATTAAGTCTAACTTCCGTGAAGGTCTGGACGTACTGGAGTATTTCATGTCTGCTCATGGTGCACGTAAGGGTCTGTCTGATACGGCTCTTCGTACAGCCGATTCAGGATATCTGACCAGACGTTTGGTTGACGTATCCCAGGAGCTGATTATTCATGACAGCGACTGCCAGGAAGAAGGAAAAGGAATTCCGGGAATGGCTGTTAAGGCATTCATGGATGGAAATGAAGAGATTGAGAGTCTCCAGGAGCGTATTACAGGACGCTTCTCCTGCGAAGACATTAAGGATAAAGAAGGCAAGCTTATTGTAAAAGCGAACCACATGATTACACCAAGACGTGCAGAACAAGTCATGAAAAAGGGTGTAGATGAAAAAGGCCAGCCACTGGATACGGTGAAAATCCGTACGATGCTTACATGCAGATGTAAGAATGGTGTATGCTCCAAGTGTTATGGTGCAAACATGGCAACGGGTGAAGCTGTCCAGGTCGGTGAGGCTGTTGGTATTATTGCCGCACAGTCCATCGGTGAGCCGGGGACACAGCTGACCATGCGTACCTTCCATACCGGTGGTGTTGCCGGTGACGATATCACACAGGGTCTTCCCCGTGTTGAGGAGCTTTTTGAGGCAAGAAAGCCGAAAGGTCTTGCTATCATTACTGAGTTCGCAGGTACTGCAGTAATCAGCGACACAAAGAAGAAACGTGAGATTATTGTGACAAATAATGAGACCGGGGAATCTAAAGCATATTTGATTCCGTATGGTTCCCGTATTAAAGTACAGGATGGTGCAAAATTAGAGGCCGGTGATGAATTGACAGAAGGTAGCGTGAATCCTCATGATATCCTGAAGATTAAAGGTCTTCGCGCCGTTCAGGATTACATGATTCAGGAAGTACAGCGTGTATACCGTCTGCAGGGTGTTGAAATCAACGACAAGCATATCGAAGTTATTGTGCGTCAGATGCTGAAGAAAATCCGCATTGAAGAACGCGGAGATTCCGAATTCCTGCCAGGAACTATGGTGGATGTGCTAGAGTTCACCGGGACCAACGAACAACTTGAAGCAGAAGGAAAAGAGCCAGCAGTGGGCGAACAGATTATGCTTGGTATCACGAAAGCATCCCTTGCAACAGATTCCTTCCTGTCGGCTGCATCCTTCCAGGAAACAACAAAGGTACTGACAGAGGCTGCAATCAAGGGTAAAGTGGACCATCTGATTGGTTTGAAGGAAAATGTTATCATCGGTAAGCATATTCCGGCTGGTACCGGTATGAGAAAATACCGCGATGTAAAATTAAGTACAGAGCTGGAAATGGATGATGAGATTGACTTTGAGGAAGAAATAGACCTTGAAGAAGAGCTGGTTATTGAGGAAGAATAGAAGTATTATATAAACAAAGGTGAGGATGTCCCCGGGAAATTGGGGGCATCTTTTTATGTAATAGAAAAGTGCTTCTATTTTATAGCTTGACAAAGATAAAGATAGTGTGAAAGAATTAGAAATAACCTTCAGGGGAGAGTCAGGATTAAGGAGGATTTTATGAGAATAGCGCAGCTGCAGACACACACCTATCAAGAAAAGAAAAAGAATATTGAGGAGCTGGAAAGGTATCTTGAACGGATTCGAAATGAAAAGGTGGATTTGGTTACAGTAGGGGAAATGTTTACCTGCCCTTACAATACAAGGAATTTCCCGGTTTATGCAGAGCCTGAGGGCGGGGAAAGCTGGAAGGAATTTAGCAGGCTTGCTGCGAAGTATCAGATATATCTTTCAGCAGGTACCATCCCGGAAATGGATGAAGAAGGAAAGATATATAATACAGCCTATGTATTTGACCGCAGCGGAAAGCAGATAGGAAAACACCGGAAAATGCATTTGTTTGACATCAATATCGAGGGAGGGCTGCGTTTTAAAGAGTCGGATACATTAAGTGCGGGGGATGAATGCACCGTGTTCGATACCGAATTTGGGAAGGTGGGACTGTGCATTTGCTTTGATTTCCGTTTTCCGGAACTTAGCAGGCTAATGGTACAGAGAGGTGCCGGAATCATACTTGTTCCGGCTGCATTTAACATGACAACAGGGCCTGCCCATTGGGATATCATGTTTCAGAGCAGGGCATTAGATAATCAATGCTATGTGATAGGGACATCCGCCGCTAGAGAATCCTCCGGGTATATAGCATGGGGGCATACTTTGCTGGTATCACCGTGGGGGAATATCATTCAGGAAATGGATGAAAAAGAAGGATATATTATCAATGATATCGACCTGGATTACATAGATAAAGTGAGAAGGGAATTACCCCTTCTGGCAGCAAGACGGGAAGATATATACAGACTTCAGGAATTAAGAGAGAAATAGCTCAATAGCCCTCAAAAGAAAAACCACCTCTCCTAAAAGGTGTAAGGAGAGGTGGAGACCATCAATATTTTGGCTTCTGTATCAGCCTTATTAAACCACCGGTGTCCGATATAATTGGGATAATACAGAGTATCGTGCTCTTCCAAATCGTAAATCCGGTTATCCTCCAGCTCAAAAGTCACGTTCCCCTGTAGTACATAAACGAATTCTTCTCCTCCATGATGCGCATATTCCCCCGAATCGGTATGAGGGGGAATGGTAACTGTAGCCGCATACATTTCATTTTTACCATGTATAATCAGCGATTCGATTAGTGGTTTTCCGTTACTCATATTTCTCGTAAAAGACTTCTGATCATCGGAACGCACAAGCTGAATATGGGCTTCCTCCTCCAAAAACAAGGAAAAAACAGGGATATCAAGAGAGTCGCAGATTGATTTTAAGGTCAGCAGATTTGGGGACGTCTTTCCTGTCTCAATCTGGCTGATTGTGCTGGCTGCAACCTGAGAAAGCGCGGAAAGGTCCCGGATAGACATATTCATGTCCAGCCGTTTTTCTTTAATTACTTTCCCTATTTTAGATAAATCCATAATAACCTCCCATAATAACACTCACTTTTCCAAGATTTTGTAATAAAAAACTTGTTCACAGACCGTGATACTTCAATACATTTTAGCAGATAAGGATAAAATCTGCAACATTTTTAACATATGCAAAGACTACCATAGCAAACCATGCAGTAGAAACGTTGTAAAATGGCGTTTACTATGTTATGATAAAAAAATAAATGGGTGTTTGGATACAAAAGTTCTGTATCTAAAACATATTTGACAATTGGAGGGGTTGCCTTGGATGGTATTAGCTGCAAGCAAAAGATTAGAGGAAAGATGAATCTCCTGACCAATACAGAGGCAAAGATTGCAAGTTATGTCCTGGAGAATTATGATTCTGTATTGAACAGCAATATAACAGAACTGGCGGAAAAAGCAGGTGTGAGTGATGCTTCGGTAGTACGCTTCTGTAAAAGCCTTGGCTATAAAGGGTATCAGGATTTTAAAATTAATGCAGCCCGGGACGTGTTGCCAAAGGAGAAGCATCTTAATCCCAGTCTCGAACCTTCGGATGATATTCCCACTATTTGTAAAAAGGTTTTTGGCACGGAGGTAGCTGTTCTGGACAGAACACTCGCTGTGCTTGATCTGGTAGCTGTTGAGCGGGCGGCGCATATGATTCGAAATGCTGAAAGACTGGTTATCTTTGGAACTGGCGGCAGTCTTCTTGTAGGAAAAGATGCACAGCATAAATTCCTGAAAATAGGAATTCAGGTACTTGTGCATGAGGACGTTGATATGCAGTTGATGGCCTCTTCGCTGATGAAAGAAAATGAGGCCGCACTTTGTATATCACATTCGGGTTATAATTCCAATGTAGTGACCTGCATGAAAAATGCGTCTGAAAATGGAGCAGGGACTATTGCACTTGTAAGTCAGGGGAAAACGCCTGTATCTAAAAATGCAGATATAGTTCTTTATACGGCATCAGAAGAGACAATCTTTAAATCAGAATCGGTCAGCACCAGAATAGCACAGCTGGCAATCATAGATTGTTTGGTTGCAATTGTGGGATTTCAGGACTACGATGACTCTTATCGGGCGATTCAGCAGACTCGAAAGGCGACATCACAAAATAAATTTTAGGTTAGTTAGAAACAGACCTGAGGATAGTTATGCTATCCTCAGGTCTGTTTTGGTATGGGATTGAAAATAATTTTCAATTAAAATAGAAATTAAAGAAAAAATGAGACAAAATACATTGGATATAATTTACAGTTATGTATTTAAGAGTATGTAAGATGACGAAAAAATAGCAATATGACTAAAAAGTGTATAAGATATTTGAAAATAATTTACAAAAATAAAAATATATATTGAAAATAATTTTCAGACATGCTATGATTCAATCGAGTAAAGTAAAGGAGTAAAAAAGCATGAGAGCAGTTGTATTAAATGCACCGAATGACTTTTCCCCCGCAGATGTGCCGAGGCCCGCAGCCGGCCCGGGCGAATTGCTTTTAGAAATGAAAAAAGCAGCAATTTGTGGCACAGATATGAGAATTCTGGCAGGGACAAAGACAAAAGGTGTCCGCTATCCATCTGTAATAGGACATGAGATGTGCGGAGTGATTTCAGAGGTAGGAGAGAATGTTACAGGGTTCCAGGTGGGAGATAAAGCATCTATCGCCAATGTAATCCCATGCGGATCCTGTCCCGCCTGTCTGGAGGGCAGAGAGAATGCCTGTATGAACCGTAAGGCAATAGGATATGAATTTGACGGCGGCTTTGCGGAATATGTTTTAATTCCGGAAATTGCTATTACAAGCGGCAATGTGATTAAGCTTCCAGAAGAAGTATCATTTACGGCAGGTGCCTTGATTGAACCTCTCGCGTGCTGCATTAGAGGGCTTAAGAATGCAGGAACCGGTTTTAATGATACAGTACTGATTGTGGGGGCAGGCCCTATAGGGCTGATGCATATGCAGCTTTCTAAAATTTCCGGGGCAAAACAGGTAATTATCAGTGAACCGAATGAAATGAGGCGGCAGATTGCATTGGAATTAGGTGCTGATAAAGTGGTAGATCCAACCGCTGAGGATTTGGAGAAAATCGTGAAGGATGCGACTGGCGGAATGGGCGTGGATATCATTATTATGGCAATCGGTGTGCCTGCACTGGTGAACTCTACATTGAAGCTGTGTAAAAAAGGCGGGACAGTAAATCTATTTGCAGGCTTTGCAGGAACCGGGGAATCCACCATTGAAGTAAATACCATCCATTATAATGAAATCAATATGAATGGAAGCACCGCTTATAAGAGAAAAGATTATCTGGAGGCTGCCGATATGGTAATAGGAGGAAGGATTAATCTGGATAAAATTGCAACCCATACATTTAAGATTGATGAGTTCTGGGAAGCCTATGAGCTTTGCAAAAGCGGCAAGGGACTGAAAGTAATGATTGAACCGTAAAGCGGGCCCAAGCGGTTTGACAATACTAAAAAAGCGTAGAAGGAGATTGAGATTATGGCAATGTTAGGAAAAGAAGTAAGGATGAGCAGGCTGGTTAATCCGAGAAGCAATAAGATGATGGCAATTACTGTTGACCACGCAATTTCAAGAGGGATCGCACAGTTGACAGGACTTCATCAGATTCAGGATACAATCGATAAAATCATTGCAGGAAAACCGGAGGCCATGACATTGACAAAAGGTATTGCTGAACACTGCATGTGGAATCATGCAGGAAAAGTTGCAATGCTGATGAAAGTTTCCAGCTACTCACCTGTAGCACCTACAAAAGACACTGTTTTCGGTACAGTTGATGAAGCAATTCGTATGGGAGCAGATGCAGTTTCTATGGGAAGCATGACATTAGGCGATTTCCAAGGTGAGCAGTTTGAAGAGATTGGAAAATTCTCAGAAGAATGTATGAGAAGGGGGATGCCGTTAATCGGACATGTATATCCAAAAGGTGAAAGCGTTCCTGCGGATAAGAGAGCTGCATGGGAAAATATTGCTTATAGTGTAAGAAGTGCATGTGAGCTGGGCATGGATATTGTTAAGACTACATATACAGGTGATCCGGACAGCATGGCTAAGGTTGTAGCCTGCGTGCCATCAACCTTCCGTATTGTAATTCAGGGAGGGGATGCATGCAATACTCTTGATGATTATCTGGAGATGACAAGAGAGGCTATGGACTGTGGAGTTGGCGGTGTTACAATGGGAAGATTCGTTTGGGAGTACAAAGATGTTACCGCACTGGTTATCGCTTTACGTTACATTATCCACGAAGGTTATAGTGTAAAAGAAGCAAAAGAACTTCTTGCCCAGCTTGAAAATGATAAGAATTATGGTGACTTCTAAAATAAACGAATGAAACAGGTGTCTGGAATGGAAAGTAAATATTTATTAGGTGTTGATGTGGGAACGACCAGCATCAAGGTGGCTGTTATAGACGGAAATGCCCGGGTACTTGGGATGAGCAGCAGTTCATATCGATTGATTACACCCAATCAGGACTATGCTCAGATTGACACAGAAGATATGTGGAGGGCGTTTCTGAAATGCGTCCGCCTTTTACAGGATGGAAAAAATATTGATTTATCCAGGATAGTGGGAATCAGCATTTCCAGTCTCTGTCCGGGGCTTGCGGCTCTGGGGGAGAATGGAGAGGTACTTGTAGATCCGATCATCTATTCTGACAGGCGCAGCACAAAAGAAGCAGAGTTTATCAGGGAAACGGTGGGCGCGGACAGGTTATTTGAAATCACTGCCAACACAGCTATGGCGGGTGCTATGTCCGGTACTTCCATGCTTTGGATCAAAAGAAATCTTCCGGAAATTTATGAAAAGACAAAGTATTTCGGGCATGTAAACACACTAATGGCTCAGAAAATGTCAGGAGAATTTGCGATAGACTATTCGAATGCATCCTATACAAATCTATTTGAGACAACAGGCGGTTACAAGTGGTCTGAATTTTTATGCCGGGAAACAGGTATTGATATTGAAAAACTACCTCCTCTTCATGCCTCTACAGATGTTGTGGGCGGATTAATCCATCCGGAATTGATTGGGTTTGGAATCCCAGAGCAGACGCCCGTTATCATCGGCGGAGGAGACACCGCTTGTGCAACGTTTGCGGCCGGAGTGGCAAAGGCCGGGGATGTATGTGAATCGGTAGGGACGACCAATGTCCTTACAATTTGTGTAGATAAACCGAAATTCGACCGTGGGTTCATCAACCGCTGTCATGTAGTGGAAGGTACATGGATTTATCAGGGAGCGTTATCACACACAGGTGCTTCGTATCAATGGTTTAGGGACAATTTCTGTAAGGATTTTGTGGAGAAGGCGATAGGAAATACAAAGAATGCCTTTGAGCTTATGAATGAAGAAGCAGAGCTTGCAAATCCCGGAAGTGACGGCCTGGTATTTTTGCCATACATGCTTGGGGAAAGAAGCCCTATATGGGACCCCTACGCGAGGGGAGTGTTTTTCGGCATTTCTTTGCAGACCACTCGTAAAGAAATGAACCGTGCAATCATGGAAGGGTGCGGCTATGGGCTTCGTCAGCTTTCAGAAATAGCGGAACGTGTAACAGGTCAGAAAATTAAAGAGTTCGCATCTATCGGCGGAGGAGCGAAAAGTGAGACCTGGGCACAAATCAAAGCTGATATCACAGGAAAAGATATCAAAATTCTTGACATGAATGACATGGCACCTATTGGAGCCGCTTTACTAGCCGGTGTCGGGGCAGGGATTTTCCGGAATGTCTATAAAGCGGCTGATAAGGTGGAAAAGAAAGTATATAAAGTAATAAAGAGCAGTAATGCTCATGAGGATATCTATAATAAAAGGTATATGGTTTATACGGAATTGTACCCGCAGATTAAAGAATTGTATAAGGTGGGAAGCAATTTACAATAATTTGGAGGGAAAGTTTATGAAGAAAAAAGTAATCGCTGCAATATTGGCTGTAGCAATGGTGTGTACAAGTCTCGCTGGGTGTGGGGGCAGTAAAGATTCCGAAAGTTCAGGTTCTGATGGGGGAAGTAAAGAGGAAGTAAAGAAAATCACTATTGCAGTGCCGGATCCCGATGCTTCCTATATCTATCAGGCAGCGGAGGAATTTGCAAAACGTGCAGAAGAATATTCGGAAGGAACGCTTGAATTCACTGTGTCAGGTAACGGTTCGCTTTACGGCGGGGATACTGCAGCGGGGATTAAACAGCTTTCCGCAGGTTCCCTGCAGATGCTCATTCTGGCAACCAGCGTGTATGCAAGCTTTGAACCTGGATACAATGTAATCTCTGTGCCATATATGTTTGATGACCAGCAGCAGCTTCTGGAGTATCTGAACAGTGATACGGGAAAAGAGCTTATGAACCGTGTTTCTGACATGGGTATTACAACTGTGGGCAGTTGGACCAGGTCATTTAGAAAAGTAACAAGCTCTAAGAATCCAATCAATACTCCGGAAGATTTAAAAGGCATGGTTCTCCGTGTACCGAATAACGCATTATATGTAGAATTTTTTGGTTCCTGTGGTGCTGTAACGACTCCGATGAACTTTAGTGAGGTTTACAATGCCTTGCAGCTAAACACGCTGGACGGACAAGAAAATCCTGTAGATGTACCATTCTCGAATAAATTCTATGAGGTGCAGAAGTATATATCGGGAACAAATCATATGGCAGATGCTTGGTTAGTTGGTATCAACAGCACTTTGTTTGATGGATTAAGTGATAAGCAGAAAGAGGCAATCCAGAAAGCTGGTGAAGAAGTGCAGCAGTGGAATGTTGAATTTATGGACAAAGAAGATGAAACAGCCCTTCAGACACTGCTTGACAATGGTATGGAATATAACGATATCACAGAAGAAGGACGCCAGGAGTTTATCTCAGTATCTCAGTCCTGCTATGGCAAATTTAAAGAGCTGATTGAAGATGATGAACTGTTTGACGCTACTGCCGAATTCTGCGGTAAAAATTAAATGTGAAAACACCCATGCCACTAAGGTTCAACAGGTGGGGAACTTAGTGGCATAAGGAGGAGGTTATGTTATGGAACGTAATAAAACAGTCTTATCTAAGTTCTTTGATATTATAAATGGACTGGAGAACGTGGTTCTGGCAATTATGATCATTGGCATGGTTGTTACAATTCTTCTGCAGATTATCGGGCGTATTACAGGTTATCCTTTTGCATGGACAGAGGAGACCAGCCGTTATCTGTTTCTGTGGATGATGTTTGTGGCTCTGGCTTCTGGTTTTAACCGGGCGGAGTCTTCCAGAGTGACTCTGCTGCTTACGGCAGGTCCTAAATGGCTGAAAAAGTTCAGCGAGATATTATATGCAGTAGTTGTAGTAGCCTTTTTCGGTTTCATGATTATTTATGGAATTGAAGTTGTAAAGCAGCAGATTATGATGAAAGAAATGGGGACAGCTCTTCAGATTCCGATGTATATCATTGGTGTTTGTGTGCCGGTTTCCGGTGTGCTCGGTATTATTGGAGTGGTACAGAGCTTTTTAGAATACCGTGGAAATGTTGCGATTCCTGATAAGGAGAAAGAAAGCCAAACAGACGTAGAAAAGGGGCGGTAAGAAATGAGTATGAGTGTTATTTTATTAATTGTCTTTCTTGTTTTAATGTTTTTAGGAGTACCGATAGCAATATCACTTGGAGCATCTGCTGTCATTTGTATTGTCACAATGTCAGATTTGCCGCTTTCACTGGCAGCCCAGTCTATGTTTACGTCTATGAACAGTTTTATCATGGTGGCAGTTCCATTATTTATTCTATGTGGTTCGCTGATGGATGAAGGCGGTGTTGCAGATAAGATTTACGATCTTGCAGAGGCTATGGTAGGCTGGATTTTTGGCGGTCTTGGCCATGTATCTGTGGTGGTTAACATGATATTTGCCGGCATGTCAGGGTCTTCCGTGGCGGCCATTGCATCCATCGGAAAGATGAGTATTAATGCCCTTTCGAAAAAGGGGTATCCGCGGGATTATGCAACGGCTATCAACCTTTCAGGCTCTATGCTGGCATCAGTCATCCCTCCGAGTATTCTGATGATTAATGCAGCAGCCACGGCAAATATATCTATCGGGCAGGCACTGCTGGCAGGTCTGATTCCAGGAATCATCATAGGGTTTATCTTTATGATTTATAACTATCTTTACTGTAAGAAACACGGAATCGGTGACCGTGCTCCGTTCCAGGCACAAAAGCTTGGCAAAGCTTTTGTGAATGCGATTCCTGCACTGCTGACACCAGTAATCCTGCTGGGCGGTGTCTATACAGGCTTCTATACACCCACAGAGGGTGCTGCTATTGCAGTTGTTTATACCATTCTGGTATCTGTCTATATTTATAAGAATTTGAAGTGGAAGGATATTCCGAGAATCATTTGTAAAAATGCACGTTCAACAGGAACCATTTTGTTTGTAGCAATTGCGGCAAAACCAGCCTCTCTTCTGTTCGAGCTGGACGGTCTGCCAAGCACAGTTGCAAATATGATTACAGGAATTTCTGATAACCGCATTGTTATTATGTTTGTTTTATATGCCTTTTTAATATGTGTCGGTATGTTCATGGATGCTACAGCAGCTATTTTCATCCTTGTTCCGATTCTTCTTCCGGCAGTGCAGGCAGTTGGGGTATCTCCATTGTTCTTCGTGGTATTCCTTGTTATTACACTGTCTTTTGGATTGATTACACCTCCGGTCGGGGTATGCCTGTATGCGGCTCAGAATGTTACAGGATTAAGCTTGGAGAGAATTATTAAGGCTTCCATTCCGTGGATTATCCTTATTGCAGTTGCACTTTGCATTTTTATCGTGTTCCCACAGCTTATTACCGGACCTGTAGGCCTGATATTCGGAAGCTGATGCCGCCTGGGATGGCATATTACCAGGAAAGCAGTATAGTACATAAGGAGGAAAGAAAATTGAAAATTGTAATTTTAGACGGCTACACGGAAAACCCAGGAGATTTAAGCTGGGAAGGCTTTGAAAAGTTAGGTGAATTGACCGTGTATGACAGAACTTCCCTGACAGATACTCAGGAAGCAATTGACAGGATTGGGGGTGCAGAAGCAGTATTGACAAATAAGACTCCTATTCCCAAAGAAGTGATTGATGTATGCCCCAATTTAAGGTATATAGGTGTTCTGGCAACAGGCTATAATGTAGTGGACGTCGATGCTGCTAAAGAAAAGAGCATTATTGTAACCAACATTCCGACGTATGGAACAGCCGCGGTAGGACAGTTTGCAATTGCCCTTTTGCTTGAAATCTGCCATCATATTGGGCATCATGACCAGGCCGTGAAAGAGGGGCGCTGGGAAAATAACCCTGACTGGTGTTTCTGGGATTACCCGCTGATTGAACTTGCCGGAAAAACTATGGGAGTTATCGGGTTTGGAAGAATTGGACAAGAGACAGGAAAAATTGCTAAAGCACTGGGAATGCGCGTCATTGCCAACGACGAATATCCAAATGCTGCAGGACGGGAGATCGCAGAATATGTTTCCAGAGAAGAATTGTTTGCGCAGGCGGATGTGATTTCACTTCATTGTCCCTTATTCCCGTCTACGGAAGGTCTGGTGAATAAAGAGAACATTGGGCTGATGAAAGACGGGGTTATCATTCTGAACAATTCCAGAGGGCCTCTGGTAGTAGAGCAGGACCTGGCGGATGCACTGGAGACAGGGAAGGTGTATGCTGCAGGCCTGGATGTGGTGTCTGCAGAGCCGATTAAAGGAGATAATCCACTGCTGAAGGCAAAAAACTGTATTATCACCCCTCATATATCATGGGCACCAAAAGAAAGCCGGCAGCGTTTAATGGACATTGCGGTAAGAAACCTGGAAATGTTTATCCAGGGTGAGCCTGTTAATGTTGTAAATGAATAATAAAGCAGCAATAGGAAGCAAAAACCTTCCTATTCTGCCGGGATATTCCCGGGTGCTTCATATTCGTCTTCTTTCATCCGGTATCCTACACCAACTTCTGTAAATATATATTTTGGCTGGGCTGCGTCTGATTCCAGTTTCCGGCGGATATTTGCCATATTCACCCGCAGTATTTTGTTATCATCATCCGCAAAGGGACCCCATATGCTGGAAAGAATAGTGGCATAAGTCATAACCTTTCCTGAGTTCTGGGCAAGGAAGGCGACAATTTTATATTCGATAGGGGTTAAATGCACTTCCTTACCGTCAATACTCAGCAGACGTTTGGAAAAGTCCAAAATCAGGCCTCCGCACTGGTAAGGGCGGATGTAAAGTGAATCATTGGTCAGCAGCCGGTTAGAATGTCGGAGGGAGGTGCGGATGCGGGCAAGCAGTTCGGATGTTCCGAAGGGCTTGGTAATATAGTCATCTGCACCCAGATCCAGAGCAGCTACCTTCTCTCTTTCCGTAGAGCGGGCTGATATCACAATGATAGGAATGCTGGACCATGTACGCACTGTTTCAATAATGGTGCTGCCATCCATATCGGGCAGCCCCAGGTCCAGCAGGATAATGTCAGGACACTGTGAGCGAACCAGGCTCAATCCCTCTTTTCCGCTGTCTGCACAGAGAATCTTGTATTCATGTTTTTTTAAAATTTTATTCATAAAGGTCTGTATATTTTTTTCGTCTTCTATAATTAATACTGTAAATTTATACATGCTATTCATCTCCCTTTTCCTTGAAAAGAATAAAAGTAAATTCAGCACCGTTTTCATGGTTACCGGCACTGATTGTACCGCTGTGTGCGGTAATAATTGTATGACAGATAGACAGGCCGATTCCTCTGCCCCGGTAGCTGTCACCTCTATTGTCGTGGTATGTTCCTGTAAATATAAAGGGGAGCTGTGATTTATCAATCCCGATGCCGTAATCGCGAATTGTAAATGAAACCTTATCCTCATAGTTCTCAATTATTAATTCTATAGGTTCCCGGCTGTGGGAATGTACAAAGGCATTTTCCAGGAGATTGATTAATACCTGCTCAATCAGAGTGGCATCCATAGGGATCGTAAGAGGGGCCTCGGGCATTTTAACGGATATCATTAATTCCGGGCACCGTTTACGGGTACGTGCAATTGCCTCGGAGACTACTTCCTCCACCACCTCCGGCGATTTTTTGACTTTGCCGCTATTGTTGTGGATACGTGTCACCGTCAGCAGGTTTTCCACTATGTTCAGCAGCCAGTTTGCATCTTCGTTTATATTAGAAAGCAATTCCAGACGCTCAGATTCTGTGAGGTTCTCATAATCTTCCATGTAAGAGGCAGAAGAGCCAATAATACTGGTAAGTGGAGTACGTAAATCATGGGAGACAGCCCTTAAAAGATTTGCGCGTATTCTTTCCTTTTCTGCTTCTGCTAATTTCTTTTCACGCTCATCCAGCGTAGTCTTCTGCTGTTTGAGCATTGTGGTAATTGTACAGGTTATAATGGCAATGGTCAGCATACCTAAAAAAGTAACAGGATATCCGTCCAAAGTGAAATCCATTTTAAAAAACGGATAGGTAAAGAACGTATTTACTGCCGCCACACAGAAAAATGAAGCCGTAATTCCATATATATAGCCGTCTGTATTTAGAGCAATAATAATAAGTGCCAGAATATAAAACAAGGCAATATTAACAGAATGCTTATTTCCAAGATGAAAGAATAAAAAGGAAAGGGCGGTCGATACTGCAAGGCAGAGTAAGGTTACGCTTAGATTTTTAATTAAATTCTTTTTCAATGTTATTCACCTCAACAGCTTATAGGATAAGCATATCATAATATAAAAAAAATCTACAGCAATTTCGGCAGAAAAATTTAGCAAATTTTTATATAATCTAAGGGAATGAAAGGAACTGAAAAGATATAAAAGATTTCCCTTGGATTTATTGACATGCTATATAAATAGTCTTACAATTATAATGGTATGTTTATAAAAATTGCATATGGGATGCAAGAAAAAGGAGGATTTACTGAATGGATACAGGTAAATTAAACAGAATACTGGAGGCAATGAAAGAGAAAGATATGCCGCAGATGATTATTGCGGACCCTTTAACTATCTTCTGGCTGACAGGAAAGAGGATTATTCCGGGGGAGAGATTATTAGCACTTTACGTGAATGAAAACGGGAATCACAAGCTCTTTATCAATGAGCTGTTCCCCCAGGAACAAGATCTTGGGGTAGAAATAGTATGGTATAACGATGTACAGGATGGTGTTGAGATTCTGTCACAATTCGTAGAAAAAGATAAGCCGATTGGTATCGACAAAATCTGGCCTGCAAGATTCCTGCTTAGATTACAGGAACTGGGCGCCGGAAGCAAATTCCTGAATGGTTCTATGATTGTTGACTATATAAGGATGATCAAGGACGAAAAAGAGCAGGAATTAATGCGTGAATCTTCCAGATTAAACGATATTGCAGTTGAAAGGCTGATTCCGTGGGTATCAAAAGGGCTTACTGAAAAAGAGCTGAATGCAAAAGTGCGTGAGATTTTCCAGGAACTGGGATGCGAGGATGTATCTTTTGATCCAATTACAGCTTATGCAAAAGGTGCCGCAGACCCTCATCATGTAACAGATGATTCCAAGGGAAAACGCGGAGACTGTGTAATTCTTGATATTGGCGGTTTTAAAGACAACTATGCATCTGATTTGACAAGAACCGTATTTATTGGGGAAGTTTCTGACCGGGCAAAAGAAATTTATGATATTGTTGTAGAGGCAAACAGAAGAGGAATTGAAGCTGCAAAACCTGGCAACAGAATGTGCGATGTTGATGCGGCATGCCGTGACTACATTACGGAAAAAGGGTTTGGACCAAACTTTACACATAGAACAGGGCACTCTATCGGGCTGGAAGATCATGAATTCGGGGATGTATCTTCTGTCAATGAAGATATCATCAGACCGGGACAGTGCTTCTCCGTAGAGCCTGGAATCTACCTTCCTGAGGAGGGAATTGGTGTCCGTATTGAAGACATTGTACTCATAACAGAGGATGGCTGCGAAGTCTTGAACCACTTCACAAAAGATTTGATTGTTGTTCCGGAAGAGGCGTAAAAGAAGCCCGGGAACAAAGCTTTACAGAATTGGGGAGGAATTTACTTTTAAGTAAATTCCTCCCCAGTTTTATTTCTTGCGCGGGTGTAATCCCACTTTATTTATGCAGAGACAAATAGTTTGCAGCTTGTTATGGAGTATTTGACTTTGCTTCTTCTCTATATTTCTGCAGCACATTCTGAATCCGCTCACTTGGATTGAGCAGTGTACTGATGGAACCGTCATGGTTCAATGTGTCTATCAACAGGGCAATATATTTGCTCATGTCACAGTTAATATAGTATGGCTTAGAAAGAAGTGACGGTGACTGGTAGATTAAGTTTGTTGCCAGTATTCCTGTAATGATTCCGTCTTCGTAAGCTTTGTCAAACTTGTCCATTCCATTTGTAAACAATCCGAATGTTGCGGCAGCGAAAATTCTATTCGCCTTGCGGCGCTTTAATTCGGTAGCCACTTCAATGATACTGTCGCCGGAGGAAATCATGTCATCAATGATAATGACATCCTTACCCTCTACGGAGCTTCCAAGAAATTCGTGAGCTACGATAGGGTTGCGCCCATTTACAATTTTAGTATAATCACGGCGTTTGTAGAACATACCCATGTCGATACCGAGAACGTTGGCAAGGTAGACTGCCCGGTTTGTGCCGCCTTCGTCGGGGCTGATAACCATCATATGACTGCTGTCTATCTGCAGATCCTTCACATGGCGGAGAAGTCCTTTGATAAACTGATAAGTTGACGGAACCGTCTCAAAACCGCTCAGAGGGATGGCATTTTGTACCCTGGGATCATGTGCATCAAAAGTGAGGATATTATCTACCCCCATGCGTACCAGTTCCTGAAGGGCCAAAGCACAGTCCAGGGATTCCCTGCCGTTTCTTTTGTGCTGACGGCTTTCATACAAGAATGGCATGATAACATTAATACGGCGGGACTTTCCGCCTATAGCGGCAATTACACGCTTCAGATTCTGGAAATGATCATCCGGAGACATGTGGTTCGTGTTGCCGGTCAGGGAGTAGGTTACGTTATAGTTGCATACATCAACCATAAGATAAAGGTCTTTTCCGCGTACGGATTCATTGATAATACCTTTTGCTTCTCCTGAACCGAATCTCGGAACTTTAGTGTTTATAATATAGGTATCCCTTTCATAACCTGAAAATGCTATATCATCTTTGTGTTCATGTGCACTTTCTTTTCTCCATTTTACCAGGTAGTCGTTAACCTTGCCTCCAAGCTCTTCACATCCCACAACTGGAATGAGGCCTAAGGAGCCTACCGGAATATTTTCTAGAGTTCTTTCTGTGCGGTGTAACATGTCTGTTCCTCCCTGTTTTTTAATTTCTTTTTGATTCTGATATCGTCACCAATCAGCTTCAGCATAGTGTAATTACTTGTAATCCTGGAAAATGACCGTTCAGTATATAGGTCGGCCAGAGTATCCAATGAAAGATTGGTTGATATAATGGTAGATTTGCGGCTGAGGAGCCGTTCGTTAATGCAGGTAAAAAACTGTGATGCCACAAATGTATTGGTGAATTCTGTTCCTAAATCATCTATAATCAGCAGATCACAGTCAAAGATATACTCATACATATTCTGCGCATCAATATTACTTTTGTCAAATGTATTTTTTGCCAAAATAGAAAAAAACTTTGAAGCAGAGAAGTAAAGGACGGAAAATTCTTTATCCATCAGCTCCTTTGCAATGCAGTTAGAGAGAAAGGTCTTTCCAACGCCCACGTCTCCGTATAAAAACAGGTTATGGAAGTCTGTCTTGAATGTATCAACGAAATTGTGGCATACATGAAGGGCATCCTGTATTACCTGCATAGAAGAACGCCCTGTCTTGCTGTCTACATAATTATTAGAATAGTAATTAATAGAAAATGTATCAAAATTCTCCTGCTTTAGAATCTCGTTCAGATTAGACTGTTCGTAGAGGAGGCCAATGACGGATTTTTTGAAGCAATGGCACTTTTGGTTTCCAATATAGCCTGTATCCTTGCAGTCCCCACAATCATAGAGAGGCTCCAGATAATCCGGAGGGAATCCGGTAGAGCGAAGCAGTTCCTGCTTGCTGCTCCTTAAGATTGCCAGTTCTTCTTTCAGCAGATCGACTGCTCTCTCATCTCCGTTCAGCAGCTTTTTACCGTACTGGATAGAGAGGATAGAAATAGAATCATCTAAAGATTTAAATTCCGGTAGTTTGTCATAGACGTCTTCATAGCGTCTTCTCAAAATATCGCGGTTATGAAGCTGTTTTTGTTCGTAACCACGCATAATAGCCTGATATTGCGATGCTTTAAGTCCCACAATCTGCTCCTTCTAATTACTGTTTAATAGTTGCTCTTCCAAAGATTCCATATCATAAGCTCGTCTCTCAAAATTGTTGAGGTTCTTTGAAGCGGGTCTTTGTTTGATACCGGCAGCTTTCTGAACCGATTTTTCTTTAAGGAAAGCTTCATCTAAAGCTGCGATATCTTGCAAGTGGCGTACCTGATTCTCATTCCACTTTGTGAGAATTGTGTCTGCATACTCGAAGCTTGGCTGGTGCGTGGCTGTAATCGTACGGCTGCATGCCTCCTGTATGATGTCAAGAGCAAAGCCAAATTCCTCTGTCCATTTTTTAATAAAAACAAGTTCGGCTGCCGCAGGCCCTCTGTTCTTAATGCCAAATGCATTGAGAACGGTATAACAATTCTTGTGATAGGCAGAAGAAGTCTGACGTGCCTGCTCTACAGAGGTAATGCCATTGTCGGCCCAGGATAAAGCAACCTTTTGGATGTAGTGCATACTTTTATGTCCGTTCTCCGCGCAGGATTCTATAAGATATTCTATCAAATCCGCAGACATCCCCAGAGTTTCGTAAAAATATGTAATAGCATCTACATCTGTTTTCGATAATGTCTTTCCCAAATACTGCTCTGCAATAAAAAGAAGAGACTTCAGTTCCTTCTGTGCCTTAAAAGAAGTCAGAGGGATAGCCTTGGGTATCGGGAGTACTTCAGGCGGCGCCTCATCCGTTATCTGCTCCTTTACAGGAGTTTTTGCAGGAGCTGAGACGGTCTTGAGGGCGGTCATTTTCCTTGCAGCAGCGGCAATGGAAGGTGCTCTTTCCAGCTCAATCCCAACAATCTTGCCGTCCTTATCTTTTTCCAAACTTAAAAGTCCTTCAGATTCCCAGTATCTAAAGGCCCTTAGTATATCTTTTTCTGTATTGTTAAGGCAGTCTGCAATCACTGAGATTGTCAGAGAGGAGCAAGGATCATC
Source organism: Ruminococcus sp. (assembly GCA_013911065.1). Lineage (GTDB taxonomy): Bacteria > Bacillota > Clostridia > Lachnospirales > Lachnospiraceae > Muricomes. The sequence goes on along the minus strand of JACERV010000011.1, from coordinate 34,624 downwards.
CAGATGCCGCAGCAGAAACAGATATACTTTTACAAATTCACCATTTGCCTGAATCATGTAATTATCAATGAAGTCGTTGGTGATTAATGTCATGTTTGTTTGAAACTTATTTTTTAATGTTAATGTCTTCATTTTATGTTTCCCCACCCTTTGATTTTTGTACCGGTTCTCATGCGTAAAGGTATTATAGCATCTTATCGCAATGGGAAAAAGCACTTTTTCGTGGCAAAAACAAGGTATTTTGTAGATAACTTTATGTGGAAAATGTGGATAAGTCCTATTTTAAAAGGTCTTCTCCAATGTTTACAACATCTCCGGCCCCCATAGTTATCAACAGGTCACCAGGTTTACAATTCTTTTTTAAGAAATTCTCAATTTTTTCGAAACTAGAAAAGTAGTGTGAATCCGTACCGGTGCGCCGAATCTCATTTGAAAGGTCTTTCGACGAGATTCCAAGAGTGTCGGTCTCTCTGGCAGCATAAATATCAGCAAGAACAACATGGTCTGCATGGGAAAGGGATTCAGCAAATTCCCGGAAAAATGCTTTCGTACGGGTATAAGTATGAGGTTGGAATACACACCATAGTTTATTATGAGGGTAATGCTGCGCGGCTTTTAAGGTGGCTGCAATCTCCGTTGGATGATGTGCATAATCGTCGACAATAGTAGTGCCGTTTAAAGTACCTTTATATTCAAAACGGCGGTCAGTTCCTGAAAAGGAAGTCAGCCCTTTCTGAATAATATCCATAGGAATATCAAGGAGCTCTCCAACAGCAATAGAGGACAGTGCATTTGATACATTATGGTCACCGGTCACGGAAAGAACGATATGTTCAGCCGGCTTACCTTTGCGGAGCAAATCAAAGGAAACCCTGCCCTTGTCATCATAACTGATATTCTGTGCACCGTAATCCGAAGAAGGAGCGCTTCCATAAGTGACAGTGCGGCAGTGGAGTCCCTGACAGATTTCTTCATAGTTCTGGATGTCTGTATTAATAACAAGGGTTCCGTCAGATGGAAGCAGCGCTGCAAACTGATGGAAGGAACGGCGGATGTCTTCCAGGTCTTTGAAAAAATCAAGGTGATCCTCCTCGATGTTAAGAATGACACTGATTTTAGGGTTAAAGTCAAGGAAGCTATTCGTGTATTCACAGGCTTCAGTGATGAATGTCCCTGAATTTCCAACACGTATATTGCCCCCGATAGCCTGCAGGATGCCGCCTACGGATATAGTGGGATCCAGGTTCCCCTCCAGAAGAATATGAGAAATCATAGAGGTTGTTGTTGTTTTTCCATGTGTTCCTGATATGGCAATAGGGGTGCTGTAATTCTTCATGAGCTGTCCAAGCAGTTCGGCACGTGTAAGCATGGGGATTTTCTGGGCAACTGCTTCAATCAGTTCCGGGTTATCCCTGCTTACGGCGGCTGTATATACCACGCAATCAATTCCATCTATAATATTCGAGGCACTCTGACCGTAGAAAATACGCACGCCTTTTTCCTCAAGCTGTTTGGTGAGGGGGGATTTTCTGCAATCCGAACCGGAAACAGTGAACCCTTCTTCTTGAAGTATTTCTGCGAGTCCGCTCATACTAATGCCTCCGATTCCTATGAAATGGATGTGGATTGGTTTTTTGAAATTAATCTTATACATATATTTATTCCTTCCTGGGTTGTAAAATTTTGGAAATAGTCATAAACTTTAACTGTTTTTTATATTATACTATATATGGGGAATTTTTAAAGATGTTCTTTTTGTGCAAAAATGACAAAAAGTAAAAACATTAAATTAAAAAATTGTAAAAAATGTGCACAAACAAGAAAAAATGTGTTATAATAAATCCAATCAACTAGAAATGAGGTGACGACATGATTAAGAAAGAGATGATTGCTATGCTGCTGGCAGGTGGACAAGGCAGCAGACTGGGGGTTCTTACCGCAAAAGTAGCCAAGCCGGCAGTAGCTTTTGGGGGCAAGTACCGTATCATTGATTTTCCGCTCAGTAACTGTATTAATTCTGGTGTTGATACTGTAGGTGTGCTGACACAGTACCAGCCTTTACGCTTGAATACTCATATTGGAATTGGTATCCCATGGGATTTGGATAGAAATGTCGGAGGTGTGACGGTTCTGCCACCTTATGAAAAAAGTACAAGTAGTGAATGGTATACGGGTACGGCGAACGCTATTTATCAAAATCTGGACTATATGGAGACTTATAATCCTGATTATGTGCTCATTCTTTCTGGGGACCATATCTATAAAATGGATTATGAGGTAATGCTGGATTTTCACAAGGCAAATCAGTCTGATGTAACAATCGCAGCTATGCCTGTGCCAATAGAAGAAGCAAGCCGTTTTGGTATTGTCGTTACAGATGAAGCAAGCCGGATTAAAGAATTTGAAGAAAAGCCGGAGAGGCCAAGCAGTAACCTGGCATCTATGGGAATATACATATTTAGCTGGCCGGTGCTTAAAGATGCATTGCTGAAACTTTCTGAACAGCCGAACTGTGATTTTGGAAAGCACATTATTCCATATTGCCATGAGAATGGAAAACGGATGTTTGCCTATGAATATAATGGATATTGGAAGGATGTGGGAACTCTTAGTTCTTACTGGGAAGCAAATATGGAATTGATTGATATCATTCCTGAGTTCAACCTGTATGAGGAGTTCTGGAAGATTTACACCAACAGCGCAAATATTCCACCCCAATATATTTCAAAAGAAGCTGTTATTGACAGATGTATCATAAGCAACGGATCTGAGATTTATGGAGAAGTCCGTAATTCAGTGCTTGGAGGCGGTGTGACTGTCGGCAAGGGAAGTATCATCAGAGATTCGATTATTATGAGAGGAGTCACAATCGGAGATAATTGTGTCATTGATAAAGCAATTATTGCTGAGGATACTGAGGTTGGAAATGATGTCGTGATCGGTATTGGAGAAGATGTTCCCAATATGGAGAAGCCGGGTGTATACGGCGGGGGGCTTGCTACAATTGGAGAGAACTCTGTGATACCATCCGGAGTGAAGATTAGTAAGAATACCGCCATTAGTGGTGTTACGTCGTCAGAGGATTACAATGATGGAGTACTTGCAAGCGGTGAGACATTAATAAAGGCAGGTGAACGGATATGAGAGCAGTAGGTATTATTTTAGCGGGTGGAAACAGCAGGAGAATGCTGGATTTAACTTCCAGACGGGCAACGGCAGCAATGCCCATAGCAGCCAGCTACAGAGCAATTGATTTTGCGCTGAGTAATATGTCGAATTCACATATACAGAAAGTTGCCGTACTGACACAGTACAATGCAAGATCTGTGAATGAACATTTGAACTCATCAAAATGGTGGGATTTTGGAAGGAAACAGGGAGGTCTTTACATATTTACTCCGACAATAACAGCGGAGAATGGATACTGGTACCGTGGAACCGCAGATGCTATTTATCAGAATCTTGATTTTCTGAAGAGATGCCATGAGCCTTATGTGATTATTTCATCTGGAGATGCGGTGTACAAGCTGGATTACAATAAGGTGCTCGAGTATCATATTGCAAAAAAAGCTGATATTACAGTAGTGTGCAAGGATCTGGAAGCGGGGGAAGATGCGACACGGTTTGGAACAGTACGCATGAATGAATCTGCCAGAATTGAAGCATTTGAAGAAAAGCCAATGGTGGCTCACTCCCAGACAATTTCTACTGGTATCTATATCATCAGGAGAAGACAGTTAATAGACCTCGTCGAGCACTGCGCAGAAGAGGAAAGACATGATTTTGTAACCGATATTCTGATTCGTTATAAGAATTTGAAGAAAATATACGGTTATAAGATAAACAGCTACTGGAGCAACATCTCAACAGTGGAGGCATATTACCACACAAATATGGATTTTCTGAAGCCGGAGGTGCGTAATTATTTCTTCAAAGAACTTCCACCGGTGAAGTCCAAGGTCAGCGACCTTCCGCCTGCTAAATACAATCCGGGCGCGGTTGTAAAGAACAGCATTATCGGAAGCGGAAGCATCATTAACGGTACAGTGGAAAATTCGATACTGTTCAAGAAAGTATTTGTGGGTAATAACTGCGTCATCAAGAATTCTGTTATCCTGAATGATGTTTATCTGGGGGATAATACGTATATCGAGAATTGTATTATTGAAAGTCGTGATACGATAAGGGCGAACACAAGACATGTTGGTGAGGGTGGAGTAAAAGTGGTAGTTGAGAAAAACGAACGGTATGCATTATAATCTTACGAATGCAGGCAGAGAAAGGGGACTTGAATGTTATGCAGATTACAGATGTACGTGTGCGCAGAGTAACAAAGGAAGGTAAGTTAAAGGCAGTCGTTTCTATCACCATTGACGATGAATTTGTAGTTCATGATATCAAAGTGATTGAAGGTGAGAAGGGGTTATTTATCGCAATGCCCAGCAAGAAAGCGCTTGACGGCGAATACCGCGACATCGCGCACCCAATCAATTGCGGCACCAGAGAACGTATTCAGACCACAATTCTAGAAAAATATTCTGAATCAGTTGAGGAAGAATCAGAATCAGTTCCTGAAGAAATGTAATTGAAGTAGGAGTAGATGTAAAACTGCTGCAGCTCATAGAGGGTGCAGCAGTTTTTTGCTCTGCCGGAAGATGTTTCGAATTTCCGGCAGAGTACAAACTCAGGGAAACTGCACTACAGAGTTTGTAAACTTTTCAAAGAATCTTCTGGTGTGTTGAGATGAAACTCCATGTGTTCATTGGTCCGCGGATGATAAAAGGTCAAGCGGCAGGCAAATAGCTGAAGAGTTCCGATGGCGGAAAGGTTTTTTTGTATGCCGTATTTTTTGTCACCGGCGATGGGCGTTCCCATGTGTGCCATCTGCACCCTGATTTGATGATGCCGGCCTGTCTTTAAAGTGATGTCTGCAAGTGAGTAGGGCGGCTGGGTTTCTATAATTTTATAATGAAGGAGAGCTTTTTTTGCTCCCGGAGTATTGCTGGAGCATATGCGGGAGGAATTGGCTCTGCTGTCTTTTATCAGATAATCTTCCAGATCTCCTTCCGGACAGGAGGGAATACCATCCAGGAGGGCGCGATAATGTTTTCCAAAGCCATATTCTGTCAATTGCTTATTCAGGTTTTTCGCTGCAGCCGGGGTTTTGGCAAATACGAGAAGTCCTTCTACGGGCTGGTCCAAACGATGGATCACAGCCAGATAAGGCGGCTGTTTTTGGGGACTATTTTTATGGATATGGTTTTTTAGGATGCTGACCATATCAGGTGTTCCGATACGGCTGCTCTGTGTAGGCACTCCGGACGGCTTGCGGCATACGATAATATCCGGGTCTTCAAATAAGATATCAGGGGTCATTTTCTTTGCTCCTTTAGCGGTATTTCCTTGACTTTTCAGAAAAATCTGACTACACTGATTATCATATAAAAGAAATAATAGGTCAAGCTTTCTAAATAGATTTTTGATAAGGCAGGTGGAATGAGAATGAACCAGGATTGGGAAAGATTTGGGGAGGATATCCGCCGAACGGTGCAGGATGCCATAGATTCCCAGGACTTTAACAGGCTGAATCAGACAATTACAAATACAATCAACAGCGCAATGGGCGGTCTGGGGAAAGGATTGTCTAATATGAGCAGGCGTGCCGCCAGAGATATGTACAGGTATCAGAGAAAGGCGCAGCGCCATGGATACGGTTGGGAACAGGGCCGGAATCCCTATATGTATGGAGAGGAAGAAAGAAGAAATCAGGCAGGGGACAGGCAATATCGTGTTTCACAGGAGTCAACCGCGCTGCAGAAAACCCCCGGCTTGTTTATTCAGACACCAGGGATGAAAGTCGGCGGAATCGTTATGACTGTGACAGGATGGACCGTGGGAATCGGAACGTTTTTGACATTGTTATTCCTGTTCATTGGTACGGCATTGACAGGTCATTATTTTGGAACGTGGCTTCAGATTGCGGTGGGAATTCTGGCTCCTTTTTTTGTCGGAAGCGTAATTTTGGGTAATGCGGGCAGGATACTTTTAGGCCGGGTGAAGAGATTCAGAACTTACATCCAGGAGCTTGAGGGAAAGGAATACTGCGAAATAAAGGAACTGGCAGAAAGTCTGAAAAAGCCCCACAAATATGTGGTGAAAGACATTGAGAAAATGATACAAAAGAGATGGTTCCGGCAGGGACATCTGGATCATCAGAAAACTTGTCTTATTGTAAGCGATAAGGCTTATGGACAGTATACTGAGCTGATGCAGAATGTGGAGAGGCAGAAGCTGGAAGAAAGGCTTGCAAAAGAGCGCCAGGCTCAGGAGCAGGCGAATATGGATCCTCAGGTACAGGAAATTGTTCGTGCCGGGGATGAATACATTAAAAAGATACGTGAATGTAATGATGCAATTCCGGGAGAGGAGATTTCTGCTAAGATATACCGGATAGAGATGCTGGTAGCCAAGATTTTTAACCGTGTACAGCAGAACCCTGAAAATATCTCCGATATCAGGAGACTGATGGAATATTACCTGCCCACTACGGTGAAGCTTCTGGAAGCGTACGAGGAGCTGGATGCCCAGCCGGTGCAGGGGGAGAATATTATTTCATCAAAAGAGGAGATTGAAAAGACATTAGACACATTGAATGTGGCGTTTGAAAAGCTTTTAGATAGCTTGTTCAAGGATACGGCATGGAATGTGTCTGCAGATATATCTGTGCTGAATACAATGCTGGCACAGGAAGGTCTTACAAAGGATGACTTTTAAGCATGGAGGAAAATAACATGAACAACGAATTTGAAGGATTTGCTGCGGCACCTACATTGACACTGGAACCTTTCCAGGAAGAAAAACAGGCTGTAAAACCTGCTGCTGTGGAAGAGGCTTCTTTTGATGACAGCATTCTGTCTGAATCAGAAAGACGGGCAGTGGATACATTTGCCAGCCAGATTGATTTGACTAATTCCGCAGTGATTTTGCAATACGGGGCAGGGACGCAGAAGAAGATGGCAGATTTTTCTGAAACGGCTCTTGAGAATGTGAAGACAAAGGACTTGGGAGAAGTTGGAGAGCTTCTGTCAGGCGTTGTGCGGGAACTAAAGGATTTTGGCGAGGAAGAGGAAAAAGGATTCTTAGGAATCTTTAAAAAGACTTCAAATAAAATTTCTGCAATGAAAGCAAAATATGCTAAGGCAGAGACAAATATTAACCAGATATGCAAAGTGCTTGAAAATCACCAGGTACAGTTATTGAAGGATATTGCTATATTGGACAAGATGTATGATGTAAATCTCACCTATTTTAAGGAATTATCCATGTATGTACTGGCAGGCAAGAAAAAGCTGCAGGAGATCAGAAACACGAAACTGCCGGAGCTTCTTGTCAAGGCACAGCAGAGCGGGCTGCCCGAGGATGCACAGGCGGCGAAAGATCTGGACTCCATGTGCAACAGATTTGAGAAAAAGATACATGACCTGGAGCTGACCAGAACTATTTCCATACAGACAGCGCCTCAGATCCGGCTGGTTCAGGGAAATGATACACTTATGGTTGAGAAGATACAGTCCACGATTGTGAATACGATACCGCTGTGGAAGAGCCAGATGGTTCTTGCCCTTGGGGTGGAACATTCTGCACAGGCTGCAGCAGCGCAGCGCGAAGTGACAGATATGACGAATGAACTTCTGAAGAAAAATGCAGAGAAGTTGAAGATGGCGACGATTGAGACTGCAAAAGAATCGGAGAGAGGTATTGTAGACATTGAGACTTTGAAGATAACAAATGAATCTCTGATTTCCACTTTGGATGAAGTGCTGCATATTCAGCAGGAGGGCCGGCAGAAACGCCGGGAAGCAGAAAAAGAGATGCTGCGTCTGGAGAATGAACTGAAACAGAAACTTCTTCAGGTACAAGGGTAATATGAGAAAATGAAAATAGAATCCCTTGACAAAAGGAGTATTTTCAAGTAGAATCACAGTTACTATAGGCTGTGAACGGGATTAGTATATACAGAAAGCGGCACAGAGAGGGGGCTATCAGGTGGGAGGTCCCTGCGCGGAATGTACAGAACCGGCCCGGGAGCCCCTGTGTGAAAACACAGCGTAGAGCCGGCGTTAACGGTGAATGAGTGAACTGTAAATTACAGTTAATTAGGGTGGTACCGCCGAAACTTTCGGTCCCTTTTTGAAGGGAAAGAAAGTTTCGGCTTTTTATATAATGTAGAAAGTTTCTTTCCATATAAGAAAAACGGGGCAAGGGTCCTGGGAAATTGAAAAAAGGAGACATATTATGGCAAAGGAAAAGAAATTAGTCAAGTCAATTACATCAAGAGATGAAGATTTCGCACAATGGTATACTGATGTGGTGCGGGAGGCAGAATTGTGTGATTATTCAAGCGTAAAGGGTTGTCTGAATTATCTGCCGAATGGCTATGCAATTTGGGAAAATATTCAGGCAAGTCTGGATAAGCGTTTTAAAGATACAGGAGTACAGAATGTATATCTTCCGGTTCTCATACCAGAGTCGTTGCTTCAGAAGGAAGCGGCTCACATCGACGGATTTGCCCCTGAGGTAGCATGGGTGACACATGGCGGTATGGAAAGACTTCAAGAGAGATTCTGCATCCGTCCTACTTCCGAGACTTTGTTCTGTGATTTATGGAGTAAGACAGTACAGTCCTACAGAGACCTGCCAAAAGTTTGGAATCAATGGAATTCCGTACTGCGCTGGGAAAAAACAACGAGACCTTTCCTTCGTTCCAGAGAGTTTTTATGGCAGGAAGGACATACAATTCATGCAACATATGAAGAGGCAGAGGAAAGAACGATTCAGATGCGCGATGTATATGTGGATTGCCTTGCAGAAGATTTGGCAATTCCAGTTGTCACGGGACGTAAGACAGAGAGTGAGAAATTTGCGGGTGCACAGGATACTTACACGTTAGAGGCATTGATGCATGACGGAAAAGCATTGCAGTCTGCTACCAGCCATTTCTTCGGCAGCGCATTCCCGGATGCATTTGATATTAAATATGCAGATAAAAATAACGAGCTCCACAGTGTTTACGAGACATCATGGGGTCTTTCCACAAGGAGCATCGGTGCGATTATTATGGTACATGGTGATGACAGAGGATTGGTTATGCCGCCTAGAATTGCACCGGTACAGACAAGAATCATTCCTATTGCACAGCATAAAGAAGGGGTCCTGGATAAAGCAAATGAGCTGTTTGATACGTTAAAGGCAGCAGGATACAGAGTAAGCATTGACGATTCTGAGAAGAGTCCGGGATGGAAGTTCAGTGAGCAGGAAAAACTTGGAATTCCGACCAGAATTGAAATCGGTCCGAAAGATATTGAAAATAATCAGGTCGTAGTCGTACGCCGTGATAACAGTGAGAAGATTATAATTCCTATGGATGAACTTGCAGAAAAGCTTTCCGGCATATTGGATACAATTCAGAAAGATATGTTTGACAGAGCAAAGGCCTTCCTGGATAATCACATCAACACTGCAGTGACTATGGAAGAAATGAATGAGAAATTCAAGAAACACCAGGGCTTTATTAAAGCGATGTGGTGCGGTGATGAAGAATGTGAAGGTGAGATTAAATATTATACAGGAGGTGCATCCTCCAGATGTATCCCGGAGGAACAGGAACACCTGTCCGATGTCTGCATATTCTGCGGAAAGCCGGCGAAGCATATGGTATATTGGGGAAAATCATACTAGAATTCATGTACGGGGGCCTGTTTCTTTATTATAAGGGAAGGGTCCCTTTGATTTTGTTTTAATAAAATTTTATTTTTTCAACTTAGGAATACAGGAAGGAGATAGTAAATGACGAGAGAAAAGGCATATGAAATACTTACAAAATACATGAAGGGTGAAAAGTATTTACAGCATTCTCTGGCAGTAGAGGCCATTATGAAAGGGCTGGCGAAAAAGCTGGCACCTTCAGATGTGGAACGCTGGGGTATTGTAGGACTTCTTCACGATTTGGACGAGGAACATTGTGAATGGCAGGAGCATCCAGAGGTTCACGGACCTACATCTGTAGAAATATTGAAAAAGGAAGGGATTGATGACCAGGAATTGTTTCAGGCTATCTGTGCCCACAATCCCGCATCTGGCGTAAAAGCAAGAACAACACTGCAATATGCGGTGCTTGCGGCAGACCCTATGAGTGGATTTTTGAAGGCTATTGCCCAGATTTATCCAGATAAGAAAATTGCAAGCGTGAAGAAAAAATCAGTAAATAAAAGATTTGGAGAATTGCGTTTTGCATCAGGGGCAAACAGGGACTACATGGAATCCATCGAATTCACGGGAATGTCGCTGGATGAGTTCATAGACATTGCACTGGAAGAAATGCGTGCGATATCGGATGAGCTGGGACTATAGGTTTGAGTGTGTGTTACAGTCTGGTTATACCCTCAATTGTGTTTTGCATAGCGAAACTGTAACAAAATCAATAAAAACCCCTTGACTTTCCCATGAAAACGTAATAAACTGATTTAGCGTGCACAAAGATACGCTATTTTTAGTGCACAAATCAAGATAATCACAATTATCTGCAACCACCCTTCCGCACAGGCTGGAAGGAAACGAAAGAATCATAGGAGGTGAAAAAGAATGCCAACATTTAACCAGTTAGTTAGAAAAGGACGTCAGACTTCTGAAAGGAAATCAGGTTCACCGGCACTTCAGAAGGGATACAACTCTCTGCAGAAACGTGCTACGAATGCATCCGCACCACAGAAAAGAGGTGTGTGTACAGCAGTTAAGACAGCTACACCTAAGAAGCCTAACTCAGCTCTGAGAAAGATTGCCAGAGTTCGTCTTTCCAACGGAATCGAAGTAACAAGCTACATCCCAGGTGAAGGACACAACCTTCAGGAACATAGCGTTGTTCTGATTCGTGGAGGAAGAGTTAAGGACCTGCCAGGTACAAGATACCATATCGTCAGAGGTACACTTGATACAGCAGGTGTTGCTAAGAGAAGACAGGCTCGTTCTAAGTACGGCGCTAAGAGACCGAAAGACGCAAAATAAATCCAAAGCGCTTAATGAGTTTTTGTTAGCAAGTGTAACTAAATAGTTAAATCGTATCACAAACAGAACTATGATTATCGTAGGTTGCGGATTAAACAGAACCCGTTTATCCGGGTTTCTATAGAAGAGTCTTGCGGCCACGAACACATGAAACGCGATTTCCATAGAGAGACACATGTGAGTACCGATGAATTAATCCCGGCAGAGACCGGAAGTAGTGATTAAGGAGGGAAGGACCGTGCCACGTAAAGGACATACTCAAAAGAGAGATGTATTAGCGGACCCAATATACAACAATAAGGTTGTTACCAAACTTATCAACAATATCATGTTGGACGGTAAGAAAGGTGTAGCACAGAGGATTGTATATAAAGCGTTTGAGAGAATTGAAGCAAAGTCAGATAAGCCGGCAGTTGAAGTGTTTGAAGAAGCTATGAACAACATTATGCCGGTACTGGAAGTTAAGGCAAGACGTATCGGTGGAGCAACTTACCAGGTGCCGATCGAGGTAAGAGCGGAAAGAAGACAGGCTCTTGCACTTCGTTGGCTCACACTGTTTTCTCGTAAAAGAGGCGAAAAGACAATGGAAGAAAGACTTGCGAATGAGCTTCTTGATGCATCCAACAATACTGGTGCATCAGTAAAGAAGAAAGAAGACATGCACAAGATGGCAGAAGCAAATAAAGCATTTGCTCACTACCGCTTTTAATTAGGAGGAAAAAATCTTGGCTGGAAGAGAATATCCATTAGAGAGAACCAGAAATATTGGTATTATGGCTCATATTGATGCCGGTAAAACGACATTGACAGAGCGTATCCTGTATTATACTGGTGTAAACTATAAGATTGGTGATACCCATGAAGGTACTGCTACTATGGACTGGATGGAGCAGGAACAGGAAAGAGGTATCACGATTACTTCAGCTGCTACAACATGTCACTGGACTTTGGAAGAGCAAACGAAACCAAAGGCCGGTGCCCTGGAACATCGTGTTAATATTATTGACACGCCGGGACACGTTGACTTTACTGTAGAAGTTGAACGTTCACTCCGTGTACTGGACGGTGCCGTAGGCGTGTTCTGTGCTAAGGGTGGTGTTGAGCCGCAGTCAGAGAACGTATGGCGTCAGGCTGACACGTATAATGTACCAAGAATGGCATTTATTAACAAGATGGACATTTTAGGTGCTGATTTTTACAACGCTGTTGAACAGATTAAAAACAGATTAGGTAAGAATGCAATCTGCCTTCAGCTGCCAATTGGCAAAGAAGAAGATTTCAAAGGAATTATTGACTTGATGGAAATGCAGGCCTACATCTACAATGATGATAAAGGTGATGATATTTCTGTTACAGAGATTCCGGAAGATATGAAAGACGATGCAGAGCTTTACCGTACAGAATTAGTTGAGAAGATCTGTGAGTTAGATGATGATCTGATGATGGAATACCTGGAAGGTGAGGAACCTTCTGTTGAGGCACTCAAAGCAGGGCTTAGAAAAGCCACCTGTGAATGTGCAGCTATTCCTGTATGCTGCGGTACAGCTTACAGAAATAAAGGTGTTCAGAAATTATTGGATGCAGTTATTGAATATATGCCGGCTCCTACCGACATCCCTCCAATTGATGGTGTGGATCTGGAAGGAAATGAAGTGGTTAGACATTCTTCTGATGAAGAACCATTTTCAGCTTTGGCATTTAAGATTATGACAGACCCGTTCGTAGGTAAGCTTGCTTACTTCAGGGTATATTCAGGTTCCGTAAACTCGGGTTCCTATGTGCTGAATGCAACAAAAGGCAAGAAGGAGCGTGTTGGACGTATCCTCCAGATGCATGCCAACAAGAGACAGGAGCTGGATAAGGTTTATTCAGGAGATATCGCTGCTGCTATTGGATTTAAGTTTACAACAACAGGTGATACAATCTGTGACGAGCGTCATCCGGTTATTCTGGAGTCCATGGAATTCCCAGAGCCAGTTATTGAGCTTGCTATCGAGCCTAAGACAAAAGCTTCTCAGGGTAAATTAGGAGAATCTCTTGCGAAACTTGCAGAAGAAGATCCTACATTCCGTGCACACACAGATAAAGAGACAGGACAGACAATTATCGCAGGTATGGGTGAGCTTCATCTGGAAATCATTGTAGACAGACTTCTGCGTGAATTTAAGGTGGAGGCTAACGTAGGTGCACCTCAGGTTGCTTACAAAGAGTCCTTTACAAAACCTGTTGATGTAGATAGTAAATATGCAAAGCAGTCAGGTGGACGTGGACAGTACGGACACTGTAAGGTTAAATTTGAGCCAATGGATGTCAATGGCGAAGAGATATACAAGTTTGATTCTGCTGTAGTCGGCGGTTCTATTCCTAGGGAATACATCCCGGCAGTAGGCGCAGGTATCGAGGAAGCTATGAAAGCCGGTGTTCTCGGCGGATTCCCGGTAGTTGGTGTTCATGCAACCGTATATGACGGTTCTTATCATGAAGTCGACTCCAGTGAAATGGCATTCCACATTGCAGGATCTTTGGCATTCAAAGATGCAATGAAGAAATCCTCCCCGGTACTTCTTGAGCCAATCATGAAGGTAGAGGTAACAATGCCTGAGGAATATATGGGAGATATCATTGGTGATATCAACTCACGCCGTGGACGTATTGAAGGAATGGATGATTTAGGCGGCGGTAAGATTGTCCGTGCGTTCGTGCCATTGTCTGAAATGTTCGGCTATTCTACAGATTTGCGTTCCAGAACTCAGGGACGTGGTAACTACTCTATGTTCTTCGATAGTTATGAGCCAGTACCGAAGTCTGTACAGGAAAAAGTATTGTCCAACAAAAATGCCTAAATATCAGAAAAAGGCTTGAAAAACACAGGATTATGAAATATAATCAGAGATAGCCGAGTAAAAGCGAAAACCAAGAAAATGCCTGTAAATAGGCGATATATTAAGGAGGATTATTCAAAATGGCAAAAGCTAAATTTGAAAGAAACAAACCACATGCTAATATTGGTACTATTGGACACGTTGACCATGGTAAAACAACATTAACAGCTGCTATTACAAAGACACTTTCTGAGAGAGTATCAGGAAACGCAGCAGTTGATTTCGACAAAATTGATAAGGCTCCAGAGGAGAGAGAACGTGGAATCACGATTTCTACATCTCACGTAGAGTATGAGACAGACAAACGTCACTATGCACACGTTGACTGCCCAGGACATGCCGATTATGTAAAGAACATGATCACAGGTGCTGCTCAGATGGATGGTGCTATCCTTGTTGTAGCTGCTACTGATGGTGTTATGGCTCAGACAAAAGAGCACATCCTTCTGTCCCGTCAGGTAGGTGTACCTTACATCGTTGTATTCATGAACAAATGTGACATGGTAGACGATGAAGAACTTCTTGAATTAGTAGAAATGGAAATCCGTGAACTTCTGAGCGAATATGAATTCCCAGGAGATGACACTCCGGTTATCCAGGGATCAGCTCTGAAAGCTCTTGAAGATCCAACAGGAGCATGGGGAGACAAGATCATGGAGCTTATGGATGCTGTTGACAGCTGGATTCCAGACCCAGAACGTGACACAGATAAGCCATTCCTTATGCCTGTAGAGGACGTATTCTCTATCACAGGACGTGGAACAGTTGCTACAGGTAGAGTAGAGCGTGGAACACTTCACGTAAATGATAAAATCGAAATCATTGGTATCAAAGATGAGGCTATGGAAACAACTGTAACAGGTATCGAGATGTTCCGTAAACTCCTTGATGAAGCACAGGCTGGAGATAACATCGGTGCTCTGCTTCGTGGTGTTCAGAGAACTGAAATCGAAAGAGGTCAGGTTCTGATTAAACCAGGTACAGTAAAATGCCACAAGAAATTTACAGCTCAGGTTTACGTTCTGACAAAAGATGAAGGTGGACGTCATACACCATTCTTCAACAACTACAGACCACAGTTCTATTTCAGAACAACAGACGTAACAGGCGTTTGTGATCTGCCAGAAGGCGTTGAAATGTGCATGCCTGGAGACAACGTAGAAATGTCAATCGAACTGATTCACCCAATCGCTATGGAAGAGGGTCTTGGATTCGCTATCCGTGAAGGTGGACGTACAGTTGGATCAGGAAAAGTTGCTAAGATCATCGAGTAATCTTGACTCTGGTTGTGTAATATAAGTATATAGGCTGCAATCCTTTAGAAATAGAGGATTGCAGCTTTTTTGGTCCAGAAATAAAATAATATTAAAATAAAAGAATAGTACCGAAAGAAAACGAAAGTGGACAAAATGGGAGTGCAATGTTAGAATATGAATAGAGCAAAGGACATATAAAGTGAAAACTAGATTCAGGAGGAGAATTAAGATGAAAATAGCAATCGGTTGTGACCCAAATGCACAGGAAGCAAAAGAAGAGCTGGTAAAGTTCATGGAAGAGAAAGGATATGGGGAAATTACTGATTTTGGAAGTGAAGACCCTATTTATGCAAACGTAGCGATTAAAGTTGCAGAGGCAGTTGCTGCGAAAGAGTATGACCGCGGAATTCTGATTTGTGGAACTGGTATTGGCGTATCTATCACTGCAAATAAGGTAAAGGGTGCGTATGCAGCGCTGATTTCTGATGTATATTCAGCAAAAAGAGCAAGACTCAGCAATGATGCAAATATTGCCTGCCTTGGTGCATTTACCGTTGGCAATAAGCTGAGAGAAGAGCTTGTAGATGCATTTTTGACAAATGAGTTTGAAGAAGGCTGTTCTTCCCAGCCTAAAGTAGATGCATTTATAGGCTATGATAATGCAAGATAAATAAGTAAGGAAGTGGAAGGGGTGTTGCAAAATAGATGAGTTGTCATCTATGAAGCGACGCTCCATTTTTGTATGCTGAATTTAGGAGGGGGCAAAGTATGCTGAAGGTACTGATTGCAGATGATGAAAAAAAGGTATGCCAGTTGATTGTTAATCTAGTGGAATGGGAGGCGCTTGGATTTGAAATTGTAGGCGTGGTCAATGATGGAATCTCTGCATATAAGTTCCTGCAGGAAAACACGGTAAATGTTATGGTTACCGACATCCGGATGCCTGGATATGACGGTTTGGAGCTGATACAGAAAGCGAAGGTGTTGTATCCGGATATGCATATTGTTATTATAAGCGGCTACAGTCAGTTTGATTATGCTCAGAATGCAATCCGGTATGGGGTAGAGGATTACCTTCTGAAACCAATACGAAAAAAAGATTTGACGGCAACTTTACAGAAGATTTTAGATAAGTGCCAGGAAGAACTCAGGGATACTCAGAAATGGCAGGAGATGCGGCAGCGGCTGGAGGAGAATGAGGAAAAATTAAAGCGGAGCCTGGTGGAAGATTTGTTGAAGCGGCCGGAAAAGTTTGGCGGGTTTTTTGTTATTGATAAAATTAATAAAGAATATCATTATAATTTTGAAGAGACATGCTATCAGACACTGATTGTAAAGATAATACCTGGAAAGCGGAAAGAAGATGCGGACATGCGGGCAATACTGCGGGGGAAAGGGATAGAAATTATAAATGATGCGTTGAAAAGCCTGTGTAATGAGGTGGTAACCTGCGTCATTGATGGTGATATATATGGTATTCTCAATGGGTCAGATGAAGAGATGCACAAGGTTTACAGAAGACTGAAGAAGGTGAAATTGGATATTGTCAGACTTCAGGATGTATTCGAAGAGGTGCAGGTTTATATTGGTCTTGGGAAAATAAAAGACAGTATGCAGAAAATACTGGAAAGCTTCGAGGAAGCAAGGCAGGCTGTCCGGGGGAGATTC
Source organism: Ruminococcus sp. (assembly GCA_013911065.1). Taxonomy (GTDB): domain Bacteria; phylum Bacillota; class Clostridia; order Lachnospirales; family Lachnospiraceae; genus Muricomes. The sequence continues at coordinate 17,757 of JACERV010000011.1, read as the reverse complement.
TATTATGGGGAAGATTTTCTTCTGCGGGATATAGGGAACGAAGAATGCGAGGAAGAGGTTAAGAAGATTATAGACAATTCCTTTAAAAAGAGATTTTTAAGTTATATTGAAATTATAGACCAGGGAAGTATTGAGGATGAACTAAAAGATTTACAAATAAAACTATTAAAAAACCCATTGAAGGACGGGCGCCTTGTGGAAGAGGTATATAAAGAAGTCCTGACACTGTTTTATTTTGGAACCCACAACTACAACATTGCCATACCAGGCCAATATCTGGAATTGCTGGCACAGTTTGAACTGTTTGGGACTATACCTGAGGTAATAAGCCATCTGAAGCAATATATTGTAAGCTCTCTGGTACACTGGATGGAGGAAAAGAAGTATGTGGAATCCAGACCCATCAGAATCGCAAAGCAGTACATAGGAGAGAACTATTATCAGGCATTGACACTTGAGATGGTCAGTAAGAACATCGGATTTAATCCAACTTATTTTTCTGCCATGTTTAAAAAAGAGACGGGAATGAATTTTTCCGATTACTTAAAAAAAATTCGTATTGATAATGCAAAAGGCATGCTTTTGGATACAGAACAGCAGGTAGAGGACATTTCTTATGCAGTAGGATATTCCGATACTAAATATTTTTCGAGATTGTTTAAGAAACTGACAGGGGTAACACCTACGGAATTCCGCAAGCTATATAATTAGGAAGGGAAAGCAATGAAGAAAAAGGCACTTTCGGTCAGGGCAATTATTATTTTTATCATGTTTATTTTAACGGGGATAATAAATATCGGAATATTAAGTGTAATATGCTCTGAGGAGGATATATCTGCCCGGTATATATATTGGTTGATTTGGGGAGAAGCAGTTGTATATCTGGCTGCTGCTTATCTTATTATACAGTATGTGGTAAAGCCTTACCGGGAGATGAAAAAGCTGTATCAGCGATTTATTGACGGACAGGTTTATGAGGATCTGTTTGAGGCAGAATATGAACTTATGCCCGGATGGCATCAGGTTATGAAAAAGGTACGTCATTTACTGAACAAGCAGGATGCCATAAGAATGTCGAAAAAGCAGGCAGAATATTTGGCGCTGCAGAATCAGATAAATCCCCATTTTCTATATAATACGCTGGAAGCAATCCGGGGGGATGCGATTTGCGGCGGATTAAACAGTGTAGCGGAGACAACGGAAGCATTGTCTATTTTTTTTCGGTATTCCATTACAGGAGTGGATAAACTGGTTACCCTGGAAGAGGAGATTGATAATGTAGAGAATTATTTTACCATTCAACATTATCGGTTTGGAGAAAAAGTAAAGCTTCAGATTACGTATCCAAGAGAAGAGGAAATTTTGCAGCTTAAGCTCCCAAAACTTACAATTCAGCCTTTTGTAGAAAATGCAATTTATCATGGGATTGAGAAAAAGGTGCAGGGCGGAGTCATTCAGGTGGAAATTGATACTACGGATAACAAGCTTATGATTACCGTTTCGGACAATGGTATAGGTATGCCGGAAGAACAGGTGGAGCAGATTAACAATTACTTTGACAAGGTTGCAGTGAGTTATGTAGGAGAAGACAGGAAAAGAAAAGGCGGAATTGCAATGAAGAACGTCAATAGCCGTATCAAACTGCTGTTTGGAGAAGATTATGGGGTTCATGTATACAGTGTGGAAGGAATCGGTACGGATGTTAAAGTGATGCTGCCAAAGTTAAAACGAGGGGAATATGAAGAAAGAACTGCTGAGAATTGAAAATCTTAAAAAAGGGACACTGCTCAAAGGTGTAGAGCTTCAGGTATTTGAGGGAGAAATTATTCACTGTGTATTTGACAATATACAGGCAAAAAGTTTGTTTTTTGAGATTGTGACGGGCGCCGTGGGAGCGGATTATGGGCGGGTATATTATGAGGAGCAAAAAGTCCTGGAAAAAGATGTGTTCCGGGTACTGAAAAGCTCCATAGAAGTCATTTCCATGGATAGCAGGCTGATTGATTCTGTTACAATTGAGGAAAATCTCTTTTTAATCCGTCCTCAGGTAAAGGGCCAGTGGGTAAGGCAAAGTAATTATAGAAAAGAAACACTCCGGCTCTTTGAGCAATTTGAGATATTTATAGATATGGAGCGGCCTGTCAGCCGTCTTGCTATATTTGAGAAAGTGCAAATAGAGATTTTAAAGGCATATCTGCTGGATAAGAAAGTAATTATGCTGACTGCACTCAGTAACTGCCTGAGTGACCAGGAAATAAAAAGCCTGTGGAAGCTGCTTGAAAAACTGCGTAGAAAAGGGGTTTCCTTTGTGGTGGTAGAGCCTCTGGAGGATATCAATTTTTTCTATACGGATACCGTAGTGATAATAAGGCATGGCAGAACATGTATGATAAAAGATGTGGACAACTGTGATTACACAATGCTGCATACGATCTTGTACCGGAATGAAATGGAAAAGGGAATAGAGGACTGGAAGATAAAACAGGAACAGAACTATGGCGGAGAAGTGAAAATAGAGAATGTCTCTACGGCTTATCTAAAAAATGTATCTTTTACTGTGGGCAAGGGGGAAATTGTGAAGCTCTTTTGTATTGACGAACGCAGCTATGAAGAGATGATTGTCTTTATGAAGGGGGAAACCGAGATCTTTGGCGGCAGGCTTTGGACCGGCGGTATCGGGCGGGAAATGAAAAAAACCATGGGAGGACTAAAGGATAGAATTGGAGTCGTGGAAGGAAATCCGAGGACAGCATCTTTGTTCTCCGAGCTTACGGCTATGGATAATCTTCAGATGTTGTTATCACATAAGGTTTCGGGAATGTGGATGATATCCAAGTATAAGAAAAGTGTGAGAAGGCTTTTGGGGGATATTATTCCGGATGATGTATATGGGAGGAAAATAAAAGAGCTGTCTCCTTCTGATATTCAAAAGATTGTATACTGCAGGTGGCTTATCTATTCTCCTCATCTGCTTGTTTGTATCCAGCCGTTTGCTGAAGGAGATATCCAGGCCAGGGAAACGGTAAGGCAAATGTTGTATACTCTTGAAAGCAGGAAGATTCCGGTGCTGATTATTACAGCCAATACCGCGGAGTTTAATTATTGCCAGGGCCGGGAGCTGTACATGCGGCATGGCAGGATGATTTCTAAGAAGGAAGCGTATGAATTTATATATTCAAAAATATAGAAAATGGAAAGCTGTAATACGGAAAGTGTTACAGCTCATTTTTTTATGTAATAAGAAGCTGTGTTTCCTATTACATAAAAACCCCACCGGGGATCACACTGCGGCGTAAGAGGTAAATATTGCTATGCGGCGGCAGCAAACTCTTTATTCTACAATAAAAATAGGCTGAAAAAGTAAATTATATAAATATACCATATTGAACGTTAGTAGTTCAATAAGTATACAATATGGATAAAAAATTAACAAAGTGATGAATATAATTATGCAAAACATCCAATATCAAAAGATTGACCCCCCTGTTGTAAAGATAATAAGTATGAGTAAGCGAAGCAATATGATAGTATTCAGTTATCGGGAGAAAACTGAGGATGGTGATTAAATGTATGGGAGGAAAAGTTTATGGGAAATGATGACAAGGCAAGGGAAGAGCCTGTGTTTGAAGCCAGGAATATCACAAAGCGTTTTCCGGGAGTTTTAGCTTTATCCAATGTCAATTTCAGACTGGTAAAGGGAAAGGTTCATGCATTGATGGGTGAAAACGGAGCCGGGAAATCAACCTTGATGAAGATTATAGCAGGTATTTACCAGGCGGACGAGGGAGAACTGTATCTGCATGGGAAAAAAGTATCGCTTCAGACACCAAAACAGGCGCTGAATCACGGAATTTCCATGATTCATCAGGAGTTAAGTCCCATTTTGGATATGACGATTGCAGAAAACTTGTTTTTGGGAAAAGAATTCTGTAGAGGAAAATTTGTTGATTATAAACGAATGAATCAGGAAGCTTCTGCCTTGCTGGAAAAAGTGGGGGTGAGTCTTCATCCTTCCATGCGGATGAAGGAACTCACCGTTTCCCAGATGCAGATGGTGGAAATTGCCAAGGCATTGTCCTATGAAGCGGAGATTATCATTATGGATGAGCCCTCTGCCACGATTACGGAGCGGGAGATATCCAATCTGTTCCGGATTATTAAAAGCCTGAAGGAAGAGGGCAAGTGTATTGTATATATTACACATAAAATGGATGAGGTGTTTCGGATTGCAGATGAAATTACCGTTTTCCGGGATGGAGAATATATCGGTACATATGATTCCGATAAGATTGATGAAAATCAGCTTGTTGTAAAAATGGTAGATCGGGAGCTTACCAAGATATATCCGCAACGCTCAAACCAAATCGGAGATGTGGTATTGAAGGTGGAAAATCTCGGTCAGTCAGGTGTGTTTGAGGAAATTTCCTTTGAGTTGAGAAAGGGTGAAATACTTGGATTTTCAGGTTTAATGGGTTCGGGCCGGACAGAGGTGATGAATGCACTTTTTGGTATTACCCAGCCTACCTCGGGTTCGATTTACATCAATGGAGAGGAACTGGGGAAACCAAAGCCGAGGAAAGCAATCTCAAAGGGAATTGGGTATGTAACAGAAGACCGGAAGGGAAATGGCCTTGTACTGGAAATGAGTGTTTACGACAATACCATTCTGCCGTCCCTTGACAAGCTGTCTAATAAGATAGGAGCGGTGAACCGTAAACAGTCCATGAAGGTTGCGGAAGAGTATAAAGAGAAACTTAATATTAAAACACCGAGTATGCAGCAAATGGTAAAACAGCTCAGCGGAGGAAACCAGCAGAAAATTGTACTGGCCAAATGGCTGATTCAGAACCCGGATGTACTTATTTTTGATGAGCCTACAAGAGGCATTGACGTAGGAGCCAAGACGGAGATATATAAGCTGGTTGCAAAGCTGGCAGAGGAAGGAAAAGCAATTATATTCATTTCTTCAGAAATGCCTGAAATACTGGGAATGTCGGACCGGATTATTGTTTTTTATGAGGGAAGGAAGCAGGGAGAATTGACAAGGGGAGAAGCAACGCAGGAGAAAATCATGATGTATGCTTCAGATGTAAATGAAGGAGGAGCACAGGAATGAAGGAGAAAATGAAAGGGTTTGACAGGAAGTGGATTCAGACATACATGCTTATATTTATTGTCATAGGGCTGGGAATTATATTATCGTTTATTTCCAGAAATTTTTTGACAACGACGAACCTGCTGAACGTGCTGCGCCAGATATCCATTAACGGGATTTTAGCCATTGGAATGACCATAGTCTGTCTTACGGGAGGGATTGATTTGTCGGTAGGTTCCATTGTGGCATTTTCGGGGATTATTGCAGCAGGGTTTTTACGGGATAAGGAGTATCCAATTGTACTGGTTCTTTTAATCGCTATCCTGGCCGGAGGGCTTCTGGGGCTTTATAATGGATATTTCGTAGCTTACCGGAATGCGGCGCCGTTTGTAGTAACGCTGTCTATGATGACAATTGCACGGGGTATGACCTATGTGTATAGTAATGGGCGCCCCATTTCCAATCTCCCTACCAACTTTCTTGCAATTGGAAAGGGAAGTATTGCAGGTATACCGGTACCAACAATCATCTTGATTCTTGTGTTTGTATTGGCCAGTATCATGCTGACGAAATTAAAGTTCGGACGTTATGTGTATGCAGTCGGCGGAAATGAAAATGCAGCGATGGTATCGGGTATCAATGTAAAGTGGATTAAGATGATGGTATATGTCTTAAGCGGGATTGCATGCGGGATTGCAGCAATTATTCTGACGGCCCGTGTATCGGCAGGGCTGCCAACGGCAGGGGAAAGCTATGAGCTGGATGCAATTGCAGCAACGGTAATAGGAGGAACCAGTCTCTCGGGAGGCCGCGGAAGACTCTGGGGAACAATTGTAGGTGCTATTTTGTTAGGAATTGTAAACAACGGGCTGGATTTGCTGAATGTATCTTCATTCTACCAGCAGATTGTAAAGGGATTGATTATTCTCGGGGCGATATTAATCGATTCTAAACGTAATGAATAATTTCAGGAGGGAAATAGGTTATGAAAAAAAGAATATTGGCGGTTTTACTTGTTGCAGGTATGGTAGCCGGTATGCTGTTGGGATGCAGCACCGGGACAGAGGAAAAATCCGGCGGGGAAGAGAAACAGGAAACCTCATCTGAGAAGGATGGAGGTTATACCATTGGATGTACAGTATATTATATGACAGAGTTTGTGACTCTGATGGTGGAAGGTATGGAACAGAGAGCGGATAAACTTGGATGTGATCTTGTTATGCTGGACGCACAGCAAGATGCCCAGAATCAGATTACACAGGTTGAGAACCTGATTGCACAGAAGGTTGATGTGATTATTGTAGCTGCAGTAGACTCTGACGCAATCCTTCCTGCAATGGAAATGTGTGAGGATGCAGGTATTCCGCTGGTTGGTGTAAATATGCTTTTCAATACGGAAGAACCTTATCATTATGTTGGGCCGGATGATGTGCTGGCAGGTGAACTGGAGATGCAGAATGCCATTGATGCCATCGGCGGAGAAGGCAACATTGTAATTCTGGAAGGGCCAATCGGACAGTCTGCACAAATTCAGCGTCTGGAAGGAAATCAAAATGTCCTTGATAAATACAAAGGTAAGATTGAAGTGCTGGCAGACCAGACTGCAAACTGGAGCCGTGAAGAAGCCCTGACATTAGTGGAGAACTGGCTGGAGTCATTTAGCGGTCAAATTGATGCAATCGTAGCTCATAACGATGAGATGGCACTGGGTGCAATCCAGGCATTGGAGGCAGCGGGACTTACAGATAAAATCGTAGTGACAGGTGTAGATGCAATTTTAGATGGCTGCAATGCAGTGAAAGACGGCACACTTCTCGGAACTGTATATCAGGATGCCGAACTGGAAGGCAGTGAAGCAGTTCAAAAGGCTTATGATGTACTGGAAGGAAAAGTAACAGAAAAAGAATTGTCTTATATTGATATGAAATGGATTACAAAAGACAATGTTGATGAATTGCTGACAACAGTCTACGCGAAGTAAAGTGATGCTTTCTCAATAAGAAACATTTGTAAAAATATGCCCTGAGAAAAATTGTAAGTGGTTGGGAATTTCCCAGCCACTTAAAAAAATAAGTATTGTTAAAAAAGAGACAAAGAAAAGAGGTGCCCGATATGGAAGGGAAAATGAAAGTTGCAGTAATGACAGGTGCAAAAAAGATGGAATGGGTAGAAAGGAATATCCCGCAGCCGCAAAAAGGTGAACTTCTCATTAAACTGGAATATGTAGGAGTGTGTGGGTCGGATCTGCATTTTTATGAAGCGGGAAGATTGGGCAATTGGGTTCCGGACGGCCCCCTGGTACTTGGACATGAGCCGGGAGGTATTGTGGAGGAAGTAGGAGAGGATGTGAAGGGATTCGAAAAGGGTGATAGGATTGCCGTTGAGCCGGGCGTTCCCTGTGGCGTTTGCGAGATGTGTAAGAAAGGTTTCTATAACCTTTGCCCGGATATGTCATTTATGGCCATACCAAAAGAAAGAGATGGGGTATTTTCGGATTATTGTGTACATCCCGCAAATATGTGTTATAAGCTTCCTGAAAATGTGGATACAATGGAGGGAGCATTGATTGAACCTCTTTCTGTTGGCTTTCACGCTGCAAAAATCGCAGAGGCTGAAATTGGTCAAAGTGCGGTAGTGCTGGGCTGCGGCTGTATCGGGCTGGTAACCATTATGGTGCTGAAGGCAAGGGGGGTTCAGGAAATTTATGCCGTTGATGTAATTGATAAGCGTTTGGAAAAGGCCAAAGAAGTGGGGGCAAAAGAAGCATTTAATGCAAAGGAAACCAATATTGAAGAATTTGTAAAAACTCTCCCAGGCGGCGGTGTAAACTTGGTGTTTGAAACAGCAGGGGCAGAATTCACTACACGTCAATCCGCGAAACTAATTAAAAATGGAGGCCGGGTTGTATTGGTTGGTATGTGTGCTGAGCCTGAGGTTGTGGTAGATATCGGAAGTCTGAGTGCGAAAGAGGGAGACCTAAAGACTATTTTCCGCTACAGGAATCTGTATCCGGCGGCAATTAAAGCAGTCAGCGAAGGGACTATTCCATTGAAATCTATTGTATCACATGTATTTGACTTTAAAGATGTCATAGAAGGTGTGGCTTATAATGTGGAGCATAAAGAAGATGTCATTAAGGCTGTAATAAAATATTAGACAGGGAAGGCAGTTATGAGAAAAATAATTAATCATGCGGACAATGTAGTAAAAGAGATGCTGGAAGGCTATGTTGGTGCTTACAGCAGATATTACCGGAAGCATCCGGATGTAAACGGTGTGATTTTAAAACAGAGAAGGAAGGGAAAGGTGGCTCTGGTCATTGGCGGCGGAAGCGGGCATGAGCCCATGTTCTCCGGCTTTGTGGGGAAAGGGCTTGCAGATGCGGCAGCATGCGGAAATATCTTTGCCTCCCCTGATCCCAACACAGTGTATGAGACTGCGAAAGCCGTGGAGGAAGGCCGGGGAGTCCTTTTCGTATATGGATGCTATGCCGGGGATAACCTGAACTTTGATATGGGGGAAGAGATGCTCCAGGAAGAGGGAATACAGACCACCCACGTACGGGTGTGGGATGATGTTGCCAGTGCGCCCGGGGACAGAATCGAAGACCGCCGGGGGATTGCCGGGGATGTTTTTGTGGTAAAAATTGCCGGAGCAGCCTGCGACGCCGGATTGAATCTTACAGAGGCTGCAAGAGTAACGGAAAAAGCGCGGGACAATACAAAGACCATCGGTGTTGCCACCGCATCTGCCCAGCTTCCGGGAGTAGAGAAGCCAATCTTTGAGCTGGGGGAAAATGAAATTGAGTACGGAATGGGCCTGCACGGAGAGCGGGGAGTGCTGCGGACCCAGTGGCAGAGCGCTGATGTGCTGGCGGAAAAAATGTACGGTGAAATTAAGAAGGATACAGACCTGAAAGCGGGAGATGAGGTATGTGTACTGGTCAATGGGTTAGGCTCTACTACCATTACAGAACTTGCAATTGTTTACCGTAAAGTAAAGGAGCTGCTGAACCAGGATGGAATCAGGGTACATGACGCGGATTTAAACAATTATTGTACAAGCCAGGAAATGGGGGGATTTTCCATTACCTTATTTCAACTGGATGAAGAGTTGAAACAATACTACGGCATGCCCTGTTACAGCCCTTATTATGCAAAAGGAGAGCTGACAGGTAGTTCTTATGAGACGGAGCCTGAAGAATACGGCGGGGAGCAATCATCTGATGCACCAAAATCTGAAGAACTGGATGATGAAGTGGTATCAGAGCCTTGCGTATCCAGAAAAGGAAAAGGAGTTCTGACAGAGCTGAGTGCAGAAGATGCCCGGGAGATGCTCTTATACATAGCGGACAAAATCAGGTCAAAAAAATCATATCTGACGGAGATAGACAGCGCTATTGGTGACGGGGACCACGGCATTGGAATGGCAGGCGGAATGAGAAAAGCGAAAGAAAAGCTGCAGCAGATGGAGGGGGAGCAGAATGCCTATGCAGTGTTCGGGGCAGCAGGAAAAGCCATGCTCATGTCTATGGGCGGAGCGTCAGGGGTTATTTTCGGTAGTCTTTATTTAGCAGGGGCTAAGGAAATGGAAGCAAAGGCTGTTTTGACTGCGGAAGATCTGGCAAGGATGGAGCGCAAGAGCCTGTCTGCAATCAAGGAGAGAGGAAAAGCCGAAGTTGGAGATAAGACAATGGTGGATGCACTGGAGCCCGCCGTAGCTGCTATGGAGGAGAATTGTGGAAAAGGGCTGCTTGAAATGTTGAAAGCGGCTGAGGAAGCGGCAAGGCAGGGAATGGAAGAAACAAAGAAATATACCGCAAAGTTCGGGCGCGCAAAATCCCTGATGGAGAGGGCAATTGGATACCAGGATGCGGGGGCAACTTCTGTGTGGCTGATTTTTCAGGGAATGAGAGAATATATAGAAGGATAAGGAATATGAGATATCAAAAGGCAGAACCGGTTTTCAGGCGGTTCTGCCTTTTGTTTCTTATAATCCGAAAAGGTAAGAGTAAGCTGTAAGAATATCCTCTTTTATTTGCTCAGAATCTAAATCGGGATTCTGGCATTTGAGCTCTAATTTGTATTTACAATAACTTACGCTTAATTCATTCAGCATGTAGAGGTTTTCTTCCGTTACAGACGTGTTTTCGAAAAGGATGGTACGTAATATATACAAAGAACGTTCCGTAATGTTTCTGCCAAAATACATCGCTTCAATGTCTTTCGAAAACTGTTCGCGTTCTTCAGGGAAGATGTCATAATACATCGCCATGATATCATATAAATTGTCACTGCTTTTTCCGAAGAAAAAGTTATAAAATATCATAGGGTTTTTGAGCACCGAAGTAAGAAAAAAATCCCAGATGCTTATAAATTTCTCAATAGGAGGATGCTTCTCCTGACTAAGTATATTTAAAGAATGGCTGTATTCACGAAAATACTTCATAGATGCTAACAGGAGCAGTTGGTCCAGATCTTTAAAATATAAGTAAAGTGTAGAATTGTGAAAGCCTGCTCTTTCCGCGATTTTTCTAATAGAAATATATTGAAAACTTTCCTGCTCCATTAATTCCTTAGTAGCATTAATAAATTCTCTGCGGTTTATTTTTTTAAGTTCCTCATTATCAATATCATTTGGTCTCATGATTCTTTGCTATTCCTTTCAGTCTGGGCTAAATAACGTAAAGTTATTTCTTTTAAATTTTACCACGTAATGGCTAAAAATCAAGGTAAATTCAACAGTTATATAACCCTTTTTTAGGGCTATTTATTAAGCAAATAACATTATAGATAATAATCATAAATATACCTTGACAATAAGCAGGCTTATTGCTAATATGATTGTATAATATTTAACATAAGCGCGCTTGTTAAATTGAATATTTAGTAAAAATGACATTTAGTGTAGTCCAATAAAAGGAGGAAGTCATGAAGCTGGAAATTGGTAATTTCTATGTGAAAGATATAGTATTTGGAGAGCTGTTGTCGTTTAGTGACGGCGTGCTTACTATTAATAAAGAAGAAGCTCTCAAGTTTGTATGCGAAGATGAGCGGATTACAGAGGCAGATCTTTACATTGCGAAGCCGGGAGATAAGATTCGTATGTGCCCGGTAAAAGAAGCAATTGAACCAAGAACCCGCCTGGATGGAAGAAGCCTGTTCCCGGGATATATAGGTGATCTGGCGCAGGCTGGGGATGGCGTTACTTATGCCCTAAAGAACTGCAGTGTATTAGTAGTTGGAAAACATTGGGGCGGATTTCAGGATGGCGTAATCGACATGAGTGGAGAAGGCCAGAAATATACATACTTTGGTCAGCTAAATAATATTGTACTAGTTGCTGATACGAATGAAGATTTTGAAAAACGTGAGCAGCAGAAAAAGAATGATGCGCTCAGAAGAGCGGGACATAAGCTTGCAGAGTTTATCGGTGCATGTTTGAAAGAACTGACACCGGAGGAAACTGAAGTTTATGAATCTGAGCCGATGATTAGACGTGGGGAAGAGGTTGAAAAATTACCATCTGTTGTTTATGTAATGCAGCCGCAGTCTCAGATGGAGGCCGCAGGCTACAATGATTTAGTTTATGGCTGGGATACTAACCACATGGTCCCTACTGTTATGAATCCCAATGAGATTTTAGACGGTGCTATTATATCAGGAAGTTTTATGCCTGTTTCTTCTAAGTGGTCAACCTATGATTTCCAGAATTGTCCAAACATCAAAGCACTGTACAAAGAGCACGGTAAGACAATTAATTTCCTGGGCGTAATTATGTCAAACCTGAATGTTGCATTGGAGGAAAAGGAAAGAGCTGCGCTTTACGTTGCACAGATTGCAAAAACAATTGGTGCCGATGCTGCCGTGGTAGCAGAAGAAGGATATGGAAATCCGGATGCGGACTTTGTTGGATGTATTGTAGCTCTGGAAGACGCAGGAGTTAAGACTGTAGGTGTAACAAATGAGTGTACGGGACGTGACGGACAATCTCAGCCTCTTGTGACTTTGGATGAGAAATGTGATGCAATCGTATCCTGCGGTAATGTTTCAGAAATGATCGAGCTGCCTCCTATGGAAACCGTTCTTGGCGAATTGGAAGCATTAGCAAGAGACGGACTTTCTGGCGGATGGGCAAATGATGAAATTTTAGGTTCATCTGTTAGAGAAGATGGTTCCATTATTATGGAAAACAATTCAATGTTCTGTGGTGACCAGGTTTGCGGATGGTCCCCGAAAACGATGAAAGAATTCTAATGGAGGGAAGATGATGAAAAAAGCGATTGTATATGTAAACCAGTTTTTCGGCCAGATTGGCGGAGAGGACCAGGCTGGAATTGAACCTCAGATTCATGAAGGACAAATCGGTCCGGCAATGCAGTTTGATAAACTTTTGGATGCAGAAGTTACCCATACAGTTATCTGTGGTGACAACTACATAGGATCTAATACAGAGGCGGCTATTGCAACAATTATCGGAATGCTGGAAGATAAAGAGTTTGATATTTTCCTTGCAGGACCGGCGTTCCAGGCAGGGCGGTATGGAGTTGCCTGCGGTACAATATGTAAGGCTGTAAAAGAAAAATTTGGTGTTCCGGTTGTAACTTCTATTAATGAAGAAAACCCTGGAGCAGAGATGTTTAAAAAAGATATGTATATCTTAAGAGGCGGAAATATTGCTTCCAAGATGAGAAAAGACGTGGCTGCAATGGTCGGTGTTGCCAACAAGTTATTAAATGGTGAGCCGGTAGGAAGTGCTGAGGAGGAAGGATATTTCCCAAGAGGAATCCGCCGTCAGGTATGGCGTGCTGATTTAAAACCAGCTTCTGAGCGTATGATTGACATGTTGATTAAGAAAGTAAACGGGCAGCCGTTTGAGACAGAACTTCCGATTCCTAAGATGGACAGAGTTCCGATTGCAGCACCTGTAAAAGATTTAAAGACAGCCAGAATTGCTCTGCTTACTACAGGCGGTATCGTGCCGGTAGATAACCCGGACCGCATTCAGTCCGCATCAGCTACACGCTGGGGCAGATATGATATTTCTAGCACAGATGCCCTGAAAACTGGAGAATATAAGACAATACATGCTGGATTTGACCCGGCAGCTGCAGATGCGGATCCTAATGTCATTACTCCGGTAGATGCATTGAAAGTATTGGAAAAAGAAGGATTTTTCGGAAGTCTGCATCCTTATTTCTATTCCACAGTTGGAACAGGAACAACCCAGGCTGAGGCACAGAGAATGGCTCAGGAAATGGTTCCATTTTTAAGAGAAGATCATGTAGATGCCTGCATTATGGTTGCCACATGAGGTACCTGTACTCGTTGCGGTGCAACGATGGTGAAAGAAATTGAGAAGGCTGGCTTCCCAATTGTACTGATGTGTAATCTGATTCCTGTAGCAAAAACAGTTGGTGCAAACAGGATTGTTCCAACAATTTCCATCCCTTATCCTCTTGGTGATCCTGGAACTACCAAAGAAGAGCAGTGGAAACTGCGTTATCACAGAACAAAAGTGGCTTTGGAAAGTTTAACGGCTGACGTTCAAGAACAGACAGTATTCCGTGTTTAGTCCGGTAGAAGAGAGAAGGGGGCATAAAAGTGGACAAAAAGAAACCAGATAATTTTGTTTTTTATGTATCATTAGTACTTACTGGAATTGTGGCTATCTGGGCGGTAGCTGGTAATGCAAGTTTTTCTAAAGTATCTGATGCCGTTTTTGGCTTTTTAACAAAGGATTTTGGATGGTTATATCTTTTAGCAATGACATTTTTTGTAATATTTGCGATTGGAATCGCACTGAGTAAATATGGAAAAATCCGGCTTGGACCGGATGATTCCAGACCAGAATATAAGACTTCATCCTGGTTTGCTATGCTTTTTGGCGCAGGCATGGGAGTAGGACTTGTATTCTGGGGAGTAGCAGAACCTATTTCCCACTATATCGGACCAAAGGCAGGGATTGATCCTGCATCTGCGGAAGCAGCCGATTTTGCTATGAAAGCTTCTTTTATGCACTGGGGAATCCACCCGTGGGCAGGCTATGCAATTATTGGGCTTGCCTTAGGATATTTCCAGTTCAGAAAGAATAAGCCAGGTTTGATAAGCGTTCTTTTTGAGCCATTGATTGGTGAAAAAGGCGTGAAAGGTCCCATAGGAAAAATTGTAGATGTGCTTGCAGTGTTTGCTACAGTGGCAGGTATTGTAACATCTCTTGGTCTGGGAGTACTGCAAATTAATAGTGGTTTCAATTATTTGTTTGGTATTCCGACAACCCTGCTTATCCAGATTATTATCATTGCTGTGATTTCAGTCGTTTATATCTGGTCTGCAGTATCTGGTATTGAGAAAGGTATTAAGCTTATATCTGATGCCAACCTTTACATTGCATTTATATTGATGATTGCAGTAGTTCTTGTAGGGCCGAGACTGGAGATGGTGAATAATTTCATTAATGGTGTGGGGCAATATCTGGGTAATTTTGCTCAAGACAGCCTGGGAATCAGCTCATATGGGGATAACTCATGGGTTGAAGGCTGGAGAATCTTCTATTGGGCATGGTGGATTGCATGGGCTCCATTTGTTGGAATTTTCATTGCAAGAATCTCAAGAGGAAGAACAATCAGAGAATTTGTTATGGGTGTTGTAATCGCACCAAGCCTTGGCTCTATTGTATGGTTTGCAATTTTCGGTTCTCTTGGACTTCATCTTGGAGAAAGTGGCAAACTGTCTATGGACGTGTTAAAAGAAGTGGCAGCAGTACCGGAAACAGGCCTGTTTGTTGTAATGCAGAAGTATCCGCTGGGGGTAGTATTATCCTTAATTGCACTGGTATTGTTGTGTACATTCTTTATTACCTCCGCAAATTCAGGTACTTTCGTGTTGTCAATGCTCACATCAGAGGGAGATTTGAACCCTGGAAATGGTAAGAAGATATTGTGGGGTATTATCCAGTCCATAACAGCAGTTGGCCTTCTGATTGCAGGAGGATTGAAACCATTGCAGACAATATCTATTGTAGCAGCCTTTCCATTTATATTTATTATGGTATTTGCCTGCGTTTCACTTGTGAAAGTATTAAAGACAGAAAAGTTATAGAAAGTTTAAGAGGAATTATCATGAGTAAGATTTATGATGTAATTATATTAGGAGGAGGCCCGGCAGGATTATCTGCTGGGCTGTACGCAGGCAGAAGCCGTCTTTCCGCTCTGATTATAGAGAAGGGACAGGATGGCGGACAGATTGCCATCACCGATGAAATTGAGAATTATCCGGGACAGGTACTGGAAGGAGAATCCGGCCCCTCCCTGACAGCAAGAATGACAGCACAGTCGGAAAGATTCGGAGTGGAACGTGTGTCAGATACAATCAAGGAAGTTTCTCTGGAGGGTGAAATCAAAGTCCTGAAGGGGGAAAAAACTCAGTATGAGGCAAAGAACGTTATCATTGCCACAGGCGCTCACCCAAGACCGATTGGCTGCAAGGGTGAAAAAGAATATGCGAGTAAGGGTGTATCCTACTGTGCAACCTGTGATGCAAACTTTTTTGAAGACCTGGAGGTCTATGTGGTAGGAGGGGGAGATTCTGCAGTAGAGGAAGCCCTGTATCTGACCAAGTTTGCCAGAAAGGTCACCCTGATTCATAGAAGAGACGAGTTGCGTGCCGCTAAATCCATACAGGAGAAAGCCTTTGCCAATCCAAAGATGGAGTTCTTCTGGGATACTGTTGTGGAGGAGCTCTATGGAGATGAGATTCTTCAGGGAATGATTGTGAAGAATGTAAAGACCGGAGAGACCAGAAAAGTAGACGCTGATCCGGAGGATGGACTGTTTGGGCTGTTTGGATTTATCGGGATGATTCCGAATACAAAAGTGTTTGAAGGTATCATTGATATGGATGAAATCGGGTATATTAAAACAGACGAAGACATGCATACCAATATCCCTGGAGTCTATGCGGCAGGAGATGTAAGGGTGAAAAGTCTGAGGCAGGTTGTTACTGCGGCTGCGGATGGGGCAATTGCAGCAGTACAGGTAGAGAGAAGCCTGTCGGATTATTTTTAAGCTGGGAACAAAACAGAAATTTCAGAACCTTTAAAAACAGGCAGAAAAGGAGGATATGACAAATGGTAGATTTGGATAAGACAAACTTTGAAGAAGAAGTATTAAAAGCAGAGGGATATGTGTTTGTGGATTTCTATGGTGACGGATGTGTGCCATGCCAGGCATTGATGCCTAAGGTACATGAATTTGCAGAAACCTACGGTGAGAAGTTGAAATTTACTTCTTTGAACACCACGAAAGCCCGCCGTCTTGCAATCTCACAGAAGATACTGGGACTGCCTGTTATGGCAATCTATAAAGACGGTGAGAAAGTGGAGGAGGTAGTGAAAGACGATGCTACCCCGGAAAGTATTGAAGCGATGATACAGAAATATATTTAGTATATTTCCTTATCATAAAGTTGACAAAGACTCATGTTTAAGTGCGGTGAAAAATATGAATTTTTCACTCTTTCATGTGAGAAAGGAGAAATGAATTATGGCTATTCTGGAAGGAAAGAAAGCAATCATCATTGGTGACCGTGATGGAATTCCAGGACCGGCAATTGCAGAGTGTGTAAAAACTGCTGGTGCTGAGATTGTATTTTCATCTACCGAGTGTTTCGTCTGAACAAGCGCAGGCGCAATGGATCTTGAAAATCAGAAGAGGGTAAAAGAATTTGCGGATGAATATGGTGCAGAGAACTTAGTTGTTGTACTTGGTGCCGCAGAAGGCGAAGCTGCAGGACTTGCGGCTGAAACCGTAACAGCAGGAGACCCTACTTTTGCAGGTCCGTTGACAGGAGTCCAGCTTGGACTTCAAGTATATCACGTATGTGAAGCTGAAATGAAGGAAGAATTTGACGAAGCAGTTTATGACGAACAAGTAAGCATGATGGAAATGGTACTCGATGTGGATGATATCGTTCAGGAAATGACATCTATCAGAGATGAGTATTGTAAATTCTAAGTAACAAGTAAAGAAGGGCAGGTCCTATGTAGCCCATAGGGGCTGTCCTTTTGATATACCGGGAGGCTGGGTTTTCTGGTATATGAATTCACAGAAAGGTGGATACCCAATGAATAGTGTAATCAAAGGAGCAAGTTATATATTAGTACACACTCCAAGCATGGTTTTATATAATGGAACAACGCAGACAACAGAAAAGATTGTGAATCCTGAGTCTGAATATCTTAAATTAGTACCTGAAAATCTGCGGTCTTATGAAGACGCAGTTGCGTACTGGCCAAACCAGACTTATATCGGAAATGCGCACCCGGAGGAGCTGGGGCAGGTAGAGTTCCCCTGGTACGGCAAGAAAAAAGAAGGCAGCAGCCGTTTTGGAAAATATGGCGAAATCATGCCCGAGGAAGAATTCCTGATTCTGGTGCAGGCTTGTGATATGTTCGAAGTTGTAAGGCTGGAAAAAGGTTTTGTAAGTAAATATAGAGATGCTTTTGTGAAAAATCCTGTTATATCTGAGGATATTTCAGAGAGAATCCACGAAGGGATTGAGCTGTCAGAAATTGAGCATTTTGTAAATGATGTGCATGCAGAAGGCTTATATTTTGAAGGAAAACTGGTCGGATGCGTAAAGACAGCTCATGATATTGACACA
>JACERV010000010.1 GCA_013911065.1 Ruminococcus sp. | reverse complement strand
ATCCTGGTACAATCAAAAGCGGATTCACAGTAGCTTAGGCTACAAGACACCAAACGAATTGCATTCAAAAGGTGCTGCGTAAAAGTCGCCGTTTTGGTGTCCACTATATTGACTTAAGACCAAAAAGACAAGAAATATATAATATTAATCTGTTTATAATAAGAGAAAAGATAAGGAGATATACAAAATTTTCTTTTTTCAACTTTCAGCCAATTTACGTAAAAAGATCAACAGCATTAAATATGCTAGGTTAGTGAATTAAGAAATGCCATTATGTTTTCTAATTTTAGAAACCACTTTCCCAATCATTTGTCTTTCTATCTCCACCACCAATGGTTCTTTTTTAATTGTTAGAACTAGCACATACATTCCAAAAAACAAAACTGCTGAAATAATTAGTACAATCAGTGTTGCAAAAGACGGCTTAAGTGCACTAAAAGATAACATTTTTACCCAGATAGAAGCTACACTTGCTAGTGCAAGCGCTAGCAAGATAAAACCATAGTGTACCTTCCTATATGCCTTCAAGACAGTTCCATGCAATGCACTATACTGAACCAACCAAACAACTATCTCAGCCACTAGCGTGCCAATCGCTGCACCTGATGACGCCATTCTTGGAATCAACAGGGTATTTAATACAAGGTTGACGACTGCACCGGCGATTTCCGAATAAAGAACAATTTTTTCCTTTCCCAACGGCACCAGCATCTGCATTCCCATAATATTTGTCAAACCGATAAACAACAATGTTGGCATAATAATCTGCATTGGAATAATCGAACCTGCGTAGGCATCACCGGAAAGAAAAGTGATTCCTTCCCTTGAAAAAATAGTAAAGTACAGCATCATAGGCGTAGCCACCAATATTACAAAATTGATTGCTTTTTGAGTGATACGCAAAAATTCATCTTTCAATCCATGCTCCACATAATAAGATGCGCGAGGCAGCAAAACAACCCCCAAAGAAGTAACAATACTTATCAAAATAGATTTTATCTTAACTGCAGCATTATAGTAGCCAACATCTACATCTGTTGTCATAAATCCAAGCATTACTATATCTAACTGAGTATAAATCGTTGTAGCACATGCCATAGCAAAAAATACTATTATTGGTTTTAAGTGACGCTTTATATTATAATTCCCCACAGGTTTTATATCTACATATTTATGGATATTAATGAAGTTGAGTATATTAGAAGCTGAAGCGGCAAATATTGAAATAGCTCCATATATTACATAATCATTCTGTTTATGAACAAGAGCAAACATGGCCAACAATGCAATAAATTTAAAAATTATGGAACGAATGGTAATATAAGTATATTGTTCCAACGCTTTATATAGCCACTCAAATCCAATCACATTTAAAAAAATCACCAGACTGGCAATAGCAAACAAAGCCCTATCCTGCTGTAAACGAGGTACGGTAAACAACGCTGTAGCAAAAAAAATATAAGTAAATATGCTCATCACAATATTAATGATAAATATTTCTTGAACTACTTTGGTTAATTTTTCCCTGTTATCGCGAACCTGAGCACAAACTCGAATGCCATAAGTCGGTATACCCAGTTGGGCAAATAAAGCAAAATATGAAATTACAGCAGTTGCAAATGAAACTCTCCCGGTACCCGCAGGCAACAAAATCCTAGATACATACGGAAAAGTAATTAGCGGGAATACAAATGCAGACATTGTAAGAATGGCATTCATTATAAAATTTAATTTAAGTGATTTTTGTTTTTGCATTTGTTTTAAGGCCTTTCATATCATCTTAATCTACAAAATAAAAGAAGGGATACTTCACTATGCATATCCCCTCATAGAAACTATAGAATATGCTTATTTAGATACCTCTCAACTTTCTGCCAATAGAAACTTCATAATAATAAATAATTAGTCTTCTGACTGCCATCCAGGTTTATAAACTTTATGGATACCACTTTCCCCTTTTAATCCATCAATAATACCTGTCCAAAGCATTTTTCTAATACTTCTTGAATATTTTTTATTCCAAGCAGCAACGAATAAAAGATATCTTTTTACAGCTTCAACAACTGCATAGTATTTTCCATAATGACTGTCAAGCAACAGCAGTACATTTCTAAAGCCATAATAATTTTTCCATGAAAACTGCTCAGCTGACGCCGCATCATGTATAACCTTGGCCCGCGGAATACAAATAATTTTTCCTTCTTGGTTAAGCCGAGTCGAATGTTCCGTATCATCATAATAGATAAAAAAATCCTTCCTCGTTAAACCAACTTTCAATAACTTGTCTTTTTTTACAAGCATACCAACATAAGAGCCCTGATTAATCTCAAAATATTCATTATTATATTCATTAAATGGGACATCTACAAACTTAATACCTTTTATATGCTTTTCAACTCGTCGTCTATGTGACAAATCAAACTGCCCTTTATTAACTACTGAGGAGCACAATGCGGCAACTTTAGAGGTATCAAAAGTTGTCATATTTTCATAAGCATCAACCATAACTTTCAGAACATCATCCTCAGGATAGGCATCATCATCTGCAATCCATATCCAATCTACATCAAAACCTAATGCTAAATCTAATCCTTTAGCAAACCCTCCTGCCCCACCGACATTTTCTTGCATTGTAAAAAGAACTTTTTGAATACCTTTAGTTTCAATACTCTCCCATTTTCTGAGAAAATCTGAAGTTCCATCACTACTTTTATTATCAACAACAATAATGTATTTAGGAGCAAGAGTTTGAACCTCGTACTTTTCTAGAGCTACTTTCAAACAATCCTTTCGGTTGTATGTCACCAACACTACTGCAATTTTTGATTTATAGTTATCATTAATATTCATGTTTTTTTGTCATCCCTTTCGTTTCACTCAAGGTACAAAGAAGTTGTAAGAAACTGTTGTACCTATTCAATATTGGTTTGAAATTTATTTATGAAATAGCAATATACTACAGAACATAGACTTCTATCGTTGAAAATAAGTCATGTTTATTTAGTCGCAGGAGAGTGGTTAATGTACTATTCCTATTTATTTTAAAGTGGGGATGCTTATGATAAGGTTCATTTCTCCCACCTATTGTGGACTTGATGTCCACAAAAAGTCATCATTAAACCCTTCTGACCACCAATACTTCTGCAATCTATGAATATAATCAGAAATCTTTTTCAATCATTAATTTTGATGTTCTGAAACTTCACGATTAGTTAATTGAAAATAACTATAAACATATCTGTATGGAATCTACAGGTAAGTATCAGGTTTCTATATTCAATCATCTTGAAAATGACATTGTGGTCTTAATACTTCAATTTATTACTTTTTATAATAGATTGTCCAATAAAATTTTGTTTTGATCTGTATCCTTTTACATTGAAGTGTTGCAACTAATATTCAATATTAGTCAGCAAATACTTTTTATATAAACCGGTTAATAAGATAAAAGTTCTACTTAATGTTTTCATTTTTTTCCCCCAAGTAATTCTATGTTTTCTGGAATAGTTTAAATATATAATTCCCCCATGAGTTATAGTATTTAAAATACTTTCTAAAAACTTCCACTCTTCAATGTTTGCCTGTTCCTTCATCATTTGAATTGCTATAAGACTTTGGTTATAAGTAAGAGCATGGTCTTTTGCCAAATCACTAATGCTAAAAATTCTTTTTATAATCCGCCGAATAGTAAATGTATAATTTTGTTTGGATGTAACATTTGCAGAATGTCTCCTATACTTCATAAGCTGTTCTGATAAATATAAGATTTCACCAAATGTTGCTGCATATTTTGTATATAAGTTATCATGGGACAAAATCTTAGTACTATTTTTGTTTATATCTATAATAGGAATCATCAAAAATAATTGTTTATTCATGATAACATTGCAACCAAAAACATTATGGGAAAAGAATACACTATAAGCATTATAATATTTTAATCCCAATAGCTCATTAATGCTAATCGCTATAGATTTCCCATTATTATTAATCACTTCCATATCCGCATAACATAGTGTTGCTACTTTTGCTTTAGAATACTTATTCATGTAATTTATTAATCTGCTCAGTTTGTTTTTCAACCAAATATCATCTTGATCTGCAAACATATAATAATCATATTCTTTTCCCTTTTTATAGTGGTTCGCTAATCCATGAAAATTAATATACGCCCCATGTATTATAGAATTATTTATGCGAAATTCTATTCTACTATCAAAATTACAATACTTCGTTATAATCTCCACAGTCCTATCACTAGACCCATCATCTTGAATCACTAAATGCCAATTGGAATAGTCTTGGGCTAAAATACTTTCTATCTGTTGTTCTATATATTTTTCTCCATTATATGTAGCCATCAATATTAAAACACTCTCATCCAATCTCATCCCCCCTTACTGCCAAAACACTATCTAATCTCATATTTTATAACACATAAGAGTTCGCTCACTCCCTCTTTGTAAATCAAAAATACCTTTCCATCCTAATGCCTCTATTTTTTCTGATGACAGACTACAATTATCCATAAGATTATAACTTGATTGCTCCATTTTAGATGGAACTTCAAAAATCACCTTTTTCCCCGCTGCTCTAGCAAAGCATTCTGCCATTTCACGGATTGTCACAATAGAATTCTTATTAGATATATTATATGCATTGCCCGATACTCCATTAAGCATGGCCGAAATAATTGCAGAAACACAATCCAGAACATAACAATACGATCTCATCTGGGTTCCCATGCTTTTCATCACAATATCTTTTCCGTTTAAAACATCTCGGGGAAATTGTGATGATGCACGATTATCAGTGTCCGTCATTGTCGGTCCATAAACATGCCCTGGGCGAACAATGACGTAATCTATTCCATATTCCTGATGATAAGCAGCACATAGTGTTTCAGCTGCTCGTTTTGAAGAAGGGTAACAGGCTCTCGGATTCAATATGTCCAAAAAGCTATATTCATTTTCTCTATATGGTTTTTCATCATCTTTTTTCCCATATACTTCACTTGAAGAAACAAATACAATTCTCTTAATTTTCGTCGAATTAGCATAATCTAGGAGTGACTTGACCCCTATGATATTAGTAAGCATTGTTTCAACTGGTTGTTTCATGTAACTGCTCGGATTAGCATTACTTGCAGCATGAATGATATAATCAAAATGTACGTCTGCATTTAGCGGTTGTAATGCATCATATTTCAAGAAAAAGAAATTCTTTTCATTCATCATGGAACCAAATCTATTTTCGATTTTCCTATAGTCACGTGCGGCAACATAAATACATATATTAAGATTTTTTTGTGTATTCAGTTCTAGTAAAAAATCTACAAGTGCCGATCCAATCATCCCTCCAGCACCAGTAATTAAAACTTTTGCATCTTTCAACTTATTCAAATTGGTTATTACATTTTGAATTTGTATTAAATCGGAAACGTATTCCTCTGTGTATATAAGCATATGTACATCGCCTCCTATTCTTTAATCCAATTATCTTGTTTAGTATGCAATAATGCTTTAAAAATCCGTAAATCTTCTAATGTGGTAATTTTTAGATTTTCTTCTGATCCGCTAGAAAAGTAGGTCATTTTTCCAAGTTCCTTCATCAACATGCATGATGCAGCTGTATTTGTGATTCCTCGTCTTTTTGCTTCCTCATGAGCCCCCCACAATTCGCCAAAACTATATGTATGGGGAGTTTGTGTACGAAATAACTTTTCACGCTCTGTCGAAGCACAAGAAGATTTTCCATCATTGCTCTCAAAAACAACTTCTGTGCAGGGAATAACGGCCACTGCACTCCCGTACTTAGAAAATGTAGCTATGCTGTCGGAAATAATCTCACTCGTAACAAGAGGGCGATTACCATCATGCACCATCACTACATCATCACTAATTAAGTGTTTCTTCAATTCTGCCAAGCCATTATAGATAGATTCCTGACCTGTATCCCCGCCTGGAACTACCCATTTCAACTTCGTAATATTAAATTGTTTTGCATAAGCCCATACTACTTCACTCCATGAATCTATTGTTACTACAATTATTGCATCAATGCTGGGATGTCTCTGAAATGCTTCCATTGTATGAATGATTACCGGCTTATTATCCACATGGATAAATTGCTTTGGAATATCTTGATTCATTCGTGTACTATTACCTGCTGCAGTCAATACTACTACATTCATTCTTTTCTCCTTCAATTCAAAATTTCAGTTCTAAAAATAGATGACGTTCTCTCTTTTCTACTGGCGGTAGTTTCATATAATCTCCGTAAAAAGATTCTAAATACTTTTCAGCATGAATCGGAACGTTAAAATCCTCAGTTTCAAACTTCTCTTTTCTGAACACACACATCTCACTTCTTAGATAAATCTCACCCGAAAAGTGTTTTCGACCTGTAGGGATACTTACCAGCTTAGATTCATTGTTTCCACAACATGAATACCAAAATATACACCAGTCAACCCATTTTTTTAATGAAATCACCTTGAGAAGTTTGCCCATTATTAATTTACTTTTCGTATAGTTTAGAGCACGACCTTCCAATTCAATCAATTCTTTTGGTAAGTTCCGATTATTGCACTCTCGGATAGCTGATACCGCAAAAGAACATGCCATACTGATGTTTTTCTGTAAAAAACGTTTAATCGGATTATCAAACACATTTTCAATGATATAAAGATCTATTGAAACACCACATTTTTTTTGCTTCCAATCATATTTCCTTCTTGCAACTGTATTTTTCTTACGAACTTGTGTTACAAGTATTCCCATGTCTGGATATTTTTCAGGAGTTTGAATATAATACTTATCTCCTAATTTTTTATTAAACACAGAAAGAAGTGTATTATAGGAAGAGCGCGGAATATTGATGTCAATATCATCATCCCAAGGAATAAAGCCCTTATGCCGAATAGCCCCCAGAATACTACCTCCACTTAAAGAGTATTCAATGTTTTCTGATTCACAAACTGCAATAAAATCTTTTGTTATCTCAAGAATACATCTCTGATAACGTTTTAATTCATCTTCATCCAATTGAAGTATTTCCATCTTCTTATTCATATACAATTTTCCTCATGCATAGCTAAGAAACACTTTTCATACAAATCTGAAATATGCTTCCAGCTATATTCGTCAGCAATACGTTCTTTTGCTTTTATTTCCAGCTCTTTTATTGACTTTAAAGAGAGCATATCTGCTTTCTCAATAAGTCTAGCTAATTCACCATCATCTTTACTCCAATAAAGTGCTCCATTTCCTCCTACCTCGCTGTTAAATCCAACATTCAAAAGTAAATTCAAATTAGTACTCCCCAAGGCTTCCAGCAGACTCGGATTGGTTCCACCAACCTCATGTCCATGAAAATATCCGTAAGCGTTCTCTCTTATTTTCATTAGTAGTTCTTGATCATATACTGTTCCAACAAACTTGATTCTAGAATCCTTTCTAAAGTGCAGCTTTTTCTCCAGTTCCTTCAAGAACATATCATTAGCAGTGGTAATAATAGCAAAATCTTTCTTAGAGTTACTTTTCATAAATTCTCTAATCATTATTTCAAAATTATTCTCTGGTACAAATCTGCCGACAACCAGATAGTAAGAATTAGCTGATAAGCCTTTCGCCTCATACCAATCAATTAGCTTAGGTTCATCATCGGTCAGTATGCTTTTTCTCGTTTCGGCTCCATAAGCAATAAAAGTTGTATTAGGAGTATATCGCCTGTATTTTTCATGAATGTATTTTTCTATATTCTTACTATCACAAATAACCAAGTCAGAGTGTTTTACCATTAGTTGTTCTGAAAATTTCCAATACTTTCGTATCGGAAGTGACCATTTCCCCCTTGCCCATTCATGTCCATCTGGATTCAGGAATACTTTGCCCCCCAAATTACGGATTTTGCGCTGGAAATACCCCATAAATGGTCCAATTCTGCAAGCTAATATGTAAACGATTGGGTGCCCTATATGATGATATTTAATGTACCTACAGCAGCTTCTCAATGCAACTATATCATAATAAATTGCCTGTGCTGCTCCTATATTTGGAACTTTAACTCGAAAACAACGAGCATTATGATATTCAAATTCCTCAAATTCATTTCCCTTACAAGCCACATGATACTTTAATTTGGGTTTTTCTTGATGATATTCTGTAAGCTTATCTACAAAGGTTTCATATCCTCCATAGGAGCCTGGTATTCCTTTGGAACCTACAATAAAAACATGTTGCATTCTTTATCTTCCTCACTGATTTAAATTTATGTATAGCTATAAGAAACTTTCTAACTTCCCTTCTGCACACTTTGGAAAGACTTAGTTTAATAATATTTACAATTTATAACAAATATATACCCTTGACATTAATAAGGATTATTAAATGAATGTGATTTTTATCTTTTTAAAAATCACATTCTTATTTAGTCTATCCTTAGTAGTGAAACTTGTCACCAAACTCTAACAAAATAAAAAACTATGAGTTTTGAAAATTTATATTCAATCTTTATCTATCCATTTATGGTATGTTTCCCATGAAATTTTCTTTACTTCTCCAACTGCAAGGTTACTTTCGGATGCCGATAAAGATAGAATCTGCCAGTTTTTATCTAGTTTCACCAATGTATAACCACTGATATAGCAATTTCCATTAAATGTATAAAATGCCACATACTGTTCTTCTTCCCTAGCTTTATCATCTGTAACTTTCAGGAGCATGTTAATATTCATATACGGAATGAACTGAGGATTTAGTCTGTCTAAAATATCCATTGCTGTCTCACCCGATCTTTTTAACGTCCTCTCCCCCGAAAAATACGCCTCTCCTAGAAGACCATAATAAAGATAAGAAATCTGTTTTGCATAATCAGCCTGTGCATTTATCCTTTCAGAAGTCACCATATTTGGTTGTTTTGTTGCATTATCCACATTACAATAGCTCAATGCTTCAACTGGATTTTTTCTCTGTAAAGCTAAAATAAACTTCTCAATTGCGTCCTCTTGAGTTTTCCCATAAGATGATCCCACAATAAAATAATTTGCCGGCAAAACTTCTTTTTCCGGGTGTTCGATATCTTCTATCAATTCTTGTGTTTCTTTCTCTACCACTTCGCTATCAGACATTGCATCCTTCATTTCTCTTGTGAAACTTAATATATCAGTGCTATCAACAGCAGTATCATATTCTTCTAGACTGATCTTTTTCAGAAACTGTCCCGTTTTCATCTCTGCCATTTCTGCTCTAAAATCAAATATCTTCCAATAACCATAATAGTTTGTGACTGTAAAACTTATCATGTAATCTCCTTGGGCCGTCCCCAATAATGCTGCCATCTGAATCGACGCACCTGCTCCCCAGTCACTGCAAAATTCAATTATTTCAGAAAGTGTTTCAGAACTCAACTGAGTGTTTGAATATAAAATCCCTACTTTCTTTAATTTTATATCCTTTTGATTCTTTAATTGTCCCTGAATTTTGATATACTGTTCTGTATAATACTTTGTCAGCATCATTGAGCTAAGAGGACGATATTCCTCATAATCTGCAGATGGTGGCAACACCATGTCGTATCCAAATTTCTGTTCTTTATCCAATGTGGCATAAAATGGATTGCCCAACAGTTTTTCATCAATAGCACATGCTCTTAGCACCAAATCCAAATCTTGATTTTTCAAAGCTGTTATAGTATACTCTATCAAGTCCTCTGGATTCTGGAATTGTTCTATCGTCCCCTGCCTTGCAAGATTATCAGGAAATATTATAGACTGTGTGTTCTGTCTCTGTGTCCAATATTTTTGAACAATTAATCCTCCAACCAATACCACAACTAGTAAAAATCCAATTAAAATAGGGTACTTCTTAACAAGTTCACATATCCCAAATTTTTTCATACTCATTTCCTTTTTCTACTACTTCTGCCATCCTTGCTTCCACAAATTTAACTTGGACTTTACAATACCTAATGTAGGATGTGTTCTTTGATTAACTTGCACATCCTTTTTAAGGCATGCCAAGGTTCCCCACAATAAAACATTATAACTGATGTCCATAATATGATGTTCAACAATACATTGCAAAGACATAAGAGCAATCAACCACAACAACGTCCAGTCTTTTTCTTTTCTAGCGCGAAAACTCATTATCAAAAAAAGTAGTAATATAACTCCCAAAACAAGGATTCCATACAACAATGATACAAACAAATATGAACTATCAAGAAAAAAATAATTTACAGGCGTAGTCCACTTGTTTCCATTTCCTATTAGATGTATTTGTTGACCAAATATGGAAAACCCATACACATCAATGCCCTTTTTCCCCAACCTCAAACGATTGTTTAACACTTTGTCTAAGATTAGCATTAATTTATGGTTTTGAGAGTATAATAATGTCAGTCCAATCATTGCCATAGAGGCTATAGTCGTAGATAAACATAAAAGAATCGAGAATACAGAATTCATGCTGTAATCTCTCCCCTTTTTCAATGCCCTATCATGTCGTATTTTATTGTATCCCATAATTACTGCTGTTACACAAATACAAATAGTATTCAGTCTTGCATCACAAAATACATATACAAAAATCCCCAACACTGTAATTATTCCTATTTCCAAATACTTTATTTTTTCCTTTCTAAGATAACAATATGCAAGAATCAAATAAAATACATGGGCGGAAAAATCTGTTGGATATATAATTCCGAATGCAATTCTCGTTCGTCTTCCATTCTGATTTAACACAAAATTTTCTATTCTTCCTGTTAATGCAAATACCATCGTTATAAACAAAAGGACACCACAAATAATCAAGTAAGTTTTTGCTACTTTTCGAAAAGAAATCCCCCTACATCCCACAATCAATAGAACAATATTACTCAAAACCTCATAATCATTATGTTTCAATGCCACCAAAAACACGATTCCTGCCATTGCTCCCAATAAAATATCTACATAATCGACATTGTTTTCTGCAGCTATTTTCGCAACAATAATAACAAGCAGAAACGTTCTAAGATTAACATAAAAATATTGGGGCCATATAATTTCAAATGTAGTGGTACCTAGAAAATAATATCCTATCATTATAGAAAATACTACAAGATATATATTATCCAAATACTCTTTTACCAGGTTTCTATTCATGTTCTGTATCATCTATAAAGCTCCTTCTCGTTTAAGTACCACCGCAACAGTCCTAAACAAAATTTTCAAATCAAGTCCAAGACTCCACTCTTTAATATATTTTGTGTCAAGTTCAACCACCTCATCAAAATCAGTAATTTTACTGCGTCCACAAACTTGCCACATTCCAGTAAGACCTGGTTTAATCGCAAGTCTTTTTCTATGATACAACTCATATCTTTCCCACTCATCGATTGTGGGTGGACGTGTTCCCACAAGACTCATATCACCTTTTAACACATTTAAAAACTGTGGAAATTCATCAAGTGATGTATCTCTGATAAATTGTCCAATCCCCTTAATGATCCTAGGATCATTTTCCATCTTAAACATAAATCCGTCTTTTATATTGTTCATCTCCATAAGTTCCTTTTTGCGTTCTTCAGCATCCAAGTACATGCTACGGAACTTATAAATTTTAAATTTCTTTCCACCTTTTCCTACTCTCCATTGCGAAAAAAACACAGGTCCCGGAGATTTTATATAGATTGCAGGCATAACAAAAACAGAAATAGCCCCCGTAAGAATGACTCCAACCAGCCCACCGATAATATCGAGTAATCTTTTGAGGAAAATTTCTTTATTAGCTACAATATTTACGCTGCTTGTCAACACAGTATAGCCGGTCATTCTTTCCACCATTTGATTATGACGGAATAAATCACTTTCTTTAGCTAGCCTCTGATGCACTGCAATCCCCATTTTCTCACAACTATCTACCAATACAGTACAGTCATATTGTCCTTGTGAAATATCAAAAAACACTTCATCTACCCAATTGTGACACATATACTGCACCATTGTATTTTCATCCGAAACTACTGGAACCCCATTAAAAGATTTTCCTATGTCTGCAGTTTTACCACCGATTAATACCAGCCCAGAAATCTCATAGTCCCCAAAATTATTTTCCTTGATAGTCTTTATCGTTTCTATAGCTGTTTCTTCTTTTGTTACAACCATAAGTGATTTCTTTTGACTTCTCCAAACAGCTCTTAAACGAATAACTTTTTTCCAAAGGAACCTATTAATATAGCAAAGAACAATACTGATTCCCCAAGTCAAAACATAAACGGCTCTAGAATAATCCTCACCTCGGTGTGATAAATAAAGGTAAACACTTAGAAGCACGACTACAATAGTCGCATGCTTTACCACCTCTCTAGCCTCTTCCAAGTTCCCTCTTCGCACGATTCCCTTATATCCTTCCCCGAAAAACACAACAATGAGATGAAGAAGCACCAATATCAAGGCTGCACTTCTATATAATGTTAATTGATACTCATTCCCCCATCCATAGCGAATGAAATAAGCGCCAATAAAAGCCAATTCTATACAAACGCAATCCAATATTGTAAAATCCAGATGCTTTACCCAACTACTTAGCACGCTCCGATACATGCTTTTCCCTCCTCGGTACTTTATAATTTCTTTATCTTTTGCAATATCAACCCCATTATATCCATCAAAAATGACTCTTTTGCAACTAATAAATGCTCTATATATGCCAAAGTAAATAACCTTAGAAACACTCCTGTAAGAAACACCAAATACACTCATTACATAACTCTTGCCCCATCAGATGATAACCGCTGGCACCATCATAACAGTTCAATCTGTTTTCAGTGAATCTTTCCTTCTATCTTCCACTTCATCAATAGTTACGAAAAAAACACCTTACCCTCTCTCCCGCTAGGAACAAATACTCATATTCCAATTACATTAGACAAACATCGTACCTATTAATAGAATACCACATATAGGAGCCACAGCACCTATATATTCGCATCCTAATAGTATTAGTATACCTTCCCTAGTATAAAAAGTAAAGTAGATTGTCACTTGGACGACACCCCATAAAAGCATTTTAACAATAAAAAATTCATAATTATCTTTTCCTAGAGATCCCCTTTACCT
This sequence comes from Ruminococcus sp., assembly GCA_013911065.1. GTDB lineage: Bacteria > Bacillota > Clostridia > Lachnospirales > Lachnospiraceae > Muricomes. The sequence continues at coordinate 131,705 of JACERV010000010.1, read as the reverse complement.
TCCCCCATACAAAGTTCCAAACACTCATTATAGATTTCTCTCGCATTAATAATAGCAAGGATATATATACCACAAAAAACACTACTCCTGTTATGCTAATAATGAAAAATGGTGATAAAATCAATACACTTTTAATCCAGGTTACAACCATACTACTACATACAACTGCAATCACCACCTTCACAACACTTAATTCACCTAAAATTGTTTTTAGCATGTCTCTCAGGTAAATACATTGTACCGCAAACACTACAGCCTCTGCCATCAATGTGGCAAATGCCGCTCCAGAAGCTCCATATCCTGGTATCAATATCAGATTAAGTATAAAGTCCAAAATTGCCCCATATATAATTGACATCAGTACTTTCTTCTCTTTATTGATAGGAACTAATACCTGTATTCCCGTTATATTAGAAAGCCCTATAAACAATACTGTCGGCATTAATAAGAACATAGGCATTATAGCCGGGGCATATCCTTCCCCAGAAAGCACTAAAATAGTTTCTTTTGCAAACAGCATAAAGTAGACTGTCACAGATGTCGCTAGCACGAGTACAAAATTAAAGGCTTTGACAATTGTACTGTGAAACGCAGCCTTATCTTTTGTATGTACATAAAATGACAGCCTGGGCAAAAGCACTGTGCCCAGTGAAGTAATCAGACTTACCAGAATCGTTTTTACTTTAATAGACGCATTGTAATAACCAACTTCTGCATCATCCTTCATAAAACGCAGCATCACCACATCAAGATTTGTATATACGCTGATAGCCGCAGATGTTGCGAAAAAAATACCAACTGGTTTTAAATGCTTCCTGAAGTTATATATTCCTGTCTTTCGCAACGATACATATCTATGCATATTAATGAAGTTCATTACATAAGACCCGGATGCTGCAAATACTGTGATTGCTCCATACTTCACATAGTCCTCCGGATTCTTCACCCAAACAAACATCATGGCAATAGAAATCACCTTAAAAACAAGGGAACATATTGTTATATAAGCATACTGTTCTAATGCATTATACAGCCAACTCACTCCAAAAACATTTAACACGAGACTAATGCTATTAATCCACATCAATTCCTTCTCTGCTGCAAATTCAGGAATAACGTGTAACAAAATTACAAATACGATATATGTGAAAAGCATCGTTATCGTATTAATAATCAGTAATTCTTGAACCGTATGTGATAGTTTTTCTTTGTCTTCACGGACTTTTGCACATGCCCGTATTCCATAAGTTGGAATACCTAAACTTGCAAACATTGTAAAATACGTCAGCACAGAAGTGACAAAAGCAACCTTCCCATTTCCAGTTGCTTGCAAAACTCTGGATATATATGGAAAAGTAATTAATGGAAAGATAATTGATGATGCAGTCAATATGAAATTCATAATAAAGTTGAATCTTACAGACCTAATTTTCATATTAAGCTACCCTTCCATGCCATTCCTTTTCTGACCTGCTCCCATAATAAGTTTATACCCATTAAAATTCATCTTCCTTAAAATCCTAAGTGTTCCGCTCTCATAAGAAGACAGATTATATATCCATTCACTTTTTTCCTTCAGATCTTTATCAAATTGTAAAAACTTAGCTTTATTCTCTTTATCTCCAGTGGAGTAACTCATAAAAATAGTAATCTGGTCTCCCACCATTTGTGCAATCCGTTTTCCAATAAAGTCTACTTTAGCTTGTTCTTCTTTGGTTGCTGACTTCTTATATTTCTCGGCAAATTCCGCTAAATGCAAGATAACGTCTATATGGTTTTGTATATGTTTCCGAAAGCCCTGCATACTAACACTCTGTGTGGCAAGAGCAAGGCGATACATATACACATATAAATCAAAATAAACTACAGACTCTACATAAGGAAGGGGATAAAGAACGTATTCCACATCTACATAGAAACTATGTTCATCTAATCTTATCTGATTTCGCTTTAAGATGCTGCTTCTGAAAACAAGAGCATGCATGGCCGGCTGTGCTCTTTTTGCCACATCATTAAAATTCCACCGGCTTTCTTCCATACCCTCTTTCTTCAGTTGGGCATAATCTTTTCCTGTCTTTTCACCGGTCTGGTCGTCTACCTCATAATAGTTTGTCACAATATAGTCTGCATCACAGGACTTGAGTTTCTCTACAAGAATTTTAAAATCTGACGTATTTACCCAGTCATCTCCATCTACTACTTTAAAATATTTTCCCGTACATTCTTCAATTCCTTTATTAATAGTTGAACCATGTCCCCCATTCTCCTTAGAAATTACCCGGAATGTCTCAGGGTACCGTTTCTCAAATCTTTTTCCGATTTCTGCTGTACTGTCCTTAGAACCATCGTCCACCACCAGTACCTCAATATCTCCCAGAATGCTTGTCTCTACAAAAGATGTCAAGGTTTGCTCCAGGTATTTTTCTACATTATAGGACGGAATTACAATTGATAAAATTTTTTTCATTACTCTCCTCCACCTTGTTACTGTTTATGACGCATGATATCCACCTGTCTGCGAACTTTCGACAGAATAACCATAACACCATATAATCTCCAATTCATTAGTCTCAACATTATTTTATCCTTTGAGGACAAACATTTCTTTACATATGGATTCTTGGAAGCCTTAGGAAATATCTCAGATACATATTCTCTAAATGCCCTTAAATATGGACTTCCTGGCTCATATACAAGTATTTCCTTTATCGGTATAAAATAGGCATGCTCAAAGGCAAGATATTCTAACTCATCCCGAAATATTTCATACAATCCTTCTTCCCGGAAATATAACAGGATATCTTCAATTGCTGCTTTTCTGTCCATATAGCTCTTCTGAAAGTTTCTGCTGCGCATAATAGAACCTTCATGTATTATATAATAGTACAATGGCTGACTTTGTAAATATACAATCCGGGCCGCATTTACTAAAAGTCGAGGAGTCATTGTAAGATCCTCGTAATTCCTGTCCAAAGGATACGTCAATCCTGTGTTCTGCCAAAAATTTCGGTTATACAGTTTATTACAAGGACTTGGTACCGTAATAAGTAACTCAGGAACTTGCTTTACATCCATTACTCTCCCCCTTGGAATCTGCATACTCCATTTATCCCGCCTGCCTGTAGCTTCTTCTATTTCCTCAAAATCCATAATGACTATATCTGCCTGATGCTTCTCCGCACAGGAAACAGCAGCCTCCACATAATTCTCGGCCACATAATCGTCTCCATCCACATACATGACATATTTTCCCAAAGCCTGTGACAATCCTGTGTTTCTCACATCTGATATTCCGCCGTTTTTCTTATGTATAACACGGATACGGGAGTCTATATTTGCATATTTATCACAGATTTCCCCACTCCTGTCTGTAGAACCGTCATCAATCAATAAAATCTCCAAATCTTGACAGCTCTGTCTCATAAGGCTCTTGATGCACACTTCAAGGTAGCGTTCTACATTATAGGCTGCTACAATCACACTGACTAATGGCATACAATCCTCCTTAACTGCTCTTTTTGTGTATCCAAATTGTAATGACTTGCTTCCTCAGTCAATCTTATTTGATGTCTGTCCGCAGTTGAATGCTGTAAAATAAATTCTGCCCATTTCTTAGGGCCATCTGTTAAAGGAAGAAAATAACAATGGTCTTGTATTTTAGCTTCTCTTGTAATGGAATCACTGAATACACAGGGAAGCTTGGTATATTGTGCCTCTACACCTACAACAGGAAGACCTTCAAACCTTGAAGGAAGTAAGAACAAGTCCATCCCTTGATATAATCGTTCTGTATCAGACCTCCAGCCTAAAAATTGTACAATCTTCTCTAACTTTTTTTCTTCTACTATTTTCTTTACGTCCTCTAGTTCCAAGCCGGTTCCCACAAGTAACAATCTTGACGCTTTATTGCGATTGTATATTTGCTCAAATACTTCTATCAAAAATGGATAGTTTTTCACGTAACAAAAATTCCCGATATGTCCAATAATAAATAAGTTTTCATCTTCAAGTTTCAATTCCTGCCGTACCTCCATCCTTACGGCAGGATTATACTGAAACTTGTTTCCATCTACGGCATTATAAATCACCTCAAACTGCTCTGAGTTCACAATCTTTTTGGGTAAAACCCACTCTCCTGCTTTTACAGAGCAGCCGTAAAATCTAGTCCCGGCTTTGTAGAAAAACGTCTTACACACTCGGTGTATTATATTATAGACAAAACGCTGTAACGCACTTTCACAATCATTTCCACTGGAATGACTATGTATCACCCGTTCTGAGATTCCTGCTTTTTTTGCCGCAAATGCTGCTACACAATCAATTGCAGTAGATACATTAAGGTATACCATATCATAATGTTTTCTCCCTAAAATATCACACACTTGCCGAAACTGTTTCAAAGGATGTTTTAAACTCGCAATTGCATATAACTCTGAATGATATTGTGCCAGATATTCTCTTAATTCCTCGTCAACCTCATTGGTAAGAAAGTCTATCCGTACCTCCTCATGAATTTCTCCTTGACATATGGACTCTAAAAAATTCAGCAGATATTTATCAATTCCTCCTGCTTTCCCATTCATGATGAAACCAACTAATATTCGCCTCATTCCTCTTTCTCTACTCCTATCTGACAAAGTCTCATCGCATATCCAAGGAACAACCAAAAGCAGATATTCTGAGGTGCATTTACATAGAATATAAAAGACAGAAATGTTCCCGCCACAGCTAAGGCTCCAACTATAGTTGCCGAGAACACCAGCTCTCTATGATATTCTGCTGGAACTTGATGTACCTTCTTGCATAAAATAAAAAGTATATTTCCTGCTAAAAGAATGCAAATGGTTATTCCTAAAATTCCTTGTCCTACTAAAACGTCTAATTCCAGATTATGCATAGAGTCATATTTCACACCGGAATCATTTTTGGCAAGATATCCTTCCGGGAAATGAACTTTTGCATACTGAGCTATGTTCCTATATCCGATACCAACTACAGGAGATTTTTGTGCTATCTGTAATCCATTTTTCCATATTTCCATCCTTCCATTTGTGTAATCTTTTTTCAATTCACTTTTTCGCACATTATTTTTATTATTCTTAGGCTGAGAAACTATTTTCTTCTTTTCTTCTAATTGTTGTACAATTTTCTGCTCAATGGGTTGATACGCCAATTTCAGAGCGGCATCACTGACAAAAGTGATTCCTGCTATCACCACTGCACATGCCAGGGGTAAGAATGCCCGTCTCAGGTGAATTCCACTTTTTATTTTCATCCAAAACAGAAGAAAACCATAGAGTAGAATGCCCCCCAAAAAAGATATTACCCCTGTTCGGGAATCCGACAGTACTACATAGAGATAGTTTACAATAATAATTAGAATACAGATACCTCTCTGCCACAACTTTTTGGCGCAGAAAAATAGATATACTAGCATAAACAAAGCTACCACGGTAATGGTTGCCCCATGATTGGGATCATCATAGACTCCCCACAGACGGTTCCAGCGGTAACCGATTCCATGGGCGACTCCCATGTCATCTATGTGGTCATACATACGCCCCCAATATACCATACTTAAACTTATAAGATTAGCTATCGTACAATAAAAAATATAGATACCAGACAGAATTCTCATCTCCCGGCGTACTTCCGTGCCTGACATATCAAATGTCCCCACATAGACAAGTACAAGGGGAAGAACAAGCCAAATCATACCTTTCACATTTTCTGTCACTCCATATGAAAGATGTGTTACAGCACTGATTAGATAACTAACCACAAAAGCCCCGAGTAGCCACACGTTATATGCTTTTTTATATCGTTTATAACGAAAGATCATCCACAGGATTCCCCCGATTCCCAACACAGTAATTACATACGAAGCCTTGTTCATCCAGGCTGTCCCGTTTACAAACGCATTAAATGCCAGTAATACATACATTAAATAACATATTTTAAAAAGAAATAGTACCTGTTTGAATCCTTTATTTTTCTTCATGATCCTCCTTAAAATTTTTAACACACACATTTACCGTTCTGATTTCACCTTAGAATAAACCATAGGCATAAACTTTTTTACAATGTAGATTCCCCGGCCCATCATTAAACAGAGGATTACCTTTTTCCATCTGAATAATACCAGTGTAATGCGAAGCGGTATACTATCCTTCGCCCGCGCTATTGGAATCAGCTCATTAAATAGACCCTGGGCAAATACTTCTCTGCACCATTTATAGCGCTGCGCATGGTTCATTCCTGTATTTTTATTACAATTTCGTTCCAAGGCAGAAAGTATATACCGGGCATAGAGGCTCCCCAGTATACTTCGGACCTCTGGAGTACAGATTCCCCAGTAGGAAAACTGATCAAACAACATTTCTATCCTTTGCCTGTGTAACACAAAGTAATCAGGCACAAACTTGTTTGTCAGATTCTCTTCCATTTTCTTTCCATAATGGTAAGGTGTGATAGGAAGAATGTTCAGAGTTTCAATATCCATAAAATATTTAATATTAAATACAATATCTTCTATCAGTTTTACATCCTCATATTCCAGTTTTAATTCCCGGATATAGGAAACCAAGTAAATCTTATTCCATGGATAACCATACATTGTTTCCTGCTCTAACTCAATGATATAAGGCCGTAACCCTGCTGACGTTTGAAAGTAATACTCTTTAGGACAAATAGAATGAGTATATTGAAGATTTCCCTTTTTGTCATAATACTCTTCCACATGGCCAAATAGGACGACCTGTGCCGGATTACGCTTTATAGAGGCATATACCTGTTCCAGCAGCGTGACATCCACATAATCGTCTGGGTCCATATACCAGATATATTCTCCTGACGCCGCCTTTGTACCTGTGTTTCGGGCAGCACTCACACCCTGATTAATTTCATGCCGGATAACCCGGATACGGGAATCTCCTGCCGCATACTTGCGGGCAATCTCACCACTCTTATCTTTTGAGCAGTCATCTACTACCACTATTTCCCAATTTTCAAATGTCTGCTTCTGTATACTCAAAATGGCTCTATCTATGTACTTCTCCACACCATAAGCAGGCATGACAATTGTAAAATAAGGCTTCTTAACTTCTTTTGTATCCATGAAAGTACCTCTCAACTGTTACTTTTTTATTGTAGTCTGGCCATGGCAATTTTCAATGATGTATGCATCAAAGCAGCATCGTACCTATGGCTAAACTGTAAGCAATGCTCTAAGCATTTCTTCTATCTTTCTATATGACTTCGGCCTGTCAAACTGCTCTTCTGCAATTTCCCTTGCCCTTTTTCCCATGTCCAGGCGTTTCTCTTCATTTTTGTACAAATCTTCAATGGCATCTGCCAGAATCTTCACATCTTCAGGCTCGATATTCACACCAAATCCGTCCGTCTCTACCTTATTTCTGAATTCCGGACTCATACAAGTATTAATCATTGCCTTTCCGGCAGCCAGGTAATCCCCGATTTTTGTCACAATACTCTGGGGAGCTTTCCTTACAAAGGAATTTACCAGGATATCAGATTTTTTCAAATATGCTGCCATTTTATCATAAGGTGCATATCCTACAAACTCCACGTTATCAATCTTTCTGTCCCGTGCAAGCGCTTCCAGCTCATCTTTCAACGGTCCGCCGCCCAGGATTTTGACCTTGATATTCTGTTTCCCTCTTTTGGCCAGTTCCTCCCCTGCCAAAACCATCGTGCGGATATCATAGCTGGTTCCGATTGTCCCCGCATAGGTCACCCAGAACTCGGTTGGGGACTTCACTACAGCCATATCATTTTCCTGGGCCCCTTTATCAAAAACAGCAATCTCATTGCCTACATATACGGTGGCCTTTGGCACATTTCTCTTCTGATTTTTAAAAGGCCTGTCCCTGTATTCATCGGAAGTGCCGATAACCCCTGATACCAGAGAATATACCTTCTCCGCATCCCTTTGCAATGGATAAAATAAAAGGTTGCTGAGGACAGGAATATCCAGTACCATCCTCATCGCCTCTGGCCACAAATCATTCACATCCGCCACAAATGGAATGCCTTTTCTCTTCGCATATTCTGCACATGCCAGTGCTACATCATTAGGAGGGATTTCTGCATAAAGCAAATCATAATTCCCTTCCTTTTCCAGCAGCGCTGTCAGATTTTTTGCAGCAATCTGGTGGCTGCGTACCCTTCTTAAATCCACGTTCCTTTTATACCCAGGCTCATAGATGAACTTCAAACCAAACGGGTAATCTTCTTTTTTTATTTTTTTAACATCACGCTGAGCTTTTTCCCAATGCTGGAATGTAGTTGTAATCAAGTCCACCTGATACCCTGCCTCTGTCAAAAATTCACAGAGATATCGGAATCGGGTATACCCTGGTTCTCCATCCAGCCTCACGCCCATTGTTATGACTGCTATCTTCTTCATCTTACGCCTCCTGCTTATGTAACTTGGCTTGGTTCTTTCAAGCCCTAGTTACAAAGTACATCCTGCCGACTTGCTTATGCTGCTTAGCTCTGGTATTTTCAGAGCTTACGCTGCAAAGTACATCCTGGTGACTTGACCTGGTAGTTTCAGGTCTTAGTAACATGGATGTTTCCTTGAGCCTAGTCCTTTCTGCCTTAGTGACATGGATGCTTCTATATTTACTTTAACACCGCCAGAACTGTTTCAAACATCACCTTGATATCACCGAAAAAGCTGAACTGCTTCAAATACTGTAAATTGTATTTCATCTTCACCGGAAGGATATACTCTACATACACCTGGTCCACTGTCTTTCCTGTTTCTTTCTGGTATTTTTCCAGCAGCACATCTTCATCCTTAAACAGGATACTGGTCCGGGAGGTAACCCCCGCCGGGAGCAGCAATGTTGCATGCATTTCCCCTGTATACTGGGCTACATATTTCCTTACCTCGGGCCTTGTTCCCACAAAGGACATTTCTCCCCGGAGAATGTTCAGCAGCTGAGGCAGCTCATCCAACCTGCACCGGCGCAGAGTCTGCCCTGCTCTTGTAATTCTGGAGTCCTGCTTTTCCGTAACCAGAGGTCCTTTTTTATCAGCCCCATTAACCATAGTCCTAAACTTGAAAATACGATATGGTTTCCCATATCGTGTAATTCTCTCCTGCCTGTAAAAGACCGGACCTCTGCTATCTAATTTTATCCACAATGCTACACCTGCCATGACTGGTGACAAGACAACCGTCAGGACAAACGCAAATAAGAAATCCAAGCCACGTTTCATATAAAGGCCGGACTGCTTCTTTTTCAATGTTTCATAATAAGGCCGCACAGAATCGCTGCGCATAGATTCCGGCAATTGTTCCCAATTTAGTATCATATTACTAATCTCCTGAATGTACCTGCAACATATTCTACCTGTTCATCTGTGAGACAGGTGTGAAGCGGCAGTGTAATTTCATTTTCAAACTGTGCATAAGCATTTGGATAATCTTTCACATCAAATCCCATCTGACTGTATGCTGTCAGCATGGGCAGAGGCTTATAGTGGACATTTGATGCAATCCCAGATTTTGCCAGTTCATTGATTATATTGTTACATTCTTGACGGGTTTTGTCAAGCACACGTACAAGATATAGATGTCCGCTGGACTGCATATCCTCCCCATAGTGATTCAGAACTTCCACAGGGCATCCGTCCAAACCTTTATTATACTGCTCTATCAAACTGCGCCTGCGTTTCAGGATTTCCGGATAGCGCTTTAGCTGTACCAGTCCTATTGCAGCCATAATATCTGTCATATTGCATTTATAATAAGGTGCCACGATATCATATTCCCATGCACCAGCCTGCGTTTTCTCCAATGCATCTTTTGATTGTCCATGAAGGGAAAGGAGCATATATTCTTTGTATAACTTCTCTTCATCCAGACCGGCCTGTGTAATTGCCTGGGACCATGTCACAGCACCGCCTTCCGCTGTAGTCAGGTTTTTCACCGCATGGAAGGAAAAGCAAGTAAAATCTGCAATCTCCCCGCATATCTTCCCATCTCTCCAGGATCCAAAAGCGTGGGCAGCATCCGCGATTATAAGAATTCTTCCCAAAGCCTCCTGTTTTTCATTGGAGGGACTAAATATAGGCCTCTTTTCTTCCACAATCCGAAAAATTTCATCATACCGGCTATAAATTACACCTCCTAAATCTACTGAGATAATAGCCTTCGTACGTTCCGTCACTGCCTCACGCACCTTTTGTGGGTCCATTTCATAAGAACCCGGCAATGTATCTACCAGAACGGGCATTGCTCCCACATGGCAAATACAGCTGGCTGTAGCCGAGTAAGTATACGCAGTGGTAATGACCTCATCTCCCGGGCCAATTCCCATCACATGAAGTGTCATCTCCAGACAGGCCGTGGCAGAGTTAAGACAGACTGCTTTTCTAGTATGGCAGTATTCTGCAATTCTGCATTCAAACTCCTTCGTCCTGGGGCCTGTGGTGATCCATCCGCTGCGCAATGTCTCAGCTACTTCTGTAATTTCTTCTTCTGTAATATCCGGTGGTGAAAATGGTATTTTCATATATCCTCCTTATGAGCGGTTCCTCCGTCCAAAAAAGCACTAGGCAGCTTGGAGCGGGTGTCTGTAAATTCCTTTTTCCAACATGCCTGTATCTGCTGATCTCTGAGGATATCTGCTTCTCTTAAACGGTAAGTTGGAATAATCTTATGGACAATATATTTCATATCGTCTGTCTCCGCATATGCTGCCTGGTATAAGTCTTCCAAATCTTTTAAAAATTCCTTTTCATCAAATTCAATAGGTTTCCCAATATGGATTTTCTGATTTTCCGTACTTTCCAAGCCTTCTTCTGCCATCAAAAGCTCTTCATATAGTTTTTCTCCCGGACGCAGACCGGTATACCGGATATCTATGTCTACACCAAGAGTATATCCGGATAACCGGATTAAATTTTTTGCTAAATCTACAATTCGTACCGGCTGCCCCATATCCAGAACAAATATCTCTCCGCCTTTCGCACTGGCTCCTGCCTGCAGTACTAAAGATACTGCCTCCGGTATGGTCATAAAATACCGGATAATATCCGGGTGGGTTACTGTAACCGGCCCGCCTGCTTCTATCTGCTTCTTAAATAATGGTATCACACTGCCGTTACTGCCTAACACATTTCCAAAACGTACCGCTACATACTCTGTCTCTGAGCGCCTGTTGAACACCTGGATAATCATCTCACACATCCGCTTGGATGCCCCCATAATATTCGTCGGATTCACTGCTTTGTCTGTGGAAATGAGGACAAACTTTTCTACTCCGTATCTGTCTGCCGCCAATGCAGTCTTATACGTTCCAAACACATTATTTTTAATTGCTTCGTTTGGGCTGTCCTCCATCAACGGAACATGCTTATGCGCTGCCGCATGATATACGATATCAGGGCGGTACTTGGCGAAAATACTATTTAACTTTCTTCCGTTTCTGACAGAACCAATCAGTACAATCAAATCCAGATTTGGATATTTGGCTTTCAGCTCCTGCTGGATTTCATAGGCATTATTCTCATAAATATCAAAAATAATCAACTGTTTCACGCCGTTTGCCGCAATCTGACGGCAAAGCTCACTGCCGATGCTTCCGCCTCCGCCTGTCACCAGCACGGCTTTTCCCGATACATAACGCCCGATTTTCTCTGTCGTCACCCGTATAGGATCTCTCCCCAGCAAGTCTTCTATTTCCACATTACGCAGCTTGGAAACGCTGACCTCCCCATTTACTAACTGATATACTCCGGGAAGAATTTTCAGCTCACAGTCAGAAATCTTCTGACAGATTTCCAGAATTTTCTGCCTTTCCCTTTTGTCTGCACTGGGAATGGCAACAATAATCTCATTAATACGGTATTTCTCTACATTCTTGAGGATATCTTCTCTGCCGCCGACTACTTTTACTCCATGAATATACGTTCCGTGTTTTCTTGGATTATCATCAATCACACAACAGATTTTTGCGTCCAGCTCCGTGCTGAGTTCCAGCTCCTTCATCACTACATTGCACGCCTCTCCTGCTCCGATAATCATGGTATTACGCACATGACGCCCATGAATATTTCCGCGGTAAAGCAGCCTTGCCAGCCTGTAAGAAAAACGGCTGAAGCAGGTAAGCAGGAACAAGGCCGTAACATACAATGGAAAATAACTTCTGTATATAATCCTGTAAGTAAGATAATAAGCTAAAATATTAAATAAAACCGATGCCATGCAGGCTTCAATAATATATATCAGCTCCTTGATGCTTGCAAATCTCCACAAACTTGTATAAAGCCTGCATACCGCAAAAATGGCAACCGTAACAAGCGTATTCACCACAATCAGTTCTTTCACCGAATCGGCATACTCAATTGGTATCTCACTAATATGCATATTGAAGCGGACCCACAATGCCAGAAACGAACTGACATTGATAAATGCAAGGTCCAAAAATACCAAAAGCACTTTATAAACAATAGAAAGGTCCCACTTTTTAAACAGTTTTATCATATTTCTTTTCCTCAGTATCCCTTTTATTGAGCCACTTCTGAATCCGGCAGCAGCTCACCGTTTTCCACTGCATCAATGGCGTCTTTGATAGCCGTAACAGTATTCAGATCAGGCTGGGTTACATAGAGTATGCTGCCTGGAGAGGAATAACATTCCTGGTCATCCCCCGTTCCTTCTGCTGCCATGGATTTGATATTCCATGCTCCCCCGCCAGCAAGCTGACTTTTAATCAATTCCTGAATCTGTTCCTGGGACATGTTCGTATCCACATTTCCGCTTATGCTGCTCAAAATTCCATTGGCGCCAGTCAAAATAGCAGGTGAAACCGCCTTCTTAATCATAGCTATAATCACAGCCTGCTGGTTTTTTCCTCTCTGGAAATCCCCGCCGTCCACATTCATTCTCTCTCTGGAAAACGCCAGTGCCTGCTGCCCGGTAAAATGATTCTCTCCCTGTGCCACATTCATTACCAGTCCGGATTCATCACTCGTTGTAAAGGCCTGCTCGGATATCACATCCACTCCTCCCAGTGCATCTACCATTTGTACAAGAGAGGTAAAGTTTACTCTTGCATAGAAATCAATCTCTGTATCATAAAGCTCTTCCAAAGTAGCCATAGACGCATCTACTCCGTAAATACCCGCATGAGTCAGCTTATCCTTCTGTCCGCCTGAAATCCCAGGAATTTCCACATAATAGTCCCTAGGTGTAGTGACTAAAAGAATCTGATGAGTAGTAGGGTTCACAGTTGCTATCATATTTACATCACTGCGGCTGTTGGTCTCAATAGCCCCATACACATCAATACCGCTGATGTACACTGTAAAAGAGTCATCGGCTACTTTTACGTCCGCTGCCGTATTCTCAATTTCACTTGTAATTTCATGAGAGTAAATAATCTTCACTGCATTGCTGTATCCTTCAAAAGCTTCCTCTAGAATTGATGTATAAGCATCATTATAGATAATAGCCTGGACTTCACCGTCATGCAATGCTGCTGCCTGTTCATTCAGACTGTTGTATTCTACTGTAGAAATATCACTTCCCAATTCCTGGTTGATCGATTCTACTGTACTTTTAACATCGTCCCCCTTCATGGTATACTGCACACCAAAATCGTAACCGGCTGCATCTTCAATCGTCTCGGCCTGATCCTCCGCCAGCACCGCAACTACCATCTTATCCACTTTTTTATTACCGCCGCTTATATTTTCAACTGTTCCATTTGTTTTAAATATATAGTAGGAACCAAACGCCAGCACAATAGACATGAGAACACTGATTACCTTTCCGGCAATTGCTTTTTTCTTAGATATAAGCTGTCCAACCAGCAGAATAATCCAAAGCACCAGCAGCATGCCCACGATTACCCCCAGATATTTCATCGGCAGCATATTCAGGACCAGCAAAGCTACAATAAATACCAAAGTTACAGCCAACTGGATTCCACACAGAATGATTCCAATCTGTCTGCTTATCTTATTAGAAGTCTGCTTCTTCCCGGTTCCTTTATCATTCCCTCTATTTTTTCCGGCCGGACCTTGGCTGCCGCTTTTTCTGCCTGAGCCGCCCGCCACTGATTTAGCCGGGTTCTCACTTACTGTCCTTCTCTGTTTTTCTTCCATCCTGCGGCGTTTTCTGGCCTGCTCTTTTCTATATGCTTCCCGCTCACTTGCGCTCATCTTTTGCTGACCCATCTGTCATGCTCCCTTCATTTCTTCCTGTGCTCTGCGATTAATTTCTTTACCGCTCACATATGCGCAGGGTATATACCAGGTTATGATAGCATTTTTCCGCACTTTTCGCAACAGGATGAAGTTTTATTAAGACTCCTTAAAGTAAAATTAAGATTTTTTCCTATTTTTCCATGTCACCCATACAGATGCTGCTACACATATGGAAGAATAACACCCGCTTATCATTCCGACCAGCATAGGAAGTGCAAAGACTCTGATTGAATCTATATTATAAATTACCGCAAAAACTAAAATGACCGCTACACAGAGTACTGTGGTAAATGCTGTATTAATTGACCGTCCCAATGTCTCGGTAATACTCTGGTTTACAAGGGGTATAAGTCCTTCTTTCGTACGTGTACGCATATGCTCCCGTATCCTGTCATAAAGGACAATTGTATCGTTAATTGAATATCCGATAATTGTCAGGGTTACAGACACAAAAGCATCATTAATTGGTATTTTGCAGACTCCAAACACCAAAAATACAATAAATACATCGTATATAAGAGCAATTACTCCTGATATTCCGGCAGATAGCCCTGACAATACAGAAAAACGCAGTGCAATATAAACAATAATAAACAACATTGCCAATACAATCGCAATTGCAGAATTTTTCAGCGCACGTGCTCCGATGTAAGGCTCTACCGCATAGCTTTCTGACGACTTGTATTTTTGTTCAGGCTGGACTTTATTTAAGGCATCAAGCACTTTTGCCTGTTCCTGTGGTGAGATTCCCTGATGGCCGCCAAGATTCAATACCAGCTTTGTCTGCCCGGATACAAAATCTTCTCCAGCCTGGGCGTTGACCGGACGGTTCAACACCTCCTCAGCCGCCTGAGCCGCCTGGGCGGTATCCGGTGTGCCTTCACAGGTATATTTCAGGATAACCCCTCCTGTAAACTGGGTATCCAATGTAATACCGCGCATTCCACTGATGATAGAACCTACAAGAAGCATTGCTGCCGTAAATAGGAAAATCGCTTTTCGCTTCCCAAGAAAATCTATAACCTTTCTTGTCTTCTTCATATAGAACAGCTTTAGGTTCTGGAACTTAGGATACAGAACCACCGAGCTTAACATAATTCTGGAGAGCCAGACACCAACTGCCAGATTAAGTAGAACTCCCGTCAGCAGCGTATAACCAAAACTGAGCATCGTTCCGGATCCGAAAATCATCAAAATCACAGCAATTGCCGCCGTTGTAATATTTCCATCCAATACAGAAGAAAACGCATTTTTATATCCCATCTTCACTGCATTCTTAATACTGCTTCCTTTGCTTAATTCTTCACCGATACGCTCGTTAATGATAACGTTCGCATCCACTGCCATACCCAGCGATAAGATTAAACCTGCAATTCCAGGAAGGGTCAATGTATACTGGGGTACAGAAAGCGCCAGTACCTGCAGGCTCATCTGGAAAACCATCGTCAGGCAGGCAATCAGGCCCGGAAGCCGGTAATACGTCATCATGAACAGGCATACCAGAATAAATGCCACTGCTGCGGCTGATGTCATTGCTTTCAGTGCACCGCTGCCCAGTGTGGGGCTGATGGTATTATAGTTCGTTGTCTTGAGAGAAAAGGGCAGTGCTCCGGCGTTGATTTTCTCAGACAGAGCCTTTGCCTCCTCCTGGGAATCCATTCCGTTGATAACAGCCTCTCCTCCTTGAATAGCTTCCCGCACAAGGGGATTGGAAATCTGCTCCTCATCCATATAAATGCCCATAGACTTGCCTACAAGTTTTGTCGTGGCATCTGCAAAATCTTCTGCACCAGCCTTGTCAAACTTAAGAGAAACTACATATTCCCCAGTCTGCTGGTCCCTTACCACCTGGCTGTCAGTTACATCCTTCCCCTCTACCAATACATTCCCCTCCGGGTCGCGGAAGGTCAGCTTTGCAGTTTCTCCTAATTCAGCAATCGCCGCCTCGGGATTGAACTCCTTCTCATCAGACTTCCAAGGGAAGCGGACAATGATATTTCCGTTCTCTTTATCTACTGTCACTTCACGGTCCAGTATGTTCTGTGCATCCAGACGGTTTTCTATTACGATTCTGGCAGATTCCAAATCCGATGCAGAGGGCGCCTTATCCACTCCCTCAGGTTCGAATATAGCTTCTACGCCCCCTCGGATATCGATCCCGAAACGCATATCCACTGCACCCTTAAATCCACTTCCCAGTCCGAAAATGGCAATATAAATAAACGCTGCAATGACACACAGTACAATCCATACATTTCTTTTTTTCGCCTTCAAAATATATCCTCCTCTTATTTACCCTGGCTTGCATAGCTATCCAGATAATCCTTTTTTATCCTTATGAAACAAAATAGAAATAGGGTTCCTTTTTTCCATCCTGAGCCTGGAGAATGCAAAGCTTACGCATAGTATATCCTTGAAATGCCATACAGAATGACCAAATAACCAGCCATGTCCTGCCTCCTGGAAATAGTCTTGAGAAAATGATTATTAGGAAATCTATCAGAAAAAATAGGGGAATTACAGCCATCTCTTCTCTTGTCCTGCCGTCATTTATGAAACTGTCCTCTTTAGATTCCCAAAAAAGAATGGTTCCTCTCTCTCCCCTTTTCATGCCTGCAGCCTGGTCCTGGCTCCGGCAGGAAGTGCTCTCATTTTTCAGTCCGGATGCCACCTCTTGGCCGCTGCGCTCTCCTACTTCTTTCGATATGAAAAGAAGTACCAAAAATACAAACACACAGGCAATAACAAACCAATTTTTTTTACTTTTCATGGCACGTCCCCTTTCAAATCGGATACTGCTTATTATAATACCTGCGGAACCATTATGCAAACCCTCCGGGCAATTTTCTTTTTTTCCTTTTCCCTCTTCTGGATTAATGTTATAATAAGAAAAACAAAGTATTTACATAAAACTTAATCGCATACACGAAGGAGGAATTCACATGAAATTAGTAATTACCATGAGCCGCCGTTTCGGCACCGGTGCAAGTGTGATTGCAAAAGAGCTTTCCGAACGGCTGGATATCCCTGTATATGACAAAGCATATATTGAACAACAGATTGGTGCCCACATGTATGATACCGAAGCGGAAGCTATCCGTGAACTTGCTGCCAATCCCTGCATCATCCTTGGCCGCTGTGCTTCGGATATCCTGAAGGACAAAATGAATGTTCTGAACATTTTCGTTTATGCAGACAAAGAGGACCGCATATATAGAATCATGGAGCTCGAATCTCTCTCCTACGAGGATGCCCGTGAGAAGGTGGAGCATACAGATGAAGAACGTGCTGCGTATTATTATGAACATGTAGGAAAAACCTGGGGAGATGTAAACGACTACCATATGATACTTGACACTTCCAAACTTGGGGTTGAGAACTGTGCTGATATCCTGATGCAGTATTTTGAGAAGTTAGAATATATTTAATTACGGTTTCGGCTGTGCCGGGAAGTGGTCACAGTTTTGTAACTGTTCCGTACAGGACTGTGCATTTACTGCACAGGACCTGTGAAAACATTAAGCATGCAATAACAAGCCCCATCGCCTTTGGCGATGGGGCTTGCGGTGTATCCGTTCATGGCTCTGAACAGATACACGGTTTATAAGATTCTGCATATAGTATAGGAAGAACAGCTTTAGGAATTTTAGTATGTATATCATTATTCCCGGTTTGATTGTATTATTGGTTCTTCTTTTTTTGCTGCTCCGGCGCAGAAGAAAATACATCCGAAGAAAAGTTTATGAAATGCCTTATTTTGAGAAATGCAGTCTGCTGAGTGAATTGGCGCGGCCCTTCGGCTTCTCTTACTTATTCGTTCAGGATGTGTTTGCTGCCCGGACCGATGCATGGCAGAGAAAGCTTGGATATGGAGATTTTTACGATCTGGCAGCCCTTTCTCTGAATATGGTCTTTGACTGTGAACCGGTATATTTCAATTACCATGGTAAAACCTGGCTGATTAAGTTCTGGAAGGGGCAATATGGTATTTATACCGGAGCAGAAGCTGGAATCTACTGCGCGGACTCTGTTGTCCCCCCGGCACTGAGACCGCAGACAATCTTCCATGCTGTCCCTCAGGAAGAAATGCTTCCTATAAAACTGCGCCTGATAGATTCTAACGGAACTCTTTTCAGCATTTACAAGCCCCATTGGTGGCTGGCAGGTTTTATGACAGGAGTTTCCAACCAGCCGGAAGACTTGAATCTAGAGATTACCATAACCTTTCCTGATGAAGATATGTGCCATGCTTTTACCGCTGCTCTTGACAGGCTTGGCTATAAGAACAGTGAACTGCTGGTTTATAGCAGCACTGTACAATTCTACTTCACGGAACCCAAGAGTGTTCCAAGTGTTCCATGGGACTCCTGGGTACAAAGCTATGTGCTTTGGAAATCCAGAATATTTTGCCGTCTCTATCTATGGATAACAAGTCCTTTTGATATGACCGTGGACCGGATGTTATATCTGTATTACTTTATGCCCCCTATTTTTCGAAAAATACTTCGTATCAGAAAGTTCAGAAGAAAGAGATGGGGATGCTCATGAGTTGGTATAAACGTATTTCCCGTGCTTTTGAAGATGCCTTGGAAGTTCCCCTGTACAGCACTTCCCGCTTTGTACTTATGAGTGACTGTCACAGGGGCACCGGCAACCACAATGATAATTTTCTAAAAAACCAGAATCTCTATTTTGCCGCACTGAACTATTATTATGAAAAAGGATACACTTATATTGAACTGGGGGATGGAGATGAACTGTGGGAAAACCGTTCCTTTGCAAGAATCATTGACATACACAGCAATGTATTCTGGCTGCTGGCCAAATATAAGAATAAAAACCGTCTGTTCATGCTTTATGGAAACCATGATCTAAGTAAGAAGCGGTGTGGTTACTGCAAACGGCATTGTTCCACTTACCATGTCAGTGGTCAGATATCCGAAGTCCCGCTGTTTCCCGATATATGCTATATGCAAAGTCTGATTTTAAGAGATATGGAACATGGAAATGATTTGTACCTGATACATGGGCATCAGGCAGATTTTTTGAATAACAATTTAAGTCCTGTAAGCAGATTTCTTGTCCGGTATCTCTGGAAGCCTTTAGAGGCCGTGGGTGTATCCGATCCGACAAGTGCAGCCAGAAGCTATACACAGAAAAAAAAGATAGAAAAACGTCTATCGGACTGGGCCAGCAAGGAGAAGAAGATTCTGGTTGCGGGTCATACCCACAGGCCCATGTTAGGATCAAATGAATTCCCCTATTTCAATACCGGGAGCTGCGTGCATCCCAGATGCATTACTTGTATTGAAATACAAGAACGGCAGCTGACACTTGTAAAATGGACACTGCGTACAAGGGAGGACCGTTCCCTTTATGTAGCAAGAGAAGTGATTGATGGGTGCTGGGACTTCTGACTTATAAAAGCAAGCCAAGATGTTCCAGCAATATCTTTGTTCCCAGCAATATCAGAATAACTCCGCCTGCCAGCTCTGCCTTTGCCTTATATTTTGTCCCGAATACATTTCCAATTTTAACACCTGCGGCCGATAAAATAAATGTAGTCACACCAATAAAGGATACGGCAGAAAAAATCTTCACATTAAGGAATGCAAATGTAATTCCCACAGCCAGAGCATCAATGCTGGTGGCTACAGCAAGCACAAACATTGTTTTTATATCCAGTGCGTCATTGGTGGCCTCACATTCTCCTGACAATGCTTCCCGGATCATGTTAAAACCGATGATACCAAGCAGGATAAATATAATCCAGTGGTCAATGTCTGTAATTTTATCTTTAAACTGTGTACCAAGAAAATATCCAAGCAGGGGCATCAATGCCTGGAACCCGCCGAACCATACGCCTACTACAGACGCTTTTTTTACGGTAATCCCCGGCATCGCCAGGCCCTTACAGACAGACACTGCAAACGCATCCATTGACAGCCCTGAAGCCAGCAAAAATAATTCCATTATTCCCATTTGTATTCCTCCTATGTAAGTAAATTTCAGGTCTGTGCCGCAGGTTTCTGTGTCTTACAAGAAACGCAAAATGAGGCTCATGCACGGCAAATACACCGTACATGAGTCTCATTTATTCCCCCGGGCAACGAGCCAAAGTCAAGCCCGCTTAATCTTGGCAACTGCCGCGAAGTATTTGACTTTGGATAAAACTGCCCCATTCGTTTACTTATCAGATTCGCTCGTTGTTTTGTCGGCAGATTCCTCTGTATTCTCTTTGATGGAAACACCCTGGTCGATAAAACTTACCTTCTTCCATACGCTTTTATGCTCTTTAATATCTGTAGCTTTTCTCCAGTCTTCCAGCAGAGAATCATACTGTTTCTGTTTCCGCTCTTCCACAATAGATGTCTTCTTTGCGTCTGTAGCTTCCCGGTCCAGCATGCTGGTGAGTTTTGCAACGTAAATACCGTTATCAGTCTCTACAATATCCGTTACATCACCTTCTTTTTCCAGTGCATCAGCCGCTTCTATCAGATCTGGAGACGGTGATGTGGATTTTGAGTCAAAAGATGCCGTCAGCACCTTTTGGTCTTTCTCAGCCGCAGCTGCTTCCATATCCTCACCGTTCTTTATATTCTCCGCAAATTCCTGTGCGGTTTTCTTAAGTGCAGCTTTCTCATCATCAGACATTTGCTCTGTATTGCCGTCATCAGCGGATTTCGTATAAGAGAAAAATACATATTGTATACTCTTCTGAGCAGCCTCTTCTTCTGAGACTTCTTCATCCACGCCTTCCTTCATTGGCCCGTCCATCCGGCTTTGAATCGTAGCAAGTTCCAGAAATGTCTTCACATACTTCTCTTCTCCTGATACTGCTTCTTTTCCTTCCAAAGTGTTGCCTTCCACAAAAAGGCTGACAGCCTTATCAATTGCTTTTTCATCTTCTTCTGTCAGTACAGCCTCATAATCTGCAGCATGCTGCTTCAGGAGATACAAATCTTCCAAAGCTTTCAGTACATTTTTCTTTGTTGTCTCTTCGTAGGTCTTTCCATCCCCCATATCCTGGGTCCACATCTCTTCTCCGGCCGTACCCAGAAAACTAGCATAATATGACTCATATTGTGCCTGCTGCATTCTGGCATAAAAGTTTGCAACGCCCAGTGAAATCTTTTCGCCTCCTACTTCCGCAACTATCGCTTCATTATCCATAGAACGGCTGCTGCATCCCATCAGAGATGATACTGCAAAGATACCTGCCGCCGCTGTAATTATCAATCTTTTTCTGAACTGTCCCATAAACATCCTCCTGCGTATGTTTTAACTTTACCATTATATCCCGTTTTTCTTATTCTAACAAGCCTTTTATGTCATTTAACAGCTTTTTCACCAGCTCCAGTACATTTTCATCTTTCTCTTTTTTGTTATATCCCTTTTTTTGATAAAGAAAATAAGGCGGCGTTTCTGCCTTAAATATCAGACTTCCATTGTATACTTTCAAGAGACCGGGAATCCTCTGGGGCTGTACTCTGGCTTTTTCATACATAGTAAACTGGTAGGAGTCCCCTTTTTGCTCTACTGCTGTTACATAAGAAGAATGAGCAAGTGCTTTTAGGCCTGCAATATTCAGAAGCTGCTGTACTTTCTTTGGTATATCCCCAAAACGGTCAATCAGCTCTTCAATCATGTCGTCCATTTCCTCTTCATTCTCTATACTTGCAATCCTCTTATAGATATCCAGTTTCTGATATTCATTTGGAATATAAGATTCCGGAATATAGGCATCGATATTCAAATCCATAGTAGTGGTATAAATATCTTCTTCCATTTCACCTTTCAGCTGCTTCACTGCCTCATTCAGCATTTTACAATACAAATCATATCCCACAGCCTCCATATGTCCATGCTGCTCAGCTCCGAGAAGATTTCCTGCTCCCCTGATTTCCAGGTCCCGCATGGCGATTTTAAAGCCCGAGCCCAAATCTGTGAACTCCCGGATTGCTGCCAGACGTTTTTCAGCCACTTCCTTGAGCAGCTTATCCCTCCGGTACAGCAAAAATGCATAGGCCATCCGGTTGGAACGCCCCACTCTTCCTCTGAGCTGATAAAGCTGGGACAGCCCCAGCCTGTCGGCATCGTGGATAATCATTGTATTTACATTCGAAATATCCAGCCCTGTCTCAATGATTGTGGTAGATACCAGCACATCAATATCTCCATTGATAAAATCATACATAATATTTTCCAGCTGACGTTCGTTCATCTGACCATGAGCGAAGGATACCGCCGCCTCAGGCACCAGCTTTTGGATTCTGCCTGCAACATCTGCAATATCACTGACACGGTTGTAAACATAGTATACCTGCCCTCCCCTGGACAACTCTCTTTCGATTGCCTCACGTACCATCTCATCGTTATATTCCATAACGTAAGTCTGAATCGGAAGCCTATCCATAGGAGCCTCCTCCAGAACACTCATGTCACGGATTCCAATCAAACTCATATGGAGTGTTCTCGGAATAGGTGTTGCAGTCAGAGTCAGTACATCCACGTTTTCCCTCAGTTTCTTAATTTTTTCTTTATGGGTTACACCAAAGCGCTGTTCTTCATCAATAATCAGAAGGCCTAAATCCTTAAACTGCACATCTTTTGACAAAACCCTGTGAGTTCCAATCACAATATCAACCAGCCCTTTTGTCAGGTCATCCACTGTTTTTCTCTGCTGCATGGACGTGCGGAAACGGCAGAGAAGGTCCACCCGTACCGGGAAATCCCTCATTCTCTGCACAAATGTATTATAGTGCTGCTGAGCCAGAATAGTGGTAGGTACCAGGTAGACAACCTGCTTCCCTTCCTGAACTGCTTTAAATGCGGCACGGATTGCAATCTCCGTCTTTCCATATCCCACATCCCCGCAAATCAGCCGGTCCATGATTTTTTTACTTTCCATATCCCGTTTGGTATCAGCGATGGCCTCTAACTGGTCTTCTGTTTCCTCAAAGGGAAACATTTCCTCAAATTCTTTCTGCCACACAGTATCCTGCTCATATACAAAGCCCTGGGCCTCCTGTCTTGCCGCATAAAGCTCCACCAGGTCCTTTGCTACAGCTTTTACTGCCTGCCGCACCTGATTCCTGGTCTTTGTCCACTGTGTCCCGCCCAGCTTGTTCAGCTTAGGCTTCTTCGCATCGGCCCCTGCGTATTTCTGGATCAAATCAAGCTGTGTTGCTAAAATATAAAGAGCTCCGCCTTCGGCATAGGAAATCTTCATATAATCTTTTGTGATTTTGTCTACCTCTATCTTTTCAATTCCCCGGTAAACCCCCAGGCCGTGGTTCTCATGGACTACATAATCCCCCACTTTAAGCTCTGAGAAATTCTGGATTTTCTGACCTTCATAGACTTTACGGCGTTTCTTTCTCTTCTGCTTTCCGAAGATATCCGTCTCCGATATCACCATAAACTTCAACATGGGATATTCATATCCCTCAGACACGTGACCGTAAGCCACCATAATCTCACCTGGCTGTACAATGCGGTGCATGTCCTCGTTGTAAAAACTGCTCAAATCATAATCTCTCAAGTCCTCTGCCAGGCGCTTGGCCCGGGTTCTGGAGCCCGAAAGCAAAATAACCCGGTATCCACTGCGTTTCAGTCTCTTTAAATCCCTGGTAAGCATTTCAAAACTGTTATTATACGGATTTACCCCCTTTGTCTGAAGGCTGTATGTCTCCCGCACATGAAAACTGCCGCACTTGGATTCCAGCGTTGTTGCCCCGACTCCACAATACCGGTTCATCTTCTCTATGATGTCTTTTACAGGAAATACCTTGAGTTCATCGTCTGTATCCTGAATTCCGGCCTCTTCCCGGTTTCTTCGGCTGTTTTGGAACTCTTCCTCTACTTCATCGGCACGTTCTATGAGACGCAGCGGCTCATCCAAAAAAAGAAGACTCTTGCCCCTGGGAAAATAATCCAAAAACGAAACACCTTCTTTGCCTTCTCCAAGAAATTCTGCCGCGGGATAGATATCTACCTCATCCAGGTTCTCCACCGAGCGCTGGCTTTCTACATCGAATGTACGGATAGAGTCTACCTCATCCCCCCACAATTCGATGCGCACCGGCATTTCTTCCGTCAGAGGAAATATGTCCAAAATCCCGCCTCTGACAGCAAACTGGCCCGGTCCTTCAATCTCAACCTCACGCTCATACCCTATGGACACCAGTCTTTCCTGTAGCTGTGTAAGGTTAATACTTCCGATTCCTGACACATGAATTTTTTGTTTCGCAATCTCTTCCAAAGACGGCATACCATCCAAAAATGCATCTATCGTTGTAATCACCGTAATGCCGGCTGCCTCTGCCCCCTGTCTCTCTTCTGTCTCAAGGATGGCCTGCACAACTTCCATCCTTTGCTTTGCAAGATATTTTCCTTTGATATCGGCATGATAAAACAACAAATCCCGGGCTGCATAAAGATATACATTTTCATCCAGAAACCGGTATTCTTCATAAGCCTTTTTGGCTTTTTCGTCACTGGAAAAAACGATGATTTTATAAAAGCAACCATCGCCCAATGAATAAATCAAATGTGTTTTCTGGGAATTCACACAGCCTGCTATCTGTAAAATTCCTTCATCCTTTCGCCGTCTGTCTAATATTTCTTTATACTCTGCCAATTCGGCAAGTGGTGCTAAAAAAGCCTGCATGTCTTTTACTCTTCCTTCTTTTTCCGGTTATACTGATTCATTGCTGCCTTTATATCCCCGGCGGTTATCATTTCCACAGCATGTGCCGCAGATCTGCAGCCCTCTTCTATCAGCTCATGCTCCGCTTTCGTAAAATGCCCCAGCACATAATCTGCTAAATCATATCTGGGAGGCTTTTCACCTACCCCCATTTTAATTCTGGGAAAAACCTGCCCTCCCAGGTGGGCAATAATATTCTTAATTCCATTATGTCCGCCTGCACTTCCCTTTTCACGGATTCTAAGTGCTCCTACATCAAGGCTGACATCATCATAAATGACAATCAGTTCCTGCTCCACATCTATTTTATAATATTCCACAAGACTGATAATACTTTCTCCGCTCAGGTTCATATAAGTCTGGGGTTTGGCCAGGATGACCTTTTGCCCGCCAATAATTCCCTTTCCTATAAAAGCGCGGTGTTTTTTTATATCTACAGCTATATTGTATTTTTCTGCAATGGAATCTATCACTTCAAATCCCACATTATGTCTTGTACCTTCATATTGTTTGTCCGGATTTCCCAGACCTGCTATGATATACATATGCTTCACCTCTTCATTCTTATCCATTTTACAGTAGGGCACTCTATTTGTCACGCAAAACTCACGAATATTTTTCTATTTCCTGTCATACACTTATAAAAAGTGAAATGGGCAGTTTTTCTCTCTGCTTCCATTATCCAGAACTAAAATGACTACACGGGAGGTCTCTTCAATGGGTTCCAAAACTAAAATTATCGTTCTGCACATGAAAGAAATTATCTATACTACTGTCTTCGTGGCACTTGGCATACTGCTGGTAATTTTACTGGTTGTCATGTTCCGCCCGGGAGGGAAGGATAAAGGTGCAGACGCGAAAAAACAATACACTCCGGGCATCTATACTTCCACGCTGACCTTAAACAACACAAATCTGGAAGTTGAAGTATCGGTAGATGAGGCTCATATCAACTCTATACGCTTTTCCAATCTGGATGAGGCTATGACGACTGTATTTCCGCTTATCCAGCCTGCTATTGAGGATATCGCCGATCAGGTCTACGAGAAACAATCTCTGGAGGATATATCCCTCTCCAAAGATACACCTTACACCTCTCAGGTAATCCTGGATGCAATAAAAGAGGCTATAACAAAAGCCGCAGTGAAATGATACTGCGGCTTTTATCTTTATCCTATTGCTTATGAAACTTTTCAGAATCCTATCCCTCCACAATCAGATACCGGCCGCCTGGAAGTGCAAAAACCTCGGAAGCGTCTTCCAGTTCTTCGTCTGACATTGTGTCCACATCAATTCCACTTTCCTCGAAATATTCCCTTACTTCTTTGAAGGAGCCAACTACCACTGCCATACAGTCTTCCAGAAAAGCTTCGGCTTCCTCCAATGTTCCCGCTACCGGTTCATCAAATAATTGAGCTTGCTTCTTTAAAAATGTGATCAGGCACTCCTCATCATATTCATTCATGACTTTCCACCTCCTAAGTTTCACGAATCCATTTTAGAATTTCTTCCGGAGCATCTGCAATTGCTCCGGCTCCTGCTGCCTCAAGTGCCGCCCTGCCCCTAAAGCCCCAAGATGCCCCAATGGTCATCATCTTCGCTGCCGTACCGGTTGCAATATCCACCTCTGAATCTCCGATATAGATAGTTTCCTCCGGTCCGGCCCCCAGTTCCCCGGCAATCTTAAGTGCCGCGGATGGGTCAGGCTTTCTGGGTATGCCTGCCTTCTGCCCCTGGATCCACTGAAAAGTATCTTTTCCAAAAATCTCTTCTGCTACACGGACAGTTTGTCTGTCAGGCTTGTTGGACAACACTGCCAGGCGAATACCTAAAGCCTTCATTTCTCTTAACAGCTCAGGGATTCCGTCATAGGATATTACATGATATGTGCAGTTGGCATCAAATATACGACCATATATTTCCATGGCCTCATCAAGTCGCTGTAGATTCTCCTGCCCGCCTGCCAGCAGCGCCTTTTCCATCAATCGTCTGGCGCCCTCTCCTACAAATATGCGGCACTCGTCTCTGGTAACCGGCGGAAGTCCCATCTCTTTTAATGTCTCATTTACAGAAAAAGCCAAAGAATCCAACGTATCCACCAAGGTTCCGTCTAAGTCAAAAATGCAAATTTTATACATGGTTCCTCTCCATTTTCACTTTATTCTATATTTATCATAGTATAAAGTCGTGAAAATGTAAATATCAAGTTACCATAAGGAAGTTTAAGGGAAGTTCTTTTCGCTAAGCTCACCTTTCTCCGCTGCTTGGAAAGGAAGTTCTTTTCGCTAAGCTCGTAAAAGACCTCGCTAATCTCAAAGAACGACCTACGTGCTAAGCTCGAAAATACCTCGCTAATCACTATCGGTCACCCCAATAGATATTGTTTCATTACTTTTAGGGCGTTTTTTTCCAGCCGGCTTACCTGGGCCTGGGATATTTTTATTTCTTCTGCTACTTCCATCTGGGTTTTGCCTTCGAAAAACCGCAGGGTAATTATATAGCGTTCCCGCTCATTGAGACGCTCCATAGCTGCCTCAAGTGACAATTCTTCCACCCAGTTTTCTTCTTTATTTTTTTTGTCACTGACCTGATCCATGACATAGAGTGTGTCTCCACCCTCATTATAAACCGGTTCATGCAGGCTCATGGGCATCTGGATTGCGTCCAGGGCAAACACAATATCTTCCTTGGAGATTCCGATTTCCTCCGCAATTTCCTGGACAGTAGGCTCTTTTAAGTGCTTTTTCATAAATCCTTCTTTTGCATAAATTGCCTTATATGCTGTATCGCGCAGAGAGCGGCTGACCCGGATGGAATTATTGTCCCTCAGGTATCTGCGCACTTCTCCGATAATCATGGGGACAGCATAAGTCGAAAATTTCACCAGCCTGTCAGGGTCAAAATTATCTACCGCCTTCATCAAACCCACACACCCGATCTGGAATAAATCGTCTGCATTTTCATTGCTGTTGGAAAAACGCTTAATCACGCTCAGGACCAGCCTTAAATTTCCTTTGATATACTCTTCCCTTGCTTCTTCGTCCCCCGCCTTGATACGAGTAAACAAAGCCTCCTTCTCTTCTTCTTTCAAGAGTGGAAGCTTCGCTGTATTCACGCCACATAGTTCAACTTTATTCAGAGCCATAATGAGAATCCTCCTAGATGAAAAATTTTAATCTAGTAAAATGATTCTCAATCCATGCACTGCTTATTCCCAGACTGGGCAAATTTTAGAAAGTTTTAGACCTTGACAAATACGGTCTATTTAAAATGGCTGCATATCTCTTCATAGCAATCTGGCCTTCTATCCCTGAATAATCCCCATTCCAGCCGCTCTCGCCTGATTTTTTCAAAATCAAATTTCGCAAGCAGAATTTTTGTCCCACTTTTTTTTGCACAGCATAAAATATCGCCGGTTTCATCTGTAATAAAACTGCTTCCATAAAATTCCAAAGCAGAGTTTTGTTCTGCATTTTCTGCACAGGGTTCCACCATTTCCACGCCATACCGGTTGGCTGCCGCCACCGGGACAATATTTGCCGCCGCATGGCCCTGCATAGTTCTCATCCAGTGACCGGAGCTGTCGCAATCCAGTATAGGCTCACTGCCAATAGCAGTTGGATACAGAATCACATCGGCCCCTTTTAAAGCCAGGCACCGGGCAGTCTCCGGAAACCACTGGTCCCAGCAGATTCCCACACCGACTTTTCCATACCGCGTATCCCACACAGTAAATCCGGTATCTCCCGGAGTAAAATAAAATTTTTCCTGATAAAAGTGGTCGTCCGGAATATGAGTTTTGCGGTAAACTCCCAGCAGACTCCCATCTGCGTCCACTACAGCTGCAGAATTGTATAATACATTTCCCGATTTTTCATAAAAGCTGACGATAATAACCAGTGACAGTTCCCGGGCCAGCTCCCGCATCCTGCACACTGCCGGATTCTCCTCTGCACTTAGCGCATAACTATAATATCCATACTGTCTTTCCTGACAAAAATACTGCCGCTCAAACAATTCCGGCAAAAGTATAATCTGCCCGCCCATGTCTGCGGCCTGGCGTACATACTTTTCCGCATTTTCTATATTCTGCCGAACTTCCTTTGTGCACTGCATCTGGATAACGGCAACTGTTGCTTTGCTCATTGCATTTCTCCTTTTGGTATCTGCTGGGTAATACAGTGGATATTCCCCCCGCCCAGCAGGATGATACGGCTGTCAATTCCTGTTATTTTACGTCCGGAACAGATACGCCTCAGAATGTCCATGGCACACCTGTCACTTTCCTTATTCTCCCCGCCGAACTGGGGGACTATTACGGAATCGTTCGTAAAATAAAAATTCACATAACTGGCAGCAAGCCTTTCTCCTGTCTCTCTGATATCTTCCCCAACCTCAAACTCATATTTGTCCACGTCCTCTTTCTTGACGCAGACGGGAACCTCCGGTATAGGCAGCTTGTGAACCACCAGTTTCCGCCCTTTGGCATCTTCCTGCGCTTCCAGATAGTCCAGGCAGGCCTTTGAGAGTTCGTACTGTTCATCTTCAGAGTTATCGGTCCAGGCCAGAACAACTTCACCCGGGGCAGTAAAAGCACAGACATTATCCACATGCTCATTGGTTTCGTCCCTGGAAATCCCCCTGGGAAGCCACAGAACTTTCTCAGCGCCCAGATAATCTTTTAGCTTCTGCTCTATCTGCTCTTTAGAAAGACCGGGATTTCTGCCGCTGCTTAACAGACAACTTTCTGTAACCAGAACTGTTCCTTCGCCGTCAGAATGGATGGAACCGCCCTCCAACACAAAGTCCCCTGCATCATAACAGGAACAGTCCAAAGCAGCACAAACCTTTTCTGCCACAGCATTGTCTTTTTCCCAGGAAGCATACAGGCCGTCTGCTTCGCCACCCCATGCATTAAATTTCCAGTTCACGCCCCGGACATGGAAACCATCTGTCAGAAAGGTTGGACATACATCTCTTGCCCATGCATCGTCACTGTCTATCGTCAGAAGGACAATTTCCTGCCCGGGCTTTTCTCTAACCATTTTTCCAACTGCACTGCGGGCCTCTTCTATATGCCCGTCATCTGCCAGTACGTAAACTTTTTCACCTTTAGATATTTCATGAATCAGCCTGCAAAATGCCTCCTGGGCTTCTGCCGGATCTTTCCCCCAACTGCCCGGGCGCACCGGCCAGATTACCAAAGTGCCTGCATGGGGAGCAAATTCCGCCGGCATATGATATCCGTCTTTTTTTGGTAAGCTGTCTAATTTCTTCATCAGGATAAGCGCTCCTTAAAATCTTTATAATCAAATCGCCTGACAAGTTCACATTCTCCATTTTTGCGAAGTAATACAATGTCTGGAAGGGGCATTCCATTGAAGGTATTATTTTTCACCATAGTGTAGATTGCCATATCCTCAAATACAAGTCTGTCGCCAATTTCAGGCCGGACATCAAAGCTGTATTCTCCTATGATATCTCCCGCAAGGCAGGTTCTTGAACCGAGCTTACAGGTAACTGCCCGTTCCCCCGGCAGTCCGCTGTTTTTCAAAGGAGGCCGGTAAGGCATTTCCAGCACATCAGGCATATGGCAGGCTGCAGAGCCATCCAAAATAAGAGCAGGAGTTTCCCACTCCACAATATCCATGACTTCTGTAATAAAATATCCAGCATTCAGAGCAATGGCTTCTCCCGGCTCTAAATAAACCTTTACCTTGTATGCGTCCTGTATTCTGCAAATTAACGTCTCCAGCGCCTCTCTGTCATATCCCGGTCTCGTAATATGATGTCCGCCTCCCAGGTTCAGCCATTTGATTTGGTGAAGGTATTTTCCAAACTTTTTTTCTACTGCCTCAAAAGTCTCAATCAAAGGTGCTGCATCCTGTTCACACAAAGTATGGATATGCAGCCCTTCCACCCCTCTGGGCAGTTCCGGGGGAAACTGAGACAACCGGATTCCCAGACGGGAGCCTGGAGCACAAGGGTCATAAATTTCATGGTCCTCCTGGGTAGAATACTCCGGATTCACCCGAAGTCCTACACTGACTGGTGCCGTTTCCCATATCTTCCTGTGCTTTTCTAACTGTGAAATAGAATTAAAGCTGATATGACCGCAAATTGTACAAAGTTCCCTCATTTCTGCCTCTGTATAGGCAGGGGAAAACACATGGTTCTCTCCGCCCATTTCTTCTGCCCCCAGCCTTGCCTCATACAGCCCGCTGGCAGTTGCTCCTGCCAGGTATTTTCTAATCAAAGGGTAAACCTTATACATAGAAAATGCCTTCTGTGCCAGCAAAATCCGGCATCCGGTATTCTGTTGTACTTCTGCCAGTATCTGAAGATTTTCCTCCAGCTTCTTCTCATCCACCAAATAAACCGGCGTTTTTAATTCCTCTATCTTCATTTTTTATTCCACCGTCATTGGATGTTCTTCTACCACCCAGGGAAGCCCATATTGATTCAACATATCCATAAATGGGTCGGGGTCCAGTTCCTCCAGATTCACCGCACCTTTCTTATCCCAGATTCCCTCTGCAACCAGCGCAGTTCCAATCATAGCCGGAACTCCTGTTGTATAACTGATTGCCTGACTGCCTACCTCTTTGTAGCATTCCTGGTGGTCACACACATTATAGATATAAATAGTTCTCTCTTTTCCATCTTTGATACCGGTATAAATACAGCCAATATTGGTTTTCCCCTTTGTGCGGGGGCCCAATGTGGCGGGATCAGGCAGCAATGCCTTTAAAAACTGAATCGGAACAATTTCTTTTCCGTCAAATTCAATAGGACTGGTAGAGAGCATTCCTACATTTTCCAGACATTTCATATGGGTCAGATAACTTTCCCCAAAGGTCATGAAAAACCGGATACGCTTCACACCTGGTATATTCTTTGCTAATGACTCGATTTCTTCATGGTGGAGGAGGTACATATCCTTTTCACCTACCTGCGGAAAATCATAAGTCCTCTTGATTTCCATTGGCTCTGTCTCCACCCAGTGTCCGTTCTCCCAATAGCTTCCGTTAGCAGAAACTTCCCGGAGGTTGATTTCAGGATTAAAGTTGGTAGCAAAGGGATAGCCGTGGTCTCCGCCGTTACAGTCCAAAATATCAATAGTGTGTATTTCATCAAAATAATGCTTCTGTGCGTAGGCTGTAAAAACACTGGTTACCCCCGGGTCAAATCCTGAACCTAAAACGGCTGTCAGGTTCTTTTCCCGGAATTTTTCAGCGTAATCCCACTGCCAGCTGTAGTCAAAATATGCAGTGAATCCTTTTTCTCTGCAGCGCTTTTCATAGATCTCGCGCCATTTCGGATCATCTGTATTCTCCGGCTCATAATTTGCAGTGTCAATATAATTCACACCACACTCCAGACAGGCTTCCATAATTGTAAGGTCCTGATAGGGCAGTGCCAGATTTAAAACCACCTCTGGTTTATATTCATTAATAAGGGAAACCACTTCTTCCACACAATCTGCATCCACATAGGCCGTTGTTAGTTTTACAGAGGTTTTTCCCTCCAGCTTTTCTTTCAAAGCATCACACTTTTCCTTTGTCCTGCTTGCAATACAAATCTCCGTGAATACGCCTTCATTCTGACAGCATTTCTGAATTGCTACAGACGCAACACCACCACAGCCAATTATTAATACTCTGCTCATTTTAAACTTCCTCCTCTTCTAACAAATCCTCCACATACCTGGGAAGCATAAAGGCACCCATATGCAGATTGGTTGTATAATAACTTGTTTTTATCTCTCTTTTCTTCCACCTTTTCGCATCCATGTCTTTGATTGGATGGTACTTTCTTGAGGCAAACCCAAACAGCCAGTAGCCTGCCGGACAGGTGGGGATATGGGCCTGGTATACCCTGTTAATTGGAAAACTGCGGTACGCCTTTCTATGCATAATCCGGCAGCTATCTTCGTCCTCGTCATAGAAAGGACTGCCATGCTGGTAAACCATAATGCCGTCCTCATGAAGTGCCTGGAAACAGCTTCCATAAAACTCCTTTGTAAACAGCCCTGCCGCATGCCCCAGGGGATCCGTACAGTCATTGATAATCAAATCATAGGCATCTTGTCTGGAACGCAGGAATTTTAACCCGTCCTCATAATACATGGAGACCCGGGCATCATCCAGCCCATTGGCATCTTCCGGGAAGTGCTCCCGACAGGCATATACAAATAACTGGTCCGGCTCCACCACATCAATATGCTCTATCTCCCCATAATAAGACAATTCTCTGGCAACACCGCCGTCCCCTCCGCCGATGACCAGTACATTTCTGACACGGGGATGTACCGCCATAGGAACATGTACAATCATCTCATCATAAATAAATTCATCCTGTTCCGTGAAAATTATATTTCCGTTAGAAGTCAGCACTTTTCCAAATTCGGGTGTTTCAAAAATATCAATCCTTTGGAATTCACTCTGTGCACTGAACAACTGCTGTTCCACCCGGATAGAGATTTTCACGTTATTCGTATGCATTTCACTTACCCAGAAATCCATTTTCTTAATCCTCCTTTAAAACATTTAACCTGGAAAGGTCGGGACTTTCAGGTCCCTGCATGGAACATCCCTTTTCCTTCGCAAACTGGATATAACCCGTCAGCTCCTTTGTAATCTGCTCCCCAGGTGCCAGAATCGGGATTCCCGGAGGATAGCACATCACAAATTCCCCGGATACTCTTCCTGCAGTCTCTTCAATGGGAAGACTTTCCTTCTCTGCATAAAATGCCTCCTGAGGTGTGGTTACAACTTTAGGAGCGATATATTCCGCCAGGAATACATTTTTCTTAGGCTCTTTGTAAAGCCTTTTGATGTCCGCCAACGCCCCAACCAGGCGCTCAATATCCTGAATTCTGTCCCCAATCGAAATGTAAGCAAGAATATTACTGATATCCCCGAACTCAATCTGAATATCATACTCATCCCGCAGCAAATCATATACTTCAATTCCCGCCAGACCGATATCCCTCGTATAAACAGCCAGCTTGGTCACATCAAAGTCAAAAATACTGCCTCCATTTTTCAGTTCCGAGCCATAGGCATAGTAGCCCCCGATGCCGTTGATTTCTTCTCTGGCGTACTCCGCCATCTGGGCTACTTTTGCAAAAGTCTCCTCCCCTCTGAGGGCAAGATTCCTTCTGGAAATATCCAGACTGGACATGAGCAGATAGGAAGCACTGGTTGTCTGGGTCAGATTAATAATCTGCCCCACATAACGGGCATTCATTCCCGGACCTGTAAGAAGCAGGGAACTCTGGGTCAGACTTCCTCCCGATTTGTGCATGGACACCGCCGCCATATCCGCACCGGCTTCCATTCCAGAACAGGGAAGATCCTTTCCAAAATACAGATGGGTCCCGTGAGCCTCATCCGCCAACACAAGCATACCATGCTTATGTGCTATTTTTACAATGCTCCTGATATCAGAGCATATTCCGTAGTATGTCGGATTATTGACAAACACTGCCGAAGCATCCGGGTGCTCCTTGATTGCCTTTTCCACATCCTCCAGCTCCATACCCAGCGGAATACCCAGCATCTGATCCACCTTTGGGTCTATATATACCGGAATGGCACCGCAAAGTACTAAAGCATTAATCACGCTCTTGTGTACATTTCTGGGCAATATGATTTTGTCCCCCGCTTTACACGCTGAAAGTATCATGGTCTGGACAGAAGAAGTAGTTCCTCCCACCATCAGGAAGGCGTGGGCTGCCCCAAACGCATCTGCTGCTAACTCCTCCGCTTCTTTTATAACGGACACAGGATGACA
Source organism: Ruminococcus sp. (assembly GCA_013911065.1). GTDB lineage: Bacteria > Bacillota > Clostridia > Lachnospirales > Lachnospiraceae > Muricomes. The sequence continues at coordinate 96,949 of JACERV010000010.1, read as the reverse complement.
GAGATTATCCAGTGGTTTCATGGAATTCACATCAATCCCTACACATTTTTCTCCTAATAATTCTACCAGTTCCGGGTTTCCCCTGCCTCTTTTATGGCCGGGTACATCAAAGGGAACCACCCTCTTTTTTCGGAAGCGTTCAAGTGCACTGTAAATTGGTGCATGTAATTGTCGTTTTTGATTCATTCTTCCACCTCCCATGTCTATGAAGCGCGGTCGCTTTAGCGGCCATTTTTCCTTATGCGTGTTATGCATCCAGAGGGTTTTTATATATAGGAAACATAGTTTCCTATATATAAAAAACAGGTAGTGCGCAAAAGCAGCACTACCTGTTATATACATCATGTTCCGAAATTTTCTTATCGTATTTCACAAATAAAATAATCCGCACAGTGTATACAGTAATCTTTGTCCTCTCATCAGAGCTTATACAGCAAATATACTTTTACTACTCCTCTATTGAACATTTCACAAGTGGTATGCATTTGCAAGGTTATAATTAACCAGCTTATAAAACTGAGCTTTTAACTCGATCAATATGTGGCGCTATATCACCACCCGCGGCAGCGGCCAGCCCTGTCCGATGAGCTTTAGACAGAATCACTGTCTGGCCTATATTTGCATGATAGTTCCGATTACAGTATCTATGCATGACACAATCATTTTAGCATATATGGCATAAAAGTCAAGGGTTTTCTACTCCCAGCTATCCCATTTATCCGCCAGATTATGAATCTGACTTTCAAACTTTGCTTTATCTTTATTGGCAATTCCCTCATTCTTATAAATAACATCCAACAGACGTCTGCCCGCTGCAAGCAGTCTTTCAAATGCCGCATCTGCGCGTTTTTGAGCCGGCTTCCTTGCTTTCACAGGTATGCGGACACCTTCATTCACAACTTCATTTGATGCCAGGTCGGCCTCAGCGCTTGGAAATGGAGCCCACGACGGATGTCCCAGTCTTTCCTGTATGGTATTTGCAAATTCCTCCGCCACCGTATCCTCACCGTGTACTACAAATACTCTCTCAATGGGCGTCTTAAATCCACCCAGCCAATCCAACAGCCCGTTCATATCCGCATGACCGCTGACACCATGAAGGCTGGCAATTCTGGCATGGACTTCGATTGGTTCACCAAAAAGCTTCACATTCTTCTCACCGTCCAAAATCCTCCTTCCCAATGTTCCATTGGCCTGATAACCAACAAACAAAATGGTACATTCTTCCCGCCACAGGTTATGTTTCAGATGGTGCCGGATACGCCCTGCATCGCACATACCGGAGGCAGATATAATAACCTTTGGTTTTTGAATGAAATTAATCATTTTGGAATCTTCACTGGTGACAGATGTCTTCAGCCCTGGAAATATAAGAGGATTGATTCCTGCATTGACCAGCTGGAGTGCCTCCTCGTCAAAACATTCCTTCATATTTTTTGTAAAAATCTTTGTTGCTTCAATGGCCAGCGGGCTATCCAGATACACCTCAAAGTCGGGATATTCCTTCAACAGGTTCTGCTCTTTTACTTCCCGGATAAGATATAATAATTCCTGTGTCCTGCCCACCGCAAAAGAAGGAATAACTACATTTCCCTTTTTATCAAAGGTCTCCCTTACAATTTGGACAAATTCTTTTACATAATCAATGTCTTCCCGGGAATGAACACGGTTTCCATAAGTGGATTCAACCACAACATAATCTGCAGACTCTGTATAGCTGGGGTTTTTTATAATAGGCTGGTTAATGTTTCCCACATCTCCTGAAAATACGATTTTCTTCGTAATATCTACCTCGGTAATCCACACTTCAATACTGGCAGAACCAAGTAAATGACCAACGTCCGTAAAGCGTACTTCAATACCGTCACACAACCGGATACGGTCCCGGTATTGGCAGGGGACAATCCGCTCAATTGCATCCAGTGCATCCTGGAGCACATAAATTGGCTCATACACAGGCTGCCCTGCACGGCGCCCTTTCCTGTTGCGCCATTCTGCTTCAAACTCCTGGATGTGCGCACTATCTCTAAGCATAATATTGCACAAATCAGCAGTAGCATATGTTGTAATTATCTGTCCCTGAAAGCCCTTCTTTGTCAACAAAGGCAATAACCCTGAATGATCAATATGCGCATGGGTTAAAAGTACATAGTCAACCTCTGATGCTGCAATTGGAAGCCCTGGATTCTCATACAAATCAGGCCCTTGCTCCATGCCATAATCCACTAAAATATTCTTTCCTGCTGCCTGCAATAGATGGCAGCTTCCCGTTACTTCATGAGCTGCTCCGATAAATTTCAGTTTCATAAGCCTTACCTCCCCTTAGTTCGTACTTCATGTAATCATTATATACCTGTCCCACTCCCTATTACAAGCAAAAAAATCTGGTTTTGCAATCACTTTTGATCGCAAAACCAGATCCATAATCACATCTCAATAGGCTGGCCTGAACATTAATAATTCAAGAAGTATACCTTATCATTTCTCTTTTTAATCTCTGCATAATCTTTTTCTCCAGCCTGGATATATATGACTGGGAAATTCCCAGCAAATCTGCTACTTCCTTCTGGGTTTTTTCTTCCCCGTCAGGATGGTCCAGCCCAAAACGCATTTTTACAATCAGCTTTTCTCTGCTGGATAGTTTGTTAATTGCTTTTATTAACAGCTTTCGCTCTGCCTCATTCTCCAGATCTTTATATATAGTATCCTCCTCTGTGCCAAGTATATCTGACAAAAGAAGTTCGTTTCCGTCCCAATCCACGTTCAGCGGCTCATCTATGGATACTTCCATTTTTGTTTTGCTGTTCCTGCGCAGATACATCAAAATTTCATTTTCAATACAACGGGACGCATATGTGGCAAGCTTGATATTTTTTGTAGGGTTAAAGGTATTGATGGCTTTAATCAATCCAATGGTACCAATCGAAATCAAATCCTCCACACCCACACCCGTATTATCAAATTTTTTTGCTATGTATACAACCAGCCGCAGATTATGCTCTATCAAAAGCTTCTTTGCCTCCTGGTCATATTCTGAACCGAGATGTTGTATCACCTCTGTTTCCCGCTCAGTCTCCAGCGGGGCCGGCAGCACCTCGGATCCTCCAATATAATGTATTTCTTTATGATTTGGGAAGAAAATACTTCTGATGTCTGGTATTACTTTTAGCTTAAACTGCTGGGGTACTGCTACTTTTACAACCATTTTATATGCCTCCTAATAGGTCCGGATTTAAAATCATCTGATACTCTTCTTGTTCTGAAACACGCTCCTCACAAACTCCGATGACCGGATTTTCTATCCACCGTTCTTCTTCCAGATGGACACACATTTTCTTTATACGGAATACAGGCATAATACTTTCCTTCCCTACCGTTCTGTATGGTATGTAACGAAATCCGGTTTGCGCATCTTTATCTGTCAATATAGCTTTTGCCAGAGCCTGGTCTATTACACTTACCGGCTCTTTTGATACATTGTCTTTCAAACTATTTCCGGTGTCGATTAATGCCTTCACTCTCTGCTCACCTGCACCGGTATATAATGTAATCTCGCATAATTTTTTCTGCAGCTCTTTTTGCCCTGTAAGAAATCTCCAGATTCCTTTTATCAGGTAATAACAGCCGACAGCCGAAGCAAAAAACAGGCTTCCTACCCGCACGTATGGATGGAGTGCCTGCAGAATTCCTCCAAACAAGAAGGATGCGATATACAACAGACCAAATGCTTTCCAAAATTGTTTCTTTCCTTTGACTCTCAATCCAGTTTTAATCATTATTGTATTGATAATTGCGTGGAATATAATAAATTTTATAACGGCTGGCACAGGTATGGCTATTACAGCACATGTCAGTCCTGCGCCGACAGCTCCGCCTAAATAAATACGTCCATGTGTGGTAGAACATTTCAGCATCTGATTCACGGTCAGGAGCAAAAGGGAGTCCATCATAAAATTTACAAGAAATAACACGTCTATGTATAATTCATAGTACATGCTCCACCCTCTTTCTCGTTGGTACTAAATCGATTTGGCACTCAAGCAAGACTTATTATAAATGGATTGGCCCTGAAATTTTGTCAGATGATGACGGGGAAAACGAGAATTGTTTCGACACAAAACAGGACAAGAGAGATTCCTGTTACATAAAAAATACCAGGTAAAAAGGCTGAACAGCCAATTTTACCTGGTATTTTTTATATCACTTTCTTACATTACTTCCATTATCCCATCTGCCATTGCACTGAGAATGATAAAACAGGAAACTGATCCTGCATCCAGAACTCCTCTGGAACGTTCTCCCAAACGGCTGGACCGGCCGAATTTTGCAACCATGTCCTTGGTAGAATCTTTTCCTTTCTCTGCTGCAGCTTTCATCTTTTCCATAGCGGTTTTATAATCGTCTTTGTCTTCTGCCGATTTTTTTACAGATTCCACTGCAGGAGCCAAAGTATCTACCAATGTCTTATCTCCTACTTTTGCCTCTACAATACCGGATAATCCTTCCAGTCCTGCTGCCAGCATACGGCCCAGCCCGTCCAGATCAATTTCTTCCATATCTTCTCCTGCTTCTGCCATATCCATAAAAATTGTTCCATAAATCGGACCCATGGAACCGCCTATTTCATTTAGGAGAATCATTCCTAGCTCCTCCAGGCCTTCTGTAAAAGTAAAAGGTTCATCCTTGAATCTTGTCTCAAACACTGTAAACCCTTTATTCATATTCATTCCATGGTCTCCGTCGCCGATTAAGCCATCCACTTCTCCAAGATATGCTTTATTATCCTGGATTCCTTTGACCATCTTCCACAATATCACTTTACCGTCTGCATTTTTAAATCCACTCACAAGCAATACCTCCTGCTTATGCAGCTAAGGTTTGGTCTTTTCAAACCTTAGCTGCAAAGTACATCCTGTCGACTTGCTTATACTACTTAATGAGGTTTTTCCGAATTTAGTAGTAAAGCACAACCTGCTGGCTTAGTGAGGTTCTTTCGAACTTAGCAGCATGGTTGTTTCCTTAGTAACATGGATGTTTCCTACAATTGTTTTAACCCCATGCTGTTAGCCGGCATGTCGATCAGTTCCTTCAATTCATCATCTAATTTCATCATGGTTAATGTGGCTCCCATCATCTCAAGAGAGGTAAAATAGTTACCTACATATGCCTTATGAGTCTTAATCCCCATTTCCTGCAGGAGTTTATCAATCTCATCATATAATACGTACAGCTCCATAACAGGTGTAGCTCCAAGACCGGATACAAGTATAACCACCTCATCTCCGGATTCAAACGGATAATCGGGAACAACCACATCTACCATGCGCTTTGCCATCTGAGCCGCTGTCTCCAGAGCACATACTTCAATGCCCGGCTCTCCGTGATGCCCGATTCCTACCTCCATAGTTCCTTCTTTAATTTCAAAGTTCGGATGCCCTACTGCTGGAAGGGTACATGGAGTCAGACCAATCCCCACACTTCTGGTATTGTCGATTGCTTTCTGGGATGCGGCAATTACTTCATCCAGACTGCCGCCTGCTGCTGCCTTGGCTCCCCCTACTTTCCACATGAGTACTTCGCCTGCGACTCCCCGGCGTTTTTCTCTCTGGTCTTTAGGAGCAGATGCCACATCATCGTTGGCAACTACTGTTTTTAACGTAATACCAGCCTTTTTTGCCATTTTAACAGCCATTTTCACATTCATGTTATCTCCGGAGTAGTTCCCGTACAGACACGCAACCCCTTGTCCCTGGTCCGCTGCCTTACATGCATCCAGGAATGCCGCTGCAGTCGGGGAGGAGCAGATTTCTCCTACCGCCGCAGCATCACAGAGGTTTTTTCCCACATAGCCAATAAATGCAGGCTTATGCCCGGAACCCCCTCCTGTAATCACACCTACTTTTCCTTCCGGTATGTTTTTCGCCTTTACCACCCGGGGGTTTTCTGTTGCTTCCACGATATCTCCATGGGCTTTCAAAAACCCTTTCAGCATTTCATCTACAATATCATCCGGATTATTTAATATTCTCTGCATCTCTCTCCTCCAGTATTAGTTAAAAAGTTATTTGATTGTATATCCGCCGTCTATTATCAGGTTGTGCCCTGTAATCATGGCTGCACCGCCGCTGCACAAAAATGCAATTGCTGCTGCAATTTCGTCAGGCTCTGCAAACCTCTCAGAAGGCATTTCCTTCTTAAACGCATCTCCTACAGGGCCATCCCATGCCTTATGTCCAAGCTCTGTCAGTACAACTGTGGGAGAAACTGCGTTTACACGTATCCCGTATTTCCCCCACTCGTAGGCAAGAACCTTTGTCATCGAAATGATTGCTCCTTTCGATGCACAGTAGGCCACATGCTTATCAAGTGCTATAACTCCCGCCTGGGATGCCATGTTAACAATACATCCATCCACTTCATGATCAATAAAATATTTGCCTATCATCTGCGCCATCATAAAGGATGCTTTCAGATTCACATCCATCGTTCTGTCCCAGTCTGTCTCAGTCAGACTCTCTGCACTTTCCAGTGCAACGATTCCGGCACAGTTCACCAATATATCCACCCGTCCGAAGGCGTTTAGTGCTTCCTCCAGTACCTTCTTCCGGTATTCTGCATCTGTAGCATTTCCTGCCACACCAATCGCATTATCCTGGAGTTTCTTCGCCACCTCATTTACATTAGGATTTAAATCCGCTAAGCAAAGATTGACTCCTTTTTTTGAAAAGAATTCCGCCGTGGCATATCCTATGCCTGCAGCACCACCTGTAATAATCGCAGTTTTCCCTTCTAATGAAAATTCTTCATCTACCCCATAATATTTAATCAATTCAAGCTTCCTCCTTTCTTAAGTTCAGAATATTCTGAAAACGGCTTTCAAAAGGGTCAGTCCCTTTTGAAAAGGGACTGTCCCCTATTGTACTATTGTGCTCTCTTTTTGAATTCTGCAACGTTGTCTTTGTTTACTTCCTCAAAATCAATCCAGTAGTTCTCTTCTACTGTATCACCTTTGATTGCATTTACCAGAACTTCTACTGCCTTGCTTCCCTGGCCTGCTCCATCCTGGAAGATAGATGCTACAAGATCATCATTTTCTACTGCATTTAATGCATCTGTTATACCATCAACTCCAATAGCGGGAATATCTTTTCCTGCTGCTTTTACTGCCTCTCTTGCACCAAGGGCCATCTCATCATTTTCAGCAACAATTGCATCAATTTGGTCAAAAGCCTGGAGCCATGTTTCCATTACAGTCATTGCCTCTGAGCGTGACCAGTTTGCAGTCTTCTCTGCAAGTACTTTGATGTCCGGGTTTTTGTCCAGAATGTTTCGGATACCTTCTCTTCTTTCAATCTGTGCAGATTGTCCCATAGGACCTTCAATAATTACGATGTTGCCTTTTCCGCCTAATAAGTCTACAATTTTCTGCATTTCCATTTCACCGGCAGTTACATCCTGAGAACCTACATAACTTGTGAGCTTGTCGCTCTTTACTCTTGTATTAACACCTACAATTGGAATTCCTGCTTCCACAGCTTTATCCACACAGGGAGCGCATGCTTCCGCATCCTGAGGATTTAGAATGATTCCCTTGCATCCGTCAGAAATCATTGTTTCAACCTGGCTGATCTGGGTGCTCGGATCATAATTTCCATCATAAACTTTCAATTCAACTCCCAGTTCTTTTGCTTTTGCCTCTGCAGCATTGGCGAGTCTTACTGTAAACTCATTTTTTAAACTGTAGAGTGTAATACCGATTTTAATTGTTTCTTCAGAACTGTCCTCTTTTGCTTTACTCTTTGCCTGCTTATCTGCTGCTCCGCACCCTATAAGCATTGAGCCCACCATGACTGCACACATCAAAATACTTAATACCCTCTTTTTCATTTCTTAAATCCTCCTTATTTTTTATGTCAAAACGGATAGCCTTAGACCCGCTTTGCTTCTTATTTGTCTATAAGGCATTCTACTTAGACTCATTCAGGGAATCCAGCATAACTGCACCTATAATAATAATTCCTTTGATAACTAACTGCCAGTAGGAAGAAACTGCCATCATATCTAATCCATTGTTCATCGCTCCCATAATCAGAAAGCCGATAATTGTACCCCACAGCCGGCCTCTGCCTCCCGCCAGGCTGTTGCCGCCGATAACTGCAGCTGCAATGGCATCTACTTCATATCCTTCTCCGCTGGCTGCAAGCCCTGATGTTACACGGGAAGTCAAGATAACTCCTGCAAGTCCTGCAAGAACACCAGAAATCATATACACCGAGCAGATAATCATCTTTACATTAATACCGGATACCCTTGCAGATACGGGATTGCCTCCTGTTGCAAATACATAACGTCCATATCTTGTTTTATACAGTACTATATAACAAACTACAAGCACTGCTGCAAGAACAATAATCGGTATGGGAATGATTCCAATACTTCCGCCGCCCATTTTCAGGAACTGGGGGCTAAGCCCCGGAACCGGCTTGGCATCACTTGCCATAAACGTAACCCCTCTGGCTATACTCAGCATACCCAGGGTAGCAATAAATGCAGGAACCTTTAAATATGCAATAATAATTCCATTGAGAAGTCCCAGCATCAGCCCCACTGCCAAACCTGTAAGCACCGCCAGAAACCAAGGCATTCCTGTCTCTGTCCTTGCCACCAGTGCGGCAAACATGCCGGAGGCACCAACTATAGACCCTACGGAAAGATCAATTCCTCCGGTCAGAACTACAAATGTCATTCCAATCGCCAAAAATCCGTTAATGGATGTCTGCCTCAGCATGTTCAGCATATTATCCACTGTCAGAAACTTTGCTTTCATTACCGTAAAAAATGTCATAATCAGAATCAGCCCGATGATAACTCCATATTTTGCAGCAAATTCTTTTATGTTAAATTGTCTTTTTTCTATCGCCTTTTCCATCCCTTTACCTCTCCATTATATATGTGATACTGCCATCTCCATAATACGTTCCTGCCCAAATTCCCTTCTCTCCAGCTCTCCGCCTGCTTTGCCATTGCTCAGCACCAGTACTCTGTCTGCCATTCCCATGACCTCAGGCATTTCCGATGAAATCATAATAATTGCATTTCCTTTGGAAACGAACTCACACATGATTTTATAGATCTCCGCCTTTGCACCTACATCGATTCCTCTGGTAGGTTCATCCAGAATAAGCAGTCTTGGTTCCCGTATCAGCCATTTTGCCAATACTACCTTCTGTTGATTCCCCCCGGAAAGAGATTTTACAAGCTGCCTTGAACTATTCAGCTTAATGCGCAGCTGCTCAATCTGATGTTTAATGGTCCGATTCTCCTTCCCGGAGTTAATGAACAGGCCCTCGCTCATCTCTTTCATAGAGGGAAGGGTAATATTTTGCCCCACGCTCATCTCAAGCACCAGTCCTTCGTCCTTTCTATCCTCCGTCACATATGCAATTCCATGTTTAATCGCATCTTTTGGATTATGGATATCCAGTTTTTTTCCATCGAAGATAATCTCACCCTTGTCTTTTTTGCTCAATCCGAAAATTGCATGCATCAGTTCCGTTCTTCCTGCCCCTACAAGCCCCGCAATCCCAAATATTTCACCCTTTCTGACGCGCAAGCTGATATCCTCAAATTGCCCTGTGACAGAAAAGTTCTTTACTTCCAGCATAGTGTCGGCAATGGGAACTTCGGTTTTGGGGAATATCTCTGTTAATTCCCGGCCAACCATATTTTTAATGAGAATATTATTGTCAATGTCTTTTGCCTGCCAGGTGTTTACATATCTCCCATCCCTGAGCACCGTAATGTCATCTGCAATCTGGAAAATCTCATCCATTTTATGAGAAATATAAATAATCCCCTTTTGCTGGTCTTTCAAATCCCTGATTACATGAAATAAATTTTCCACTTCTTTATCCGTAATTGCCGATGTCGGCTCATCCATAATGATGATTTCGGCATTTAAGGAAATGGCCTTTGCAATTTCTACCAATTGCTGGTCCGCAACTTTCAAATCCCCCACCCTTGCCTTAGGGCTTATTTTCACATTCAGACTTGCAAGTAATTCTTCAGTCTGTTTATACAACTGTGCATAATCAAGGAAAATCCCTTTCTCCGGTTCTCTTCCAAGGTAAATATTCTCCGCAACAGTCATTTCCGGCACCGGTGATAATTCCTGGTGAATCATTGCTACTCCCAAAGACTGGGAATGTTTTGGAGAAGTGATTTCAATCTCTTTTCCTTTAATCATCATGGAACCTTTGTCGCATTTATGTATTCCTGCCAATGCTTTCATCAGTGTGGATTTCCCCGCACCATTTTCTCCCATCAGTGCATGTACTGTCCCCGGCCGTAATACAAAATCAACCCCGTGCAGCACTTTTACCGTATTGAAGCTTTTTTCAATTGCCCGCATCTCTAATAAATTCAAGACCCCCGCCCCTTTCCTGCATTTCTTTTTCTGACGTTAGTTCGGGTGCGTTAGAAAATGCATTCCCACAATTTGTACGCCCCACTTGCTTTGTCACTGCAAACTTATTTTACCGCCTTTCTGCCTGGGAAAAAGGTTTGAATTTTTACAATTAAGTTTAAATTTTTCATATAGTTTGTGATACAATTATCAAAGAGGATGCTGCAAAATACAAATATCTTAAAGAAAGATACTAGATTTCGCAACATCCTCTTATAAAAGTGTCTTTACTGCATTATCTGATATGTCTGGCTCTGTATTCTCTGGGTGACTCCCCCGTCATTTTCTTAAATACGACAGAGAAATATTTTGAATTGCTGAATCCGCTGAGCTCACTAATTTCTTGTATAGGAATACTACTGTCCCCAATTAACTTTTTTGCAATTTTTATTCTCTCGTTTGTCAGATAGGTATTAAATCCGCCTTCTGTATGCCGTTTAAAAATAGTACTGATATATCCGGGAGTTCTGTTAAACTTGTCCGCGATCAGATTCAGGTCCAGCTCCTCTGTAATATGTTCATCTACATACTGCAGTATCATCTTACTCAACTGTGTATTTCCCTGGTTCCCTTTATTCAGAGACTGCTGCAGGAGTTCAATCCTTTCCTTCAGCTCCCTTTTTACTTCACTGAAATCCCAGCAATGAGCCAGAGGTGTATAAGCGCTTAGTTCCCCGTCTTTTCCAGTCTGATGTCTGATAAGCTGAAGGCTGATATATTCCTGAATGTCTTCATACTCTTTTTTCAGGGCATTAATGACCTGTTTATTTTCCCCTTGATTCAAGATTTTCTGCATTTCCTCCAAAATATGAAATATATTAATATTCTCAACAGGTTTCATATACTTCACAAGATTTGGTGCCTTTACCGCAGACTCTTTTTCTATTTCGTCATAGACCATTACAATATCCCCATGTCCATACAGCTTAAAATTCGCTGCCAGCAGCGCATGTCTCAACGAAGTATGCAGATGAATAAAATCATATGCCACATCTCCGATTCCCGCATAAACTTCTGTCTTGCAGTACTTCTTAATAAGAGAAGCGGCTTTCCTTATCAGCTTTTTCTTGGACTCCTGAAGAGATAGCTGGTTGCTGCCTTCGAATATGGTAACAATTTGCCCTTTATCATAGGTAACATTGATGATTCTTTCATTTTCCGCCTCCAAATTCAAGTATTCATCCAAAATATTTTTCGCAGCAAAGTCCATGTAATCCTGATTATCTTCCCTCACTTTGTATTCAATCACCGCACAAATATATAACTTTGACTCAAACTCCATCCCCAGTTCTTTTAGTTGTATCAAATAGCGCTCTGCTTCCGCACTGCTTGGGCATTTGAGAAGTCCTAACAGAAAATCATGCTTCAGGCGCTCCATAATTCTGTCATTTTCCATTTTCCGGTTCAGCTCCTGAATGCTCCTGGCCCTCTGCTTTCTGATATCATCTATGTACTCCTGTATCAGAGTAATGAACTCCTGTTTTTTTATAGGCTTCATGATATATTCACTGACTCCCAGACGTATTGCCCTCTGAGCATACTCAAAATTATCATATCCGGATAAAATGACAACAGGTATTGTTTTATTCTCCTCCCTTATCTGCTTTATGAATTCCAATCCATCACATCCCGGCATACTGATATCTGTAATAATCAAATTCAGCGCTGTTTCCCTGGCTTTTTCCAATGCCTCCTGCCCGTTTGCAGCTTCTATGCACTGGATTTCCTCCGTCAGATTCTTCTTTAGTATGGAAATAATCCCTTTTCGAATAAACTGCTCATCATCTGCTATTAATAACCTAAACATTTCTATCTCCTATTCTACATGGAAACAATAATAAGTACGATTTTTGTCCCGGCTCCGGGCTGGCTTTCTATATGCATGGTACTGCCCGGCCTGCAAAGCAGTCCGATTCTTTGCTTTACATTGGTAACACCGATAGAGTTTCTTTTACTCTCCCCATCCTGGAAAGGCCGGTTTTCTTCCATACATTTCTGGAGCATTGCCAGTCTTTCCGGCTCGATGCCATTGCCATTGTCTGTAATCGTAATCACTAAGGCATTCTCCTGATTTTTAGCAGTTATGCTCACCTCCCACGGAGGGATCTTATTTTTAAACCCATGATTAAAACTATTTTCTATCAGTGGCTGGAGAATCAATTTGGGTACAATCACATCATCTAAATTATCATCTTTTTCCAAGACAAATTCTACAGAATCACCGTAACGCATCTGCATAATAGAAATATAATCTTTCAGATTCTTCCATTCCAGTTCGAAGCGCACCTCATCTGCCCCCCAGCTTATACTGTAACGGAATAATTCTCCCAGTACCGACAGGCTGTTTCCCAGGGAATAGTACTCATCAATTTCACACTGCATACGCATATTTTCCAATGTATTATATAAGAAATGAGGATTAATCTGTGCCTGCAATGCTTTTAGTTCCGCTTCTTTCTGTGCCTGCTCATACTGTACCTTTTCCTCTATCACCTTATTAAGCCTTATAGACATTTCATTAAATGATTGCGTAATCCGTGTGACTTCATCTTCCACATTATCATCCGCAATGACAACTCCAAAATTCCCTTCTCTCACCTTCCCCATCATATCATCAAGGATAACTAAACGTTTCAGCATATTGTGCACAAGATAATAAACAATACCAAACAAAACAAGCAGGCACAAAATGCACACGCACCATACCAGCATGACACGGGTCCGCAAAAAGGTCTGCAGATTTTCCTGGTTTACAATGGACACTGTTATCAGGTTTGTATCTTTCAAGGTATGGTACGACATCATATAGAGTCCCCCATCATAAGAGAAGGTTTCTGTTCCTGACTTTTCCTTTATCGCGTCCTTTATTTTCTCTACGACCCCCTGAGAACTTTGGAAAGTGTCTACCATGACGTTTTTCGAATCATCCAGAACCATAATCCCCCGGTTTCCTCTTTCCGATTCCAAGTTTACACTATCTGAGAGCCGTGCCACGTTCAGATCTATTTCAACCACCCCGACTACCTCTTTTGTATTCAGGTCATAAACTTTCCGGTAAAGAGGTAAAATTTCATTCCCTGAATCTCCCATGTTCAGCTTATCTGTCTTAAAAGTAGTGGTTACCAAATTCATGTTTCTTACTTTTCCATATAGCCACTTTTCCGGATTGTCCATAATTTCTCCATAGTACTCTTTCTTCCTCAGGGTATCCATGTGAAACTGCCAATCACACCCCTGATTTTCACCAATTTGTTTATTTGATGAATACACCCAGAAGTTTCCAAACATATTATTATATAAGTACCTCCCGTTTGTCAGCGCCGACTCCAAAGATGAAATATAATAATTCATTTCACTTTTTGAAAGGATGTTTTTACCGTTCATAAAGTAAGAGAATTCCTGCTTGTAAAACAAGTCATTCAAAAAAGCATGGGCATTCTCCAGGTTACCCGTTATATTCTGCTCTACTTTTATCAACGACTGCTCCAGCTCCCTGCCCGCATCCTCCCTGGCCGACATGGTAAAGGTCTGCAGATACACAACAGACACAACCATAATCAGTACAGATATAATCACCGTCATAAATATAGATATCTTCCATACCAGACTAAGCTTCCACTTTTTCACCGGCAACATTTCCTCCATTCCTTTATCCGTTGTTTTGCTCCATTTTAACATATACACTCCCGTCGTTCCACATATTTCGGTTTCCTGCTTCAGAGACCGGTTTCCTATGACATAAAAAGCAGGAGTCCCGTTTCTGCGGTTCTCCTGCTATCTCTTACCTTATCAAATTCTCAAAATCCTCTTTACTGCTTTTCTGCAGCCTTACAGGAAATTCGGATTATTTCTTAAAGAAATCCGGAATTTTGATAGACTGCTCTTTCACCTTACTTGATGGTGTTCTTGGCTGTTCCAGCGTCGGCATTGCACTTCCTGGCGTCCGCCCTGACGGAGATGCTGCCCCTGTTCTTCCTGCTGTAGCAGCTCTGCGCTGTTCCATATCTATAGGACTTCTGCTCACCATATCTCCGGAAGGAAGAATAGACCCTACCTTCTGCTGTCCTTCCAGTCTTGCTTTCAGCTTGGAAGAACTTCCGCCTACATTATGTAAGCCGGTTGCAATAACGGTGATTGTAGCCTCGTCAGACCTGGAATCATCATACATAGCACCAAAGATAATATTTGCATTCTCTCCGGCTAATTCCTGTACATATTCAGCCGCATCGGACGCATCCATCAGTGTAATATCACCAGAAATATTGATGATAACATGAGATGCTCCCTGAATGGTTGTCTCAAGCAGCGGACTGGCAACAGCCTGTTTTACTGCCTCCAAAGCCTTGTCATCTCCACGGCCTGCACCGATACCGATATGCGCGATACCCTTGTCCTTCATAACAGTCTGGATATCTGCAAAGTCCAGGTTAATCAGTGATGGTACATTAATCAAGTCTGTGATACCCTGAATACCCTGCTGGAGTACTTCGTCAGCTTTCTTAAGAGCTTCCGGCATGGTTGTCCTTCTGTCAACGACTTCTAACAGCTTGTCATTCGGAATGACAATCAGTGTATCCACATTTTCTTTCAATTTATCTATTCCCGTCTGGGCATTGGACATACGTGTTCTTGATTCGAAACGGAATGGTTTTGTGACAACACCTACCGTCAATGCACCCTGCTCTTTCGCAATACGCGCAACCACCGGAGTAGCTCCTGTTCCTGTTCCGCCTCCCATACCGCATGTTACAAATACCATGTCGGCACCTTTCAATGCGGCAGATATCTCTTCAGCACTTTCCTCCGCAGCCTTCTCCCCTACTTCCGGCTGTGCACCTGCACCGAGACCTTTCGTCAGCTTCTCGCCGATCTGCATCAGAGTTGGAGCTTTACATAATTGGAGTGCCTGCTTATCTGTATTGATTGCGATAAATTCCACGCCTGCAATCTGCTCATCAATCATGCGGTTTACTGCGTTATTACCGCCGCCGCCGACTCCGATAACAATTATTCTTGCAGCCGCTTCTGATTCGTTTGTTTTAATTTCTAACAAGAGTATTTCCTCCTTTATGGTCTTATTAATATTACCTTATACTTCCCTTTATAATTGAACGATATAATCCAATATGTATATAATATAGTCTTTCCCGTAAATAATCAATAGATTTTTGCTTATTTTCCGATTTTTTGTTACAGTTCAGCAAAGGGTATTCGTGCTTATGGCTGAACTGCTGCTATCTCTTCTTCCCCTTGTTCCGGATCTGTAACGTTACTCTCCTCCTCTGCCTCCGGCACGAAGCGGATTGCCTTATCAGAAACATCATAGTTTTCCAGGTGGAGGGTACCCTTGCTGTCAGGATACTGTTCGGACAGCTTTTCTAAAATAGGAGGAATCTGTGCAATACGGTCCCCATAATTTGTCTTTCCCAAAAGGACCTCCACACTTCCAAAGTAAAGATTCAGACCTCCTCCTACACAGGTAATACTGTCCGGGGTAAGTTCGTATCTCACAAGGAGCTGTGAGAGCTCTACAATTCCCCGGAACACCTTTTTATCTGAGACAGGCAGCACTTCACCCAGCTTTACCTTTGATGTATCTACATCCATACCTTCCAAATAAGCTGCCCCGTCAAGTTTTTCTCCGGTCACCAGCACTGCCGTTCCTTCCTTATCAAAGTAGAGATACTGGTTTTTATAATCAATATAACCTGTAATTTCTTTTTCCTTCACCTTAAATTGTACTGTCCACGGTGTTTTTAGCACGACCTTCGAAGATTCCACCACCGGGAGCTGTTCTATACCCTCACGGTTATATTTCCACCAGACATATACAGAATTTACTGCATATTTGTCTTCCCTCAGCCAGCCTATGATATCATTCTGAGTACAATATTTATTTCCTTTTACTTCTACCTTCTGAATATGGAAAAGAAGCAGAAATGCAAATATGATAATTGCAATTCCCAAAATAAAGGTTAAAAGTCCGAGAAACACACCGTGACGTTTTTTCTTCCTTGGCTTAGGAGGATGTTCTTCTTCCCAGTCCAGCATTTCATTCACATATGCTTCGTCATCGAACTTTTCATATTCTTCACGCCTGCTTTTATTTTTGCGCTTCATCTACAGTCCTCCTTATTCAATAGGAGACCAGCCTGATTCCGCTATGCTCCATATCGCCACGGCTAAACGCCGAATAGCTACCATCATTCTATCAGATTTGAAACACTTAGTACAAGTCCCATTTCTAAAAGAAGAAACATAACGGATGTTCCTCCATAGCTAATGAAGGGGAGTGTAATTCCCGTATTTGGTATTGTATTTGTCACAACCGCAATATTGAGAATTACCTGAATCATCATATGGGCCATTGCCCCGGCGGCAATCAAGGCACCCAGCAGGTCTTTCGCATGGGTTGCAATAACAAAGAACCGCCAGATTAAGATTAAAAACAAGATTACAATCAGGCTGGCTCCCACCAGACCCAGTTCTTCACATATAATAGAAAATATCATATCATTTTGTGCTTCCGGCAAAAACCCTAGTTTTTGCACACTTTCTCCAAGGCCCCTTCCAAAAAGCCCGCCCGAACCGATTGCATACAGCCCCTGCAAGGTCTGATATCCTTTTTCATACATTTCCGGGTTTCGCCAGATGGCCAATCTCTCCAGGCGGTAGCTCTCCAGTGCTAAAAAGATTGCCATGAACCCTACACCGGCACCTCCCATCCAGACAAACTGGGCATACCTGGGGCTTGCCACAAATATCAAAACAACCGCAATACCCATAATGATAATCGCAGTACTCAGGTTACTGGCTCCTACCAGCCCTACTACAGGAAGAACAGGAATCATTACCTTTACAAGAGTTCTGAATTTCCCCATTTTTTTTACATTTTTTGTGACTAAACATGCAAGAAAAAGTATAACTGCTACCTTGGCAAACTCGGAAGGCTGAAAAGAAATAGGTCCCAAAGACAACCATCTTTTGGACCCATTGTACTCGTCTCCTATAAACATAACTGCAACCGATAACAGAATGGCTGTCAGATATCCCAGATTCGCCATGGGCACCCATTTGTGATAATCGATATTTGCCACAACCAGCATTCCAACCATCCCCAAGGCAGTTGCAAAACCCTGCTTTTTCAGATAATAGAAAGAATCATGGAATTTTACCCGCCCATTATAAGCACTGGTACTATATAAAAGGACCAGCCCTATACTTACCAAAAGTAACACAACAATCAGCAATGTGTAGTCATACCGCCTTTTTTTAGCCGGACGCTCCAATATAAATTCACTCCTTATAAACGATTTACAAGTTCTTTGAATTTATCTCCACGTTCTTCATAATTCTGAAACATCCCCCAGCTTGCACAAGCTGGTGATAAGAGAACAGCATCCCCTGACTTGGCATGTTTTACACAGGCTTCCACAGCCTCCTCCAATGTATCCACGAGAATGGTATCTGTAAACCCTAATCTTCTGGCTGTTTCATCAATTTTCTCTCTTGTCGCGCCCAACAGCACCAATTTTTTTACTTTTCCGTCAAAAGCCTGAATCCATTCTTCATAAGAAGAATCCTTATTATAGCCGCCCCCTATCAACAGCGTGGGGCGGTTCATTGCCTGAATCCCTTTGATTGCCGCATCCGGGTTTGTTCCCTTTGAGTCATTATAAAATGCGATTTCATTTTTCTCTGCAACAAATTCAATCCGGTGCTCTACTCCCTGAAATTCCATAATCGTTTTTCTTATAATTTCCATAGGAACTTTATAGGCTGCTGCCATGACTGCCGCTGCCATAACATTCTCATGGTTATGTGTCCCCAGAACCTTCAGTTCATTTACATGACAAATTTTCTCCGGTCCGTCTGAGATATGACAGATGATATCCCCCCGGTCCAGGTAGATTCCTTTTTCTAGTTTACGCTGGCTGCTGAAATATAGAACCTGTGCGTTGACTTTTTCTCCAAATCCTCTTGTAACCTGATCCTCATAATTCAGTACACAGATGTCCTCTTCGGTCTGGTTTTTGGCTATATTCTGCTTTGCTTCTATATAAGCCTCCATCGTATGATGGCGGTTTAAGTGATCCGGTGTAATATTAAGCACTGCGCTTACCTTAGGCCGGAAGGTATGTATACTTTCCAACTGAAAACTGCTCATTTCCGCAACAACAACAGAATCCTCTTTCGTATCCAGTGCAACACCCGTATAAGGAGTTCCAATGTTTCCCACCACAAAGGTGCTCTCTTTATAATTTTTCATAATCTCACCGAGCAGTGCCGTTGTTGTTGTTTTTCCGTTCGTTCCGGTAATCGCAAGTACATCTCCCTTGCTCAGAACATAAGCAAGTTCTATTTCTCCCCAGACAGGTATTTTTCTTTTCTTCATCTGGTTTACTACAGGGAGGTCTGTGGGTACGCCCGGGCTTATAATAACCAGATTTAAGCTGTCCAAAAGTTCTTCTGGCAGTTCTCCTAATACAACCTGTACATGAGTCTGCCCGTCCCCGCAAATTTCACTTTCAATTCTGGCTGCATCTGCTGAAGTATTTCCATCATAGAGAACTACTTCCGCACCCTGGCTAAGAAGCAGGCGGCTTGCTGCCACTCCGCTAATACCGGAGCCAAATACCAGAACCTTTTTATCTTTCATATCCATTA
Source organism: Ruminococcus sp. (assembly GCA_013911065.1). Taxonomy (GTDB): domain Bacteria; phylum Bacillota; class Clostridia; order Lachnospirales; family Lachnospiraceae; genus Muricomes. Next base: position 77,817 of record JACERV010000010.1, on the reverse strand, counting down.
CTATACCCCCATGAGTGCGATGAGACAGAGAATAGCAGTGATTATAGAGAATACTGCAACCACTTTTGTCTCGGACCACCCACATAGCTCAAAATGATGATGAATCGGCGCCATTTTAAAGAAACGCTTTCCGCCTGTCTTCTTAAAATAAGCAACCTGTATCATAACAGAAGCTACTTCTACCAGATAAATCAACCCTACAATGATTATAAACAACGGCATCTGCATGATATAAGCCGTACCTGCTACAAATCCTCCCAACGCGAGGGAGCCCGTATCTCCCATAAAAACACTGGCAGGATACACATTAAATAGAAGGAATCCCAACAGCGCTCCCACAACTGCACAGGTAATCGGCTCTACTCCGCTTTCCGTTCCAATAGCTACAACCGTAAAGAAAGTGGCTACCAATACAGTAACGCTGGAAGCCAGACCATCCAGCCCGTCTGTAAAGTTCGTGCCATTTACTGTTCCGATAACTGCAACGAACAAAAGCACAATCGCCAGCCATCCAATGTCCCAATACTTGCCTCCGGAAAACGGAATCAAAAGGGTCAGCGGGATCTTAGCCACTCTTATAATGTAATAGGCAAAAACAGCTGTCACCACAATCTGAAGCGCCATCTTTTGCTTTGGATAAAGGCCATCTGAACGCTTCATCACAACTTTTAAGTAATCATCCAAAAAACCAATCAGCCCAAACCCTATGGTCAGAAACAGAATGGGGATGATATTCGGGGAACTCTTCACATAAAACAGGGAGGTAATTACCACACTGCCAAGAATGATTACACCTCCCATAGTGGGAGTCCCCGCTTTTTTTAAATGGGATTGCACCCCATCTGCCCTCTCGGTCTGCCCCATTTTCAATTTTCTAAGAAACGGTATTACAACCGGCCCCACCAGCAAGCTCAATGCAAATGAAATCAGCACTGGAATCACAACATGATAACTCATACACACACCTCTTCATCTCTTTTGTTAAACGAAAGCAGCTTTAGTCTGCTTTCTTTTGCTAACCTGCCGCCCATTTCCAGCCGACACTTCATTTAGTATACCTCATTGGCTTTTGTTTTTCAAGAATTCTCTTAATCCGCAGCTTCTGTTTTCTCCTTATCTACAGTTTCTGTATTCTCTTCACCAACAGTTTCGGTCTTCTCTATCCCCAGATAGGGAAGTACATTGTCAAAAATATTTTTCATTACCGGTGCGGCAATTGTGCCCCCATAATACACACCCTGCGGATTATGTATCACTACCATTCCCAGTACCTGCGGGTTCTCTGCGGGTGCAAATCCGATAAAGGAAGAAATATATTTATTTGCACTTCTTGGCAGAGTCTGTGAAGTCGCCGTTTTTCCCCCGATAGAATACCCTTCAATATATGCATTTCTCCCCGTCCCTTCTGAAACCACACCTTCCAGAAGCATACGCATGGTAGCAGAAGTTTCCTGGGATACAACTCCATTTTTTTCTTTATAGTCTAATTCTTCAACCACATTTCCTTCTTTATCCAAAACTGCCTTTCCCAAATGGGGAGTGATCCGTCTTCCCCCGTTAATAAGGGAGCTGACTGTTGCAGCCATCTGAATTGGCGTAATCTGAAAAGACTGCCCAAAAGACATGGTTGCCAGCTCTACTGTTCCAATATCTTCCTTTTTATGCATAATCGTTCCAGCCTCACCCGGTAAATCTACATTGGTCAGATTAAGAAGTCCAAATTGACCAAAATAATCATAAAATTTATCAGAGCCCAGACGAAGCCCAATATCGATGAACACAGGATTGCAGGAATTCTGAATTGCCTGGACAAATGTCTCTGTTCCATGTCCCCCGACTTTATGGCACCTTATTTTGCGGTCTTCTACAACCCGGTATCCGGGGCAGGAGAACGTATCATTTAAACTCACGACACCTTCTTCCAGGCAGGCGGCCGTTGTAATAATTTTAAAAGTAGAACCTGGCTCATAAGTATCATTGATACAGCCATTCCTCCACATCTGATTCAATTGGTTCTGCAGTTCTTCGTCTGTCAACGTGTCCATATCTACTTCTGTATTTAGTATATACGGCTCATTCAGATTAAATTCCGGAACATTGACCATTGCCAGAATTTCTCCATTCTGGGGATTCATTAATAGTATGGATACAGCATCTGCCTGTTTTTCTTCCATAACCTTCAATGCGGCCTGCTCACAGAATGCCTGGATATTATAGTCCAGACTGAGTTGAAGTGTCTGCCCTGCTATAGGCTCAACCCTGTCTTCTGCCACACCTTCCAATTCGATTCCTCTTGCATCGGTTGTTGTCAGAATGGTTCCATTAATTCCTTTTAAATATTCCTCATACTTCACCTCAAGTCCGATGATACCCTGATTATCCCCGCCTGTAAATCCAAGCACTTTAGATGCAATTTCATTGTACGGATAATAGCGTTTAAAATCCTCGTCTACTTTTACACCTGCCAGATTATAATTACGGATTCTATCCCCTGTTTCTTTATCCACATTTGTTTTTATTTTTTCTATAGAAGAAACTTTTTCCACACGTTTCCTAATCTTGGATTCATCCATCTCCAATTCCTTCATCAATGTCTGGATGACTAATTCCGGGTCCTCAATCTGATTGTGTATGACAGAAATTGTGCAGACTGTCTTATTTGTAGCCAGCACTGTTTTATTCCTGTCCACAATTTCGCCTCTTGCTGCTTTAATTTCTCTCTCCCTCTCATGAAGAGATTCCGCCTTTTTTTGATAATATTCTGCATCAAATACCATCAAATAAACCAAACGTCCGATTAATCCCAAAAGAATCATGGAAGCACCAATAAAGACGACAAGTATTTTTTTCTTATTATATGTTTTGTTCTTCATAAATAAAAACCTTACAAAAGATATTTTTATAACATATTACATCTTTTGTAAGGTTATGCGTATCTATTGTGCCGGCTGCCCCGAAGCCCAGTCATCCAGGTCCGGGCTATAATCTTCATCAATGTAAGAGCCATCGGCATTATCATATGTATCTTCATAAGCAGAATCAAAATCTGCATAGTCTGTCTGCTGGGATGTGTCATCTCCTGAGACTGTTTCACCGGCATCAGGTACATAACCCTCTTCTGTGGTTATATTCAAATAAGGGAAGGCCTGGGCCATGATTTTTTGGGAAAGCCCCAGCACATAGGAGCTGGTGTCCTGCTTCGCCACATTTGGCTCATCCACAACCACATAAACCATTACCTCCGGATTTTCCTGGGGTGCATATCCTATAAAGGATAGTAAATACTTTCCATTATTACGGGGAAGTTTCTCGGCTGTACCGGTTTTTCCTCCAATATCATAACCCGCCACGGCTGCTCCCTGGCCTGTTCCCGATGTCATAACTGTCTTCATATATTGTTTGATCATTTTGGATGTCTCAGTTGATACTGTTTTTCTGAGAAGCACCGGATTTTTTGTCTCAATGACACTTCCGCTCTCATCTTGAATTTGTTTTACGATGTGAGGCTCATAATAGTATCCTCCATTTATCAGTGATGAGAAGGCCGCCGCCATTTGCGTCATTGTCACGTTAAATCCCTGGCCAAAAGAATTCGTTGCGAGATCTGTAATTCCCATGGTTTCGTCTGTATAAATAAGAGATGCCGTGGACGCTTCTCCCGGTAAATCGATTCCCGTATATTCACCAAATCCAAAAATACGCTGATACCGGGCAAAGTTCTTCACCCCAATAGACTGTGCAGCCTCCATCAAGGCAACATTACAGGAATTCGCTACCGCCTGTTCCAACGTCTGTACTCCGTGCCCTGTCTTAAGGTGACAGTAAATATCATAATCTCCTACATGAAGAAAACCATTGCACACATAGGACTCGTTTCCCGTTAAAGCACCTGTCTCCAGCCCTGTTGCTACTGTAAATGGCTTAGCTGTAGACCCCGGCTCATAGGCATCACTGACACAGAAGTTCCGCCATAATGAATTTAGCGCATCCAGTTGTTCTTCCTCCGTCATATCTGCCAATTTTTCTTTCGGATATAAGGAAGACAAATCTCTCGGATCATTCAAATTAAAATTGGGATAAGATGCCTCAGCAAGGATTTCTCCTGTATTCGGGTTCATAATGATAACTGCTGTATTCTTACTTCCCAGTTCACCTTCTCTTTCTTCTCCGGCATGTTCCTCATTGAACTCCTTGATACACTGCTCCACAATACTTTGCAGCGTCACATCAATAGTGGACACTACGGTATCTCCATTTTTTGCAGGCTTCACAGTACGTTTTACTGTAGAGGCACTGTCAAAATAACCATACTCCCGTCCATCTGTTCCATTCAATATGCTATTGTATGCACTTTCAATCCCTATGGCTCCCTGATTTCCTGCGGTGGTAAAGCCTATCACATCACTTGCCAGTGAATCATATGGATAAGACCTCTGATAATCATCTTCCAGCCAGATGCCCTTCACATTTTCATTCTTCTCTTGATCTGCCTCTATATCCTGAAATTTTTTTGCCTTGTCATAAGACACTCCCTTGGCCAGTATCTCATAGTGGCTGTCAGGGCTTTCTTCCATCCGCTTTCTGACATCAGCTTCCTTTACTCCAAAACACTCTTCCAGTACCTGAATGGTAGGAGCAATATAATCATCCTTGGACATCATTACATTTACATCCAATATGACATTATACACCCTCTCGCTGGTAACAATCCTGGTCCCGTTCCGGTCCACAATATCTCCCCGCTTATAAGGGATTACCCTGCTGTCATATTCCTGCTGGTCGAGCACGATTTTCGTGTATTTATTTCCTTTTGAGGCATTAATATATGTAATTCTTCCCACAAGAACAATAAAAGCCAGTATAATTGCCATAAATAGCATTACCAGCTTTTTCTGCATTTTTTTCGAAAATCGTTTTGTTAAAAAGTTAAACCTGTTTCTTCTATTTCGTTTTGCCATATTTTATATCCTTAATCTGATGCCGCCTTAGACTTTGCAAGAACACCGTCAGATGGTATATCGCTGTACTGCTTCACATAATCGCCGGTAAGACTTTCATACTCTATCACATTTCCCTGCGCTGCATATACCATTCCCATCTCGTTCATCGCCTTACTGCGGATTTCCTCCAGGTTTACAGAATCTGCGGCTGCATGATAGGCCGTATCATTTTGTTCTGTCAAATCCGCCAGTTCTTCCTGTAATGCAGAAATGTTTTCAGATCTGCTCACAATATCTGACTGCAGTCTCAGGTATCCAACACATATCATAACTGCACAAGCTGCAGCAATCATCTGGAATACCACATATGCAGGACTCATACTTAATGCACGTCTGCGGTTTTTGCGTACCTGACGGCTTGTCCTGGCTGGATTCTTTGGTTTCTCCTGTACTCTTTTCTTTGGCAGAATTTCCGGCTGGCGTACTGTGTTACCATAAACATATTCCTGCCTGTAGCTGCCGTTTATGCTTTTTGCCCGTCCAGATGATGATATCCGTCTTCTTGCCGCCATACTGTCTGCCCCTTTCCTAATACTGTCTCGTCAGGCTCTCCCCTTCCTGACGAATTTATATGCTATACTCCTCGCTCAAAGATTCTCAGCTTTGCGCTTTTTGAACGGCTGTTTTCAGCCAGTTCTTCCTCATTTGGTAAAATTGGTTTTCTTGTAATCACCTTTCCCTTTGATATGTTTCCACATATACATACCGGGAAATGACTTGGACAAGTACACGGATTCTCATTCTTCCTGAATGCGCTCTTCACAATCCTGTCTTCCAGTGAATGGAAGGTAATAATACAAATCCTTCCGCCTGGATTCAATAAATCAATCATATCATCCAGTGTATCCTTTAAGACATCCAATTCATGATTCAACTCTATCCGAATTGCCTGAAATGTTCTCTTAGAAGGATGCCCGGCCATTTTCTGAAACTTCATCGGGATAGCTTGTCTTATAATTTCATTTAACTGTCCCGTTGTTTCAATCGGACCCCTCCCGCGTGCTATTGCGATATGTTTCGCAATGTTCTTCGCGAACCGGTCTTCCCCGTAATCGCGAATTACGCGGTAAAGGTCTGATTCACTGTAGTCATTGACGATATCCTTTGCTGTCATTTTCTGCCTCTGGTCCATCCTCATGTCCAGAGGAGCATCGGACCGGTAGGAAAACCCCCGGTCTGCCGTATCCAGCTGATAAGAAGATACGCCCAAATCCAGTACGATTCCATCCACTTTGTCAATGCCTATCTCTTGGAGCCTCGGCTTCATATCACAATAATTGCTCCTGATTATTGTAACTCTCTCCCCGAAGTCGAGTAATCGGATACTCGCTGCCTCAATTGCAGCCGCATCCTGGTCTATTCCTATAAAACTCCCCTTGCTGCTTAACCGCTTACACACCTCCCAGGCATGTCCGCCTCCTCCGAGTGTAGCGTCGACGTAGATTCCATCCGGCTTTACAGCCAGGCCATCCACAGTCTCTTTCAGTAAAACTGATGCGTGCTTGAATGCCATAAATTCCTCCATGTGTTATTTGGTCTGAGTGCCAAGGTTAAATCCGGATACCGATTGACTCCATACGCTCTGCAATCGCATCCAAATCCTCTTCACTGACCTGACTCTTATCTTCCCAAAGTGCTTTATCCCAGATTTCAACGCGGTCCTGTACTCCTACCAGGACAACATCTTTTTCCAGTCCGGCTGCTTTCCTGAGTGTAGGGGGAACTAAAACTCTCCCCTGCTTGTCAAAACTGCCTTCTGATGCGCTTCCGAAGAAATAACGCTTGAATATTCTGGCATCTTTATTCATACGTGGCAAAGTTTCCAGTTCGGTAACAAAGTTATTCCATTCGTCCATGGAGTACACAAAAAGGCAGCCCTCCAAGCCATTACAGATTACGAAACTTTCTCCCAAATCGTCTCGTAACTTGGCTGGGATGATTAATCGGCCTTTTTCATCAATTGTATGATTAAACTCCCCTAGTAACATCCGGAACCCCTTCTGCGAAGTGGGCCTCCACATTCCTCCCACTTTACACCACTGTCTACCACTTCCTACCACTTGACTCCATTGTAAACCACACTCCCCCCATTTTCAAGTACTTTTTTCAAAACTTTTACGATAAGAAGATAAATCCGGGACGGCTCAGTAAAAAAGACAAAAAAATAAGGCAGTCCTGACAGACTGCCCTGTTTTTCGCCTTTTTCATTTTTATACTTCTTAAACCTACTGATCCAGCTGGCTCATGTAGTTGTTGATGGGCTCATAATTAACCTCTGCTAACGGCCGCTCTTTTCCTGAATCATGCTTTTGATATGCAGAGTATCCAAGCCATCCCACCAGTACAAATGCTGCCAATACCAGCATCCCTTTCCGGACAATATTCATCACCCGCTGTTTCCTCATGATTTTCTTCCGGTTTGCTTTTTCCACTTTATATCGGTCTACTTTTTCCTGACTCATATTCCCAAACTCCTTCATGCTCAATTAGAAGCCTCCACCCGGCCCCACTGCCTATACAGCATTTTAGCACAAACTTTTCTATATCACAACTATTATTCCGCCGTCACTGGCATACATCGTGCTGATACCTGCCGTGTCTACAATAAAACTGGATTTCACTTTTACTCTTTCCAAAACCATACGCTGTACTTCCAATGCTCTATCCTTACAATTACAATGAGCAATTGCCAGCACCTTTTCTTCCGGATTCTTTAACTCCGCTATAATATGATCTATCATCTTCTCCAGTGCTCTCTTTATACCTCTGGCCTGCCCCAGCTGACATATGACACCCTCCGGCTTTGCCCCCATAACCGGCTTAATGTTTAAAGCACTGGCTACAATAGCCTTAATCCCTGTGAGTCTTCCATTTTTTCTAAGCGTGTCCAGAGTCTCCAGTACAAAATAAGTATGCTGGTCTGCAATATACCCTTCTACAGCAGCAATCACTTCCTGAAAAGTCATGCCCGCATCTTCACATTCACGGACTTTCATTGCTATAAGCGTCTCCGCCACTGATGCGGCGCGGGAGTTGAACACATAGATATCCTTCTCTCCATATTCTTCCATATATAATTTTCTGCCAAGCTCAGCACTATTATAAGAACCGCTTAATTCCGAAGATAATGTCACTGCGTAAACTCTTTCTGCGCCGCAGTGGTAAAGCTCCATATATTCCTGGGGTGACGGGCAGGAAGATTTGGGGCTTTCTGCACTCGCCGCCACACGCTTTAAGAAATCTGTCTGGTTAAATGTTGTATCATCTATAATCCGGACTCCATCTACTTCCATTGTTAGAGAGGCCGTTTCGTAAAACCCGCTGTTCTTCATCTCTTCTGTAAGTTCGCCGCAGCTGTCAACAATCACTTTATAACTCATGCCATATCCTCCCGCACCCTACATCGTGCATTCTATATCTATGCTTATGCAGCTAATACTTATTGAACTGCTAATGTTCAATATGGTAGGTTTGGTCTTTCCAAACTTTAGCTGCAAAGTACATCCTGTCGACTTAGGCGGGGTTCTTTCACGCCTTAGTGATATGGATGTTACCCTGATATGTAGTTTTAAATACTACATATCAATATAGCATATTTTATGGCATATGAAAAGGTATTTTTTTCAATTATTCTTCATTTAATTTTATTTTCCGGGAGATTCCCAGGGCGATGCCCATCTCTGCCATAAGAAATAGTATCGAGGTTCCCCCGTAACTGATGAAAGGAAGGGTAATCCCTGTTGTAGGAATCATGTTCGTCACTACCGCTATATTCAGTATAACCTGAAGCGCAATGTGTGCAAAAATTCCCACAGCCACCAATGAGCCATACATATCCGGAGCATTTCTTGCAATAAACATCAAACGGTACAAAAGCAGACCAAATAGAACGAGTATTACAATTGCACCGAATACACCAAGTTCTTCACATACAACAGAAAGGATGAAATCATTTTGTACCTCCGGGATAACTCCCAGCTTCTGGGCACTGTTTCCCAGTCCCTTTCCAAAAAAACCGCCGGAGCCAATGGCATACATCCCCTGCATTACCTGAAACCCTCCGCCGTCCTGATTGTTTTCCAAGTCCAGCCATGCAATAATCCGGCGCATACGGAAATTTTCACTTGTTGTAATGGTCGCTGCCAGAATGGAAACCGCTACTGCCGCGAAAGCCATTGCCCCTCCTGCAAGCATAATAAATGGCTTTGTCTTAGGATGCACAATAAAAAGCAGTACACAGGTAATGAACATGACGATAATCGCCGTACTCAGGTTTTCCGTCAAAAACAGAACCCCGCCGGAGGCGGCAGCACCAAATAGCATAATGCGGATTATTCCCTCCCGGGTATTGATTTTCTTTTGCAGCCTGCATAATTCATAAGATATGAACAGAATCACCGCTATCTTTGTAATCTCCGAAGGCTGCAGAGTCAGATTTCCCGGAAGCTGTATCCACCTTTTTGCACCGTAAATCTCAACGCCAAGGGGCGTCTGTACAAGAGCCATCATAATCATAGCAAATATGTAACATTCATAAGAAAAGGCCCCGTAAATATGATAATCTATTTTGGAGACAACAAACATGACACCAAAACTTAAAATACTAATGATTGCCTGTTTGGAAAAGTAATACATATCATCTCCGCTAAAGTCTGCCTGTGCGTTGTATGCACTGGTACTATACAGCATCACCAGCCCAAAGCACATTAAAAAGATAATGACCAGCAGTAAATCATAATCAAAATATTGCGTGGCCCTTCCAGCCTCCCGTTTCCGCCTTTTGGGCGTCCTGGGGGAGGCCTGTGCCGTTCTGCTTCTCATAATATCTCCCCCGCTTATTTACCACTCATTGCAGGATGCACCGGCTTTCCATGCTCAAAAAACCGGTCATACCATACAAGAAAAATATAAACTGTCCAAATTTTACGGCTGTTATCCGTCTTCTCATTGGTATTCTTTCCATTTTTATGGTTATCCAGCATCTTAACAAGCATGTCTGTATTGAAAAACTTCTTCGCCGCTTCTGAGGTGAACATTTCTCTTACAATCTTATAATACTTCTCCTCTTTCAGCCATACCCTTGTCGGTATAGGAAACCCAAGTTTTTTCTTCTCTGCAGTCTTACTTCTGATTACTTTCTCTGCAGCAGCCCGGAGCGCAACCTTTGTTTTTGGAGCTCTGACTTTATAATCCAGCGGAAGAGTCTCTGCCAGCTCCAGGACTTTTTTATCCAAGAAAGGCACCCTGACCTCCAGAGAATTTGCCATTCCCATCTTATCGCCTTTCATCAGAATGTCATGAACAAGCCAGAGATGCAAGTCTACATACTGCATCTTTGTGACCGGATCTTTGCCTTTTACCCTGTCATAAAATGGACGGGTCACCTTCTGGATTCCCGGCTCACAACCTTTTTTCAGTATTTTATTTGCCTCTCGCTCCGTAAAAATATTTGTAGCATTTGCGAAATACCGTTCTTCCAACGTCTTGCCGTGGCGCATCAGGAATCCTCTTCCCTTCATCCCCCGGGGCAGACAGTATTCTGCAAATTTCCCCATAAATCTTCTCAAAAACATAGGAAGTTTATTAAAACCAGTATGCTCCAGCGGCTCACAGTAAATATTATAGCCGCCGAACAGCTCATCCGAGCCTTCCCCGGATAGCACTACTTTTACCTTTTTAGCAGCCTCCTGGCTCAGGAAGTAAAGTGCAACAGCGGCAGGATCTGCCACAGGCTCGTCCATATAATACTGGATATCTGACAATTTATCCCAGTATTCCTCCGGCGTGATTACTTTTGCATCATTTTGCATATTAATGCTGGCAGCAAATTCCTTTGCATCCTGTATTTCACTATATTTTCCTTCATCAAATCCCACTGTGAAAGTTCTGTCTACCTGGCCTAAGTAAGTGAGGTAACTGGAATCCACCCCGCTTGATAAATAAGAAGCAACCTCAACATCACTGATTTTATGCTTTTCAACAGAGTCTTTCATAATATTTTCTACATCTTCTACAATTTCCTCGAATGACTTCTTACTGTCGCCCGTAAAATGCGGTTCAAAATAACGGTTTATGGTCATTTCTCCATTTTCATAAGTAAAGGTATGTCCCGGCTGCAGACAGAATACTCCTTTAAAAAATGTTTCATTTGTTGGAACAAACTGGAAGGACAAATAATTTCCAAGAGCTGCCTCATTAAAAATCTTGTCGAACTTAGGGTGTTCCATAAAAGACTTAATCTCTGAGCCAAACATCAGAGTACCATTCATCTGAGCATAATACAGAGGCTTAATTCCAAAAATATCCCTTGCTGCAAAAAGTTTCTTTCTATTTATATCCCAAATTACAAATGCATACATTCCCCGCAGCCTGTCCACAAGGCTCTCTCCCCACTGCTCGTAACCATGAAGAAGAGTCTCCGAGTCTGTATTCGATGTAAAAATATGTCCTGCCTCCAACAGTTCCTCTCTCAGGTCCTGATAGTTGTAAATCTCACCATTGAATACAAGCACCAGACTTCTGTCTTCATTATAAAGGGGCTGATCCCCTACAGACGAAAGGTCAATAATACTTAAACGCCTGAATCCCAACGCCGCGTCTTCATCCACGTATTTTCCAGCACTGTCTGGTCCTCGATGCACAATCGTGTCCATCATACGGACCAACACCTGCTCTCTATCTTCAACCTCTCCTACAAAACCTGCAAATCCACACATAAAATGTTTTCTCCTTTAATGATACTTCTCGTAACTTGCAACTCATTATAACTGTTTTCGTATGTAAACACAACGTTTTTTTATATAATGAGAAATTGCATTTCTCATTATATAAAAACCCTCCGGGGGATCACACTGCGGCGTAAGCGGTAGATGTCGCTATGCGACCGCCGCAAGCGCAAGAGTTTGTTTCACAAACTCTTTGTTATATAATGAGTTCTTTTCGCTGAGCCCGGAAGGACCCTGCCAATCACTGCCGGCTAACAGATCCGCGGCAGTCCTTCACCATAAAGAATATCAATAATCCGGCTGCCACGCAGTGCTGTTGTCATAAAAACTCCGCTTCCCTCAGTAATTTTTCCAATAATTTCAGCATTCTTTCCATACTTATTCTGTTTCATGGCTGCGAGAGCTTTTTCTGCCTGTTCCCCAGGTACCACAGCTATCATTTTTCCTTCATTTGCCATATACAAAGGATCAAGTCCCAGAATGTCACAAAATCCTCTTACCTCCCGGCTTACAGGTATAGACGTTTCGGATATTTCAACTCTGCAATTTGAGCTTTCTGAAACTTCGTTCAGGACAGTAGCAAGGCCGCCTCTTGTCACATCACGCATGCAGTGAACATCAATCCCTTTTTCCAGCAAATCTGAAACAATAGAAAAAAGAGGGGCACAATCGCTGGAAATTGTATTCTTAATTCCCATCCTGTCTGACATAATTGCTGCATGATGCTCCCCAAGGTTACCGGAAAGTAAAATCGCATCTCCGATGGAGCAATTTTGGATACTGACGCCTTCTTTTAAAATATCTCCTACCCCAGATGTATTAATATAAATATTTCCGCTTCCCTCTACTACCTTAGTATCTCCTGCCACAATTTTTACATCCGCTTCCAGAGCAGTTATTTTCATAGTTTGTGCAATCTGATTCAACTGTTCCATATCCGCGGCTGCTTCAATGATAAACCCGGCAGTAAGATATTTGGGCCTAGCTCCCATCATAGAAAGATCATTGACGGTTCCGCACACCGCCAGTTTCCCGATATCACCTCCGGGAAAAAACATAGGTGTTACAACAAAAGAGTCCGTTGTATAGGCAATCCTGCCGCTGATATCAAGAACTGCTGCATCCTCTAATTTATTTAGAATTTCATTGTCAAAGTTTTTCAAAAATATATCGTGTATCAGATTACTTGTCTGCTTCCCCCCGCTGCCATGTGATAAATCAATGTTCATGCTTCTCTCCCTCTATTCTTATGTTACTGTTCACAGGTGCCCTGTAACATTTTTATACCAGATTCCACACACTCCCTCCGCTGATACCATGCAGGGTCCCAGGGCATTGAGAGGAGTGCAGCCTTTGGAAAACAAAGGACATTCCATTGGATTTATTCTGCCCAAAATGACCTCTTTACATTTACATCCCTTTGGAAGGCTTTCTTTAAATTCTCCAAAACAACTTCCCGCATCATACCGGGCATATTCTGCCTTCAGCCCATAAGCCGACTTTTCTATGGTGCCAATTCCTCTCCAAAAGTCATCTTTCACCTCAAAATACTTCTGAATCATTAACTGAGCTTCCAGATTCCCTTTTTCTGTAACAGCGCCCACATACATGTTTTTCATGTCATGCCGGTTTTGTTTTATCTGACGCAAAATTTCATAAATCGCAGCAAGGATATGCTTTCCTTCAAACCCCGCCACTACAAATGGCTTTTTATATTTTTCTGCCAGGTCCCTGTAAATATCACAGCCAATAACAACGCTTACATGACCCGGGGAAAGAAAAGCACCAATCTTTTCTTCATGCTCACATACATAGGAAACAGCCGGAACAATCGTTTTCAGAGAAGTGAGCAGCTTCAAATTGTGTATCTCATTCTTTATAACGTCTTCAAGCAATACCCCATAAATAGGAGTTGTCGTTTCAAACCCCACGGCAGCAAAAACATACTGTATATTTTTGTTCTCTAATGCAAGCTTTACGGCATCTAGCGGAGAATATAATACTTTCACGTCAGCTCCTTTGGCAACCGCCTCTGTCAGGGACATCTGACTGCCCTTCACCTTCATCATATCTCCAAATGTGAGAACGCAATAGCCTTCCTGCCCGGCTATGTCCACCAGTTTATCTACATAAGCAGAAGGTGTCACACACACAGGACATCCGGGACCGGAAATTAACCTGATTTTAGGGGAAATCAAGGTTCTTATTCCATTTTTAAATATACTGGAGGTGTGCGTTCCGCAAACCTCCATAATTTTGATTTCATCTCCGTCATAGGATTTTAATTCTCTCACGATTTGCTCAAGGGTTATCATTTATTTCTTCCTCCAGCTCCTCAAACATGCTAAGTATATCCAGGGCAGAATCCTCCCCCACCACATCAATCGCACATCCTGCATGAATCAGCACGTAATCTCCAATCTTTACATGAACTAATTTGATATTGATGTCACAAATATTATTCATAATATCTACTTTTGCAGTATCACCATTTATCTCCATTATCTTTCCAGGTACAGCAACACACATACCATCACCTTCTCTTTCTTCTGTCATTAACCCTATATAGGTCTGTCCCAGACTAATTGACCCGTCATTTGGAGGAACGGCTATATTGTAATATACTTCAAAATACTGTTCTCTCAGAATCTTGGTCATCCGGTTAGACAATACCGAGTTTTGGAACACACCGCCGCTAAAAGCGATGGTGTTTATCCCTTCTTTTTCCCTCACCAGAATACACACCTGTAATGCAATCTCCGCCAATGCATAGTGAAAACCAAGTGCCAGGGACTGGCGCAGAACCACCTTACTTTCTTCTCCTTTTTCACTCCAGCCTCTTCCAATAGTCTCGAATATGGGACCGGGATCTATCACCAGGCATTCCTTTGTTTGAAGGATGCCAAATGACATGGACCGGGGTGAAACATTATTTTTCTCCGCCAAAAGAGCTTCCTTTTCTAAAGACGCAGCACACTCTCCTTCATACCGGTTTTCATCCGATATTTCCAGAATACTAGATATTGCATCAAACAATCTGCCCATACTTGATGTCAATACTGTATGAACCTCATGCTCCAGAGCTGCTTTGATTATATCACTTCTGCTGTCTTTTATAAACTGGTCCAGGCCATAGTTTAGAAGAAAACAAGCTGCTGTCTTTTTTGCATCCCGCATAGACTGGTCCCCGCCCAGCATCGGCGTATATGCCAAATGGGCGGCCCGCTGAAATCCGCTGCCCTCACAAATCAAAAATTCACTGCCCCAGACATGTCCGTCCGTTCCATATCCAGTACCGTCAAAGGCAATTCCCAAAACTTTCCCTTTCAGATGATGCTCGGCCATAACAGATGCAATATGGGCATGATGATGCTGGACATAAAGAATCGGTTTGTTTAGTGCTTTTGTATATTTGGAAGAAAAATAATTCGGGTGCAGGTCACAGACCGTCAAATCCGGAGTAATTTTTAACAATTCGCATAAATCTTCAACTGAAGCCTTATATTCTTCAAAAACTGCATTCTCTTCCAAATCACCAAAATACTGAGACACAACTGCATTTCCATGATGATACAGGCAGAATGCAGCTTTCAAGTCTCCTCCGGCAGCAAATATTTTTACATCCTTACCACAGTCCGGCAAAAAGACCGGATAAGGTACATATCCCCTGCTTCTTCGTACTAACTGAGGTTTCTTATCTATAATCTTTGCTACAGAATCATCTACAGACCTGATAATCCGCCTTGTATTGTATAATACTCCGTCAAGCAGCGGTGCACCCAGGGACAGCATAACACTATCTTCTTTAATAATGGGCTGGTCCGAAATATTTGCACTTGTCATGATCAAAGGGCCGCAGTTATGAATCAGCATAACCTGCAGCGGAGTGTATGGTAAAAATGCTCCGCAGTAAATACTTCCTTTATACGTGGAAGGTGCCATCTTTTCATTATTAGAATAAAGTAATACAATGGGTCTGGGACCGGATTCTAAAAGCAGCCGTTCCTCCTCTGTAACCTGACAGTATTCCTCTATCTCACTTACGGAACCAAACATAACCGCAAAGGGCTTTTCTTCCCGGCCTTTTAATTTTCTCAGATTCTGTACCGTCTCTTCTATAAATGGAGAACATACAAAGTGATAGCCGCCAATCCCTTTTACCGCCACAATCCCACCTTGTTTAATAATTTCAACCGCCCTCTCATACCCTGCCTGATTGGTCAGCTCCCCATCCTCCTTAAATATCAGGAAAGGTCCGCAGTCGTGGCAGGAGATGGTCTGCGCATGAAAACGCCTGTCTAAGGGTGAAGAATACTCTTTTCCACACTCCTCGCACATGCCAAAGTCTTCCATCACTGTATTTTCCCTGTCATAGGGAAGCCGGTCTATAATGCTATACCTTGGCCCGCAGGACATACAGCTTATAAATGGATGAAGATATCTCCGGTCTGTCCCTTGATACAATTCTTCTCTGCACTTACTGCAAACTGCGAGATCAGGCGGGATAATAGATGCCTTCTGAGCTGCCGAACTTTGAATAATCCGGAATTCCCGGAATTGTTCTGCAGCCGTCCCTGTAATATCCTTTATTTCCATATTGATGATTTCGCAGCCATCGCACCGGGCTGTTTCTAATTCTTCTATAAAACATTCAAAATCATATCGGGCAGACTGGGCAATCATTTCCACCATTCCCCCAATATTCTGAACGGTTCCTTTAATGCCATGTTTTTGGGCCAAACGAAAAGTAAGGGGGCGAAAACCAACCCCCTGCACAATTCCCGAAACCAAAATCTTTTTCGTCACTATTTCAAATTTTTCTTTATCCATGAAACAACTTCCTCAAATCCCTCGCCCGACTTACTGGATACCTTGAAAACAGGTACGGTGGAATTTAATGCTCTGACCCCCTTCATAAAATACTCTTCATCAAAATCCACATATGGCAGCAAATCACATTTATTAACAAGAATAATATCTGCTTTTTCAAAAGCAAGGGGATATTTATATGGCTTATCACTGCCCTCTGTAACGGTAGAAATTAACATCTTAACATGTTCACCGATTTCAAATTCCGCGGGGCATACTAAGTTTCCGATATTTTCAATAAACAAAATCCCTTCCTGGACATTTAAATCCTCTACTGCTTTACCGATTAAAGGAGAATCCAGGTGGCACGCACCATTTGTATTAATCTGGATTGTTTTTACACCTAATGAAAGCAATCTTTTCGTATCGATATCTGCCTCAATATCTCCTTCAATCACGTAAGGGATAATGTCACCTAATCTTTGCATGATCTGAATCAGTGCAGAAGTCTTTCCCGCACCGGGGGTTCCCATCACATTAACAGCAAAAATCCCCTTTTGTGTTAACTTTTCATTAATCTGTTTTGCAATCTCTTCATTTTTGTCATATACAGACTGCATAACCTCTATTTCTTTTGTTTCTGACATAAATACCTCCTCTCATATTTCAATGGACTTTATATAAAATTCTTTGCCGATATCCGTAGGGCTTCCATTCCCCTTACAATCAGGACATTCAAAAGAAAAAGGCTTACGCTCAAATAGCTTACCGCACCCGGTACACTTTAATTTGGGCTTTACCCGTTCTATATTCAGCACTGCGTTTTTGCACATACTGTCCTCAGCAATAATTTCAAAATATAAATCAATTGAACTTGCCACATACCCGGAATAATCCCCCACAACCAGATTAATCTGTTTCACATCCCCGTCATTATTTTCTTTCGCAAATTTTTCTGCTATTTCAATAATCCTCTTAGTTATCGGATACTCGTGCATCTACATATTCATCCTTTACTTTTATTGTATTAGGTGTTGTATACTCATTCCTCATATGAAGACATTTTTTAGGGCAAACCTCAACACAATAACCACACTGAATACACTGCATTCTCTCAATGCTCCAAAGTTTTTCTGCTTTTTCAATTTTCAGGGCAGATGTGGGGCATCGTCTTACACACAATCCACAAAAGATACAAGCTTCAATATCATTTTCAATGCTGCCCCTTGTCCGCTCAAAGTTTTCCCTTGGTTTTATAGGGTAAAGCTGGGTATAGGGGCCATGCACAATACTCTTAAAAAGTGTCTTCGTCATACTTAAAATAGACATATTATTTTCCACGCCTTTCCGTAAGTTGGTGTTTCACAATCTTTCCGTGTATCTGTTCAGAACCATGAACAGATACGACGCAAGCCCATGAAAATCGCCTTTGGCGATGGGGCTTGCTATTGCATGTTCAATGTTTTCACACGGACTGTGCAGTAAATGCACAGTCCTGTACTGAACAATTATCTTTCCGTACAACTGATGCATGGGTCAATTGTAAGAATGAGAATGGGAACATCTGCAAGATCACAATCCTTTAAAGTTTCAAGAAGAGCAGGAACATTTGCGAACGTGGGGGTGCGAACCCTAAAACGGTCTAAAAAGCTTGTCCCGTTTGCTTTTACATAATAAATAACTTCTCCCCGGGGCTGTTCCAGTCTTATAAAATGTTCTCCGTTTGGGTTTCCTTTTATTTTTGTAATTACATCACCTTCCGGAATTAATTCTACACACTGTCTGATCAGCTCAATCGCCTGATAGACTTCTCCGATTCTAACTTCCATTCTGGCATAGCTGTCTCCGGCTTCCGCTGTAATAGGCTCAAACTGCAAGTGCTTATATGCCGCATATCCTAAGGTCCTCATATCCACGGAAATACCGCTTGCTCTTGCCATAGGACCTACTGCACCTGTTTCCTGTGCCTTTTCTTTTGATAATACTCCCACGCCAACCGTACGGTGCTTTACAGACATATCATTTAAAAATACATCCGTAAGATCACGCAGTTCTTTCTCCATTCTTGTCAATACAGAAACCATTGTATTTAACATCTCGGCGTCAATGTCTTTTCTCACTCCACCAATATCGCATACAGAGAAAATAACACGCCCCCCTGTGGTCTGCTCAAATAAGTCCAGAACTTCTTCTCTTAATCTCCAGGAATGCATAAACAGACTTTCAAATCCAAAAGCATCGGCAGTCAATCCTAACCATAGTAAATGGCTGTGAATACGGGACACTTCTGCCCAGATAGTTCTGAGGAACTTTCCTCTCTCAGGCACTTCAATCTCCATGATACCTTCAACCGCCATACAGTATCCCATTCCATGCATGAAAGAACAAATTCCGCAAATTCTCTCTGCTACATAAGTATATTGTTTAAAATCCCTTTTTTCTACTAACTTTTCCAGACCTCTGTGGATATAGCCAATCTGAGGAATTGCTTCTACTACCTTTTCATCCTCAAGTACCAAATCCAGATGGATTGGTTCAGGAAGCACCGGATGCTGAGGGCCAAAAGGAATTACCGTTCTCTTTCCCATTATTCCTCCTCCTTCATGTTAAATGGAGTTTTCACCGATATTCTATACAGATTATCATTAAAATCCACTGTGATGTTTTTTATCTTTACACCAAAAAGTTCTTTTATCTCATTTTCATACAAAAATGCATATTGATAAAAACAGCTCACGCTTTCTATTTCTGTATCATAATCCATATTAACTCTTAAATGGACAAAATCATAATCTTTATCAAAAGAATAACTTAATTCTATCCCATCCTTATTTACACAGGATATTGCCACCAGACGATAACCGGCATTTTTAAGATCCACAGTTTCAGCCAAAATCTCGTCCGGAGATATTTTTATTATTTTTTGTTCTTCCATACTATACACTACCTTCCTTTCAGAGCATTTTGCTTCTCATCCAATATAGAAAGTGCCTTTACAACACCATCAATAATTGCCTGAGGCCTGGCAGCACAGCCTGGCACATAAACATCAACCGGCAGTACCTTATCAACTCCGCCGACCACATTATAACACTCTGCAAAAATCCCCCCTGATGTAGCACATATCCCGATTGCCGCAACTACTTTGGGCTCAGGCATCTGATCATAAATCTGCTGCACTACCGGGATATTCTGCGCATTCAAGCTTCCGGTAAGTAGTAAAATGTCCGCATGTCTTGGATTGCCTGTATTAATAACACCAAAACGTTCCACATCGTACAATGGTGTAAGGCAGGCCAAAACTCCTATGTCACAGCCATTACAGCTGGAACCGTCATAGTGTAATATCCACGGTGACTTTTTATTAAAATTCATATTTCCTGCTTTCTGAATAAACACAACATGATTTATTCTAATAATGATATTATGTTACCATTCAGCTATAAACCGGATTCCTTATGGCCAAACTCTGACTAGAATTCAAAGAAAAACAAGACCGCAAGATTAAGTATTCCAAGGACTCCTGATACTACCCATGCTGAAGTCAATGCCATCTGCCATTTTACACGTACTGTTGAGTTATCTACAATAATTTCAAACAGATATACAACCAGGCATACAATAAGTGCAACTACATGGCTGATGACACTATTCGCAGCAAAAAAGATATATACAAAAGCCATGGCAATAATAGACTCATACCAGTGGGTAACTTCTATAGCAGCCAGTGCCCTTCCTGAATACTCTGTTGAAATCCCCTGTACCAGCTCCTGGTGTGCATGATGTCCCACACTCAAATCAAAAGGGGACTTTCTTAATTTAAAGGTCAGGATATATACAAATCCCAGAAAAATTGCAGGTAAGTATACAATCGCCGGTATATCTCTGCTGATGATATCTTTGATAAAAAATGTATTGGTTACATAATACAGCCCTGCAGCAGTCATAAATACCATTGGCTCATATGCCATCATCTGCAGCAGTTCTCTTTCTGCTCCGATAACGCTGTATGGGGACTGAGAAGCATATCCTCCAAAAACAAAGAATATGGAGCCCAGTGTAAGTACAAAAATTGTCAGCAATATATCTCCGCCCAACAACATAACAATAGCTGTAAAAACAATGAACAGCAGAGATACATATACATAAAAACGATGTGATGCATTTACTTCAATGGTTTCCTTTTGTAAAAGTTTAAGCACATCGTAAAAAGGCTGTAACAACGGGGGACCTTTTCTTCCCTGAAGCCTTGCTGAAATAATTCTGTCAAAGCCTGCAAGCAGCCCCCCGGCTAATGGTGTTAAAATAATAATTAGAATGACTTTAATTGCCAGCAGCATTATGCCCACCTCCCAATTAGTAATAATACACCAATGCACAGTAACACAATTGAAATAATGTTACTCAACAGCATTAAATTTTTATTTCCAAATATTCCTTCCATATACCAGTTGCTCATCTCACTCTTGCGTTTTATACCTGTGGCAGCAATAAAGTTCTCATTATCACCTGCATTTTCACCCGCCATATAAATTGGGGTAATTCTTCTCTTAGGCCTGATATTTAATGGAATATAGCCTAAAGGTACTAAAATAAGCAGACATATCATGACAACCATAAGAACCATGAGAATCTGGTCTCCCGTGCCAATCGGAGTGGACGCACTAATCCCAAATGTACTCTCCAGGTATGGTACAATTGCATATTTAGAGATTATCGGATAAGCAAGGCAGGACAAAAGCACAATGACTGCATGAATGAATATAGGGACTTTTTCATCTTTGTATAAGCCCCCATGAGGCTCATCCACTTTTGGCTGTCCGTTAGAAACAAGCTTTCCAATCCATTTTCCCCAATAGAATAATGTTGCGGCGCTGCCATAAGACAGAATAACCACAATAATCATATTTCTTGAATCAATAAAAGATTTCATCGCTACCCATTTTGATATCAACATACCAAATGGCGCCAGAAACATACCTGAAATACCAATAATCATGCAGACAGCAAGTTTTCTTGATACATTCATCAATATATCCATTTTTTCAACATTTCTGCTGCCAATCTGATTCTCAATAGAACCAACCGACAGGAATAACAAGGATTTTGAAACAGCATGGAAAATCACCAGTAGAATGGCTGCCCAAATTGATTCCTGTGTCCCTACACTGGCACATATTACAATCAGCCCTAAATTCGCAATAGTAGAATATGCCAGCACTTTTTTTGCATCTCTCTGAGAAATCGCTATCAAAGAGCAGGCAAGGAATGTAACTGCACCTACTAATGTAATGATTCGACCTACCACTGTCTCACCTAACAGCGGAGCAAGCCTGATAATCAAATATACACCTGCTTTTACCATAGTTGCAGAATGCAGCAGCGCGGATGATGGCGTAGGTGCAACCATTGCCCCCAAAAGCCATGCTGAAAATGGAAGCTGCGCTGACTTTGTAAGTGCTGCCAGACAAAGCAAAAGTACAGGAACGAGTACTAAAGCTTCCGGCTGCATTGCAATAAAATTAGATAATTCCAATGTACGGAAATTCATGCCAATCATCACGATTGCACATGCAAAAGCAAGTCCGCCGCCTACATTTATTGTCAGCGCAAGCAATGAATTGTTTCTCGCTTCCTCCGCCTTTGTATAACCAATCAGCAAATAAGAGCAAAAAGTTGTAATTTCCCAGCAGAAATATATCCACATCAGGTTGTTGCTCAAAACCAGTCCAAACATAGCAGCTAAGAAAAGAAATAGGACAGCAAAGAAGAAGGACTTCCTCTCTTTTACTTCTGTATGGTGCACATGATAAGACTTCATGTATCCCACTGCATAGATGCAGATCAAACTCCCAATAACTCCAATGATTAAAATCATAACGCTGGATAGTTTGTCCAGTATGATGCCTGTCTCTACTTCAATTCCTTCCTTCTGAGTAAACTCAAACCAAAGAATTAAAATAATCTGGGCAACCGAAAACAGAGATAACAGATATTTTTTTTCTTTAATACCAGTCACTATAATATAAACCGCCAGACACACTTCAACCACCATCATGCAAATATCTATGAACTCGGTCCCCTGTGCGGAAAGCTGGAAGCCATCGTTAAAATATGCAATAGCTGTCACCAATGTTAACCCAGCCGTAATCACCGCACCCACTCTTACGATGGTATTCCTGATATTCTCTCTTCTAACAAGGTACACCATAATGGATGCTGCTAATGGAAATAGAATTAATACTGTAATCAGACTCATAACCCACCTCTTATTTTATCATTATGTAATGACTATTCCGGGTATATATACTATCCCGTAAGGCTTGGTTACTAATACCAAAACATTTGTATCCTTTATAATACCCTGCCGTCATTAGAACCAAATAAGCCACCTTCCCATTATACTACTCTGTATATTTTTTACAATAACATTTTCATTTCTTTACGACTTCTATACACGAGTCGATAATTTCCCCCTAATTTCACTATAATATGCACAAAGCTGTGCCTTACAAGCAATGAAGTGAAAGCAAAAAAGGCACATAAACAGACTATTTTATCTGTTCATATGCCTCTTTGCACTTATCTCATACATCCTATTTTTGATACAGCATTTCAACATGCTCTATCCCCTCATATAAATAGATGTCAGATATTGCCTCAAATCCAAAACCCTTATAAAATTCTTGAAGATATGCCTGTGCAGAAATCCTGATCTCCTTTTCTTCCAGAGTATCTGTAATAAAATCTATTGCTTTTTGAACGATTTCTCTTGACAATCCCTTTTTTCTATAGGCCTCTTTTGTCAGCACCCTTCCTATTGCTGCTTCCGGGTGTGCTATGCCTTTTGGCAAAATCCTTAAATAGGCCGCTATCTCACTATTATCTTCTAAAAACAAATGATAAGACACTTCATCTTTTGAATCTAAATCTTGAAATACACAATTCTGTCCTACAATAAAAACTTCGGCTCTCACTTTTAATATCTCATATAGTTCTTTCGTTGTTAATTCACTAAATCTCTTTATTTGACAATTCATCTTTTAAGTCCTTTACATAAATTTATCTTTCAACTATATTTTCCATCACAGTTCACATAAAAATATAGACTTTTAGCGATAATGTTTCCTATTATATAATAAATATATTTGATGAATTTAAAGTGGATTCTCTGACATAAAATATGCGAATAGAAGAACGATGTGAAAAGTGAAGAACGGACGAAAAAAATCGGGGTGACAGGATTCGAACCTGCGACCTCACGGCCCCCAGCCGTGCACTCTAACCAAACTGAGCCACACCCCGCTCTCACTTTTCCTATTATATATGACATTTACCAAAATGTAAAGAGGAACCTTTTTAATTTTCTTCCATAATATAATACTGTAAGTAAGATTGGAAGGAGATATCGCAAATGGCGAACTACCAAAACAATATGCGCTATGGCAGGCAGATGAATTTTAATAATGGCTGCCGCCCCATGCCGGTTAATAATAACTGCCGCCCTGAACCTGTCCAGGCACCGTGTGGGGACCAACAGCGCCGTGCGTCAGAATCATGCGAATGCCGCGTACCGGAACGCGAAATGCCAAAAAACAAAAAACCGGAACAATGTGAATGCCGCTATGATGTATTAGAAGATCTGCCAATTGCTATGGCTTATGTACCATGGCAGAAGTGGCGTAATCTGTGTAAACCTTGTAATGCATTAAGAATGGGCACTATTTTTGAAGACCTCTATAAACCGTTTTATGGGAGAGGAGGCTGTAATCGATGAGCGAACGCCTAAGCAAAAAAGAATTATTTGATCACATAAACGCTGTAAGTTTTGCTGTAGACGATGTGAAACTCTTTTTGGATACCCATCCATGTGACGAAGACGCACTTGCCTATTTTCGTGAACACAGCCGCATGAGAAATGAGGCATTGAAAGAATATGCCGCACGTTTTGGACCTCTTACAATTGATACCGCCGTTTACTCATGTTCCGATAAATGGAACTGGATTAATGAGCCATGGCCATGGCAGGAAGGAGGATGCTAATATATGTGGAGTTATGAAAAACGACTGCAGTACCCAGTAAAAATCACGCAGACCAATCCTGAAATTGCCCAAATCATTATTACACAGTTCGGGGGACCGGATAGTAAAAACCTATAATATAGAAGAAACCCGCTTAAGGGGTTGCAGAGATGGCAATCTTGGCGTCGCGCTCGGCAGAAATATCTTGCCTTCTACCACTCATACCCGCACCTTGAGCATTCGAATGATTTTAAACCATCCACCTGTAAACTTCCTTTGATACGCACTTTCTGTCTTTGAATGTTCGTGGAATGGCAAATAGGGCATTTTGGTCCACGATTATTTTGTGTGCTTGGGCGCTTCCTATAATATGCTTCACAATTATACTCTTTTTGTGGGTATCCATGCTCTCTAATATGATCACAAATTGCTCCTGCATCCCTAGGACTTATATTTGTTCTACGACTCAACAAACCTACCCTACCGTAATACTGCACCATGTCTTCCTTTGGGTCACACATGTTTTTTACAAACCATGATAAATCATGTTGCTTGCCGTTTATCGTCACAATGTTTTCCGACTTGATATTGGCAATTATTTCTGAAACTGGACAACCGCAGTTCGGGCAGCTATCCGCTTTGTCACTAACATCGTGATTACATTCTATACATGTTAATATCATAAAATCACCTCCTGCCATGTGTAACTGAGATTACTATTTAATGCGTGACAGTCATATCATTACGCCCTGTAAGTCTGTAGGCTGCATTAAGTATGTTATGCATCATTTCTGTGCTTAATATCGTTCCCGGCTCAGGGCTGACGTCCATGAGGTTCCCGGGGATATTTTTAAATTCTTCATATAACAGCCATGTCTCGTATGACTCGTATTGGACATATGGTGTTATGTTCGATTCTATGTTCATTAAGTATTATCCTCTCTGTATATATAAATGATAATACCACATCTCACTAACTAAAAACAGCCCGGAATTCTATTGAAAACCGGGCTATTGCAAGTCAAGGGTCTGTTGGGCCCCGCCTGATACAATATTTAATTCTAAAGGTTGTTTATGCAGAAGAAAATCAACACTATTATCATCATGCAACCATGTTTCCATTTCATTTTTCTCCACAATCAGCGGCATTCTGTCATGAATCTGTTTCATGGAATCATTTGCATCAGTTGTCAGTATAACAAATCGCCTATCCAAACCATACGTGTTCCAAATCCCCGCCAACAACATAACTTGCTTGTCCGGCCTTTCAAACGCAATTTTATTTTTAGTTTTATCCCATTCATAAAATCCTCTTGCCGGTATTAAACATCTATGGTTCCTGGTAATCTTTGAAAACATTCTTTTATCCAATGCCGTTTCAGATCTGGCATTGATTATTACACCCTTTCTTTGATATTGAGGAAATCCCCAAATCATATCGGATAGTATAGCCTTTTCGTTCTCCCCCTGCAGCACCATAACATTATTTGTTGGGTATATCTCCCCATACTTTGGAGCTGCCTTTAAACGTTTATCCAGGTTCCGGATTATCCGCTCTATTTCCTTTGCAGTTTCATCGTCAACATAGTAGCGTCCGCACATATTTTATCCTCTCCCCTTTTATCTACCACATTACTTTCCATTCTTGTTTTTCTACATAATAATACAGCCGAAATCTTGTTGAATATCTTCCTATTGTAGATTCACACTGAAACTCTATAGTTGGTATTCCACAATAGTTTTTCTTGGCAGATGAAATCACGTGAATTTGGTTTACAGTAACAATCTCTCCATCCGTTTCCTTATACTTCATTATTTTTGGCATGATTCTTCCGGTACTCGTGAACCATACGCTACAAGCAACAGGCTCTTGCTTTCCTGTAATAACTCCTTCATCTGGAAGTGATTCATTAATGCCGATACCCATTCCCATAAAATTCACCTTCTTTTTCTAACTTAAACGACCTTTAGCTCAGAATAGTCAACAGTCCGTTTCTCTCGTGAGACACCACCTTCCATATGGTCTATTAATCGCCGTTTAGTATTAAATGTATTCGCAAATATAGCCCGTTTTACAGCATCGTTCCCATACCGAAATCTGATGCTGTCTATTGTCTTATCAACTGTTTCTAATCTCGCATAATCAGTAATGTCGAAAAGATCCATTTGTCGTAATGCCTTACCGGGCAACAGTGAAGTTGTGTGTACTGCTAAATGCCTTATTGGTGTATGCTTATCCCATAACTCCGCAAATAATCGACAGGAATAATGATATAATTCAATAGTAATGTTAGTAGGATTCTTCATAATCATTTGATGACTATTATACTTCAAATCGAAACTTTTGATACCTAGTGAAATGACCTGCGCCTGAAAGTTATCCTTACGCAATCGGGCAGCTACTGTTTCGCATAAAGCCAGTAGCACTTTCTGAGCCGTTTCGATATCTGTTACATCATAGGGTGTGGTCGTAGAATTCCCGTATCCTTTTTGTGCCGGAGTCTCCGATACTACGGACGAAAAGTCCAATCCGTTAGCAAAAGCCCACATAATTTCCCCTTGTTTTTTCAAATGGCTTTTTAGCAACTCTATATCAGTATGTGCCAAATCAGAAATTGTATTAATTCCCATATTTAAAAGTTTTTTAGTTGTCGCGCGTCCACAAAAAAACAGCTCCGAAACTGGTAACGGCCACATTTTAGTCTCTATCTCCTCCGGGAACAGTGTATGCACTAAATCTGGTTTTCGGAATTCAGAGGCCATCTTTGCCAGCAGCTTATTGGATGAAATACCTACGTTGACCGTAAATCCAAGTTCATTTCGTATTCTGTCTTTTATCATATGCGCTACTTCTACGGGTTCTCCGAATAAATGCACAGTCGTTGTCATATCTAAAAACGATTCATCAATCGAATACACCTCAGTGTCCGGTGTATATTCTCTTAGTATACTTAAAAATGCATTGGAACATCGTTGATATAGCGAATAATTCGGAGGGGCTAAATATAACTTAGGACATTTTTGTCTTGCTTCTACAATTGTCATACCTGTCTTAATACCATACGGTTTAGCAGGGATGCTCTTGGCCAGAATAATTCCATGCCTCATAGCAACATCCCCGCCTATTGCGGAGGGAATATCACGCAGGTCCAACGTGCCGCCTAAGTGGTGTATACGATATGCACTCTCCCAAGATAAAAACGCACTGTTTACATCTATGTGAAATATAATTCTATCCATAAGACATTCCCTCCTTTGGATATCATTGTATTCGAACGAGTGTTCTTTTTCAAGAGGAAATAACTGCCTATTTAACCAATAAAAAAAGCCCCGCATCCGAAGACACGAGGCTTATCAAATAATTTTATTATTGATATGCATTTAGAAATCTCATAACAATCGTTGCACTAACAGCACGACTGGCATTGCCCTGAGGGTTTATTTTCCCCTGGTCTCCTGTTATAATAC
Organism: Ruminococcus sp.; assembly: GCA_013911065.1. GTDB lineage: Bacteria > Bacillota > Clostridia > Lachnospirales > Lachnospiraceae > Muricomes. Next base: position 49,793 of record JACERV010000010.1, on the reverse strand, counting down.
CTTCGGCACTTGTCCAACTTATAGCTGTTTTGGCAAAGCCACTAACCTTTTGATAGTCAGGAAAAGCTGAAATGTCTGCTTGGTTCGATACGTCATAACCATTATATTGAGCATATCTGTACATCATAGTTGCCATCTGCTCTCGAGTTATTACATCAGCAGGACCAAATTTTCCATTTTCATATCCTGTTATTATTCCAACAGAATTTGCCCAAAGAACTGGCTTTGTATAAAATTGCCCATCTGAAACATCCTTAAATTTTGAACTGTAAGCTATGTCCGGGCTTCCCACCATTCTATGTATTATTGTTGCAAATTGTGCTCTACTCAAAGTGGAAGCTGGTGCAAATGTAGTATCATTCATACCAGTCATTATTCCGTAATAATTAACATAATCCACAGCTCCTTTATACCATGCATCATGCGGTACATCACGGAATGGATAATTATCAGTAATATAATGAAAATTAAAACCTGATAAATCTTGGGAACTATTGTAATCATCATTATAACTTGGCTCTCCATTAACGATTGTATAATGGTCACCGTTAACATGTTTAAAAGATATGCTGATGGCAGATACATCGCTATCCTCAGTAACATTATGATGTATTCCTGTGTACAGGTAGTGTGTTCCTGTATATTTCCCGGTTAGCTCATTATAATGAACCGGAAAATCAAATTTAGTTACTCGATACGATCCATTATCTAGTTTAAGTAGAATTACACACTCACGATTAAAAACAATACTGTTATCTTTAAACTTAAAGGATAACGTAAAAAGTACATCTTCATTAACAAATTTCGAACTTGTTTGAACGGAATCTGAATCCAGTTCAAGATAACGTCCTTCGCTTTGTACACCAGCTGTATTAATTTCCTCTGTTGCATCTGCTGTCTCCGCCGAAACAGGAGCTTCAACTCCCTCTGTTGTGTCTGCTACATCTTCTGCTAAAACCACTTGACCTGAGAATAAACATAAAACAAGTGTTAGTACCGGCATAAATTTTATCTTTTTCATTAGAATACCTGCCTTTCATTTTATATATGTCCAATATATCATACTTTACACTTGAATTACAAATATTCCCAATGTACAGCACTTTTAACAAACCTCTTATACCGCTGTAATTGCTTTCAAACTATACACATGCACAAACACATAACTTCCATCATCCGCCTGCTTTGTCCAAAACTTCTGCTTGCTGCTCTTTAAGTCATCCCACAATTTCACTTTAACCCCGCCGTTGATGCCGTTGTTCTCCACACTGACATATTTCCCGGGTGCGAGCTTTGGCTCCAGGAGGGTATACTGGGCGTGTCCGTGAGACTTATATATAATCTTCCAGAGCTGCGCGTCCGTGTTATTTTTTTCGTATAGCTGCAGCACAGCGTCATTTTTAGCTTCCCCGGCCGGAACATTCAGATACAGGCCCGTCTTCTTATTCTTTAACCTTACATAGTCATTCCCCGCATCCTCAATGTAGAATCTCTGGTTGTCGGTTCCAGTCTGATCTCTCATTTCTACCCTGGAGGAACTCTGCGTACTAATGGCAGCACCAATCATAAGCTCACTGATTCTATTAATAAAATATGCTTTAGTTGCGGCCGCACCCCCATGAACCTCTACGGACCTGTGAGGGCACGATGTAGCAAATACTTCCCGGTGCAGCCTTATTGTGCTATTAGACGGTGTAATACCGAACTGCTTGCATTTCTGCGCTGCCAGGGCAAGAACTTTCTCCTCGTTGTCCTTAAATATGTTGATGTCCCCCATGCTCTGGCACACCTCAATTGATAAATAGTTCAAATTTCCATCCAGATTTCCACAGTGCCATGCACAGTTAGCGTCATCTTCTGCTTGTAATATTCCGTCAGCAGCCACGTAATAATGTGCGAATCCATTCTCTAAAGGATGTGTCTGTAGCCAGCTTCTATAAAATGCAGCATTAGCATTTGGACTGCCAGCATCGTTGTGGATGAATATTCCTACCGGGTTTCTTCCCCTCCTGCCCGCTACTCCTCCGCAAATACTCATATATGTATCTCCTTCCTGCCGACTTTGCGCCGGCGCAAAAAGAGGACGATGTTACTCGCCCTCTGTGGTTTCAACTTCTGGTATTCCTGCTACACTGGTTAGCAACGAAAGTACTCCGGCCAGTGCCGCAGCAGATAAAACATACTTCCAATCAACCTGTCCCATAGCCATAGCTGTTCCAATTCCAGCAATAGCCGCCTGTGCTACGGTTTTAACTGCGCGAATTCCTGCTTTCTTTCCCCAGTCAATCCAGTTTCTATTCTTCATAACTCCTTCCTTTCCGGCGGCTCTGTTGGCAACGCCATTAATGCCTCATACATTCGTGTTCCTACGCCATTACCTTTAAGTGTATGATACTGCTGATATTCGTCCTCTAGGGCCTGTTTGACGTACAGGGGACAATACCCTAAATCATCGTGATACTTGTTGTATAACCTTATAAGGTCGGCCCTCAGTAATGCTCTTATTCCTTTTCGGGTGGCCGATATCTGCTTATACATATATCCCATGCCTCCCGTCATAAATGTAATCAACTGCCAGTTGTTTGAGATAAACTCAATCATGTAATTTCCTCCTGATGTTTTTGGCAAAATAAAAAAACCTTTTCGGTCTTAAGATATAAATACCAGGTAATCTACTGTATAAGTAGTTCCAGAATATACATTGGGCCCCCAAGCTATCAGTCTTCCGTCATCTCTCACAAAAGCCATAAGCGGCACAGTGCGGTTATTTACAATGGCATAGTACCGATTGTTTGTATTAAAACTCGGGATTGCTGTTATATTGAGCCAGTTGGCAGAACCTGCCGTGACATTTACTCGGCCCTTTGTTACAACACTGGAACACAGGCTTGTGATTTTGTTGTTTACTACATATCCTTGATATGCACTAAGAGCCTCCCCAGCTACATAAGAAGATGCATTAACATCATTACGTGTTTTGACGTGTCCATAATTCGCTGTGGTACCTACCCCATAGCCGGTACCTGTGCTTGCGTGATTATTGGGTGCCTTGCCATTGAATGAAGTCCGGTCTATATTTACGGAACCATTAGTATCTGTAAACAAAATATGTCCTTGGCCTACAACTGTTGAGCTTAGGGTCCCCACCTTGCTTGTAACAGCTAACCCATTCTCCCATAATTTAGAATTCGAAAGTTCGCTGTCAAACTCTATTGTATCGTCCCTTAAGCTGGCAAAGTGTTTCCCGTATACATTACCGTTGGTGTCGATAGTCAAGCCCTCACGCCCTAGTTTTAATGTTGCTTGTTGGGATACAGTACCTGCGGATATCACTGATTCTGTGACTAATTCACCATTAGACAATTTGGATGTTCCAACTTGCCTAAGTCCGCCACTATTTTCAAAATCAAAAGAAGTTTTAAAGACCGCGCCATTAAATTCATATCCCATAAAGCTAGTTGCTTCTATATTGTCTGCCCTGAATTTATACAGCGTCCAAGCCGAACCTGTCCAACGGTATGTAGCATTTTTAATCATTCCGGCTACTGTCCCCGTATGCTGCCATAACATCCCTGTATATTTGGTGGTCGGCTCTATTGCAGATACCGTAATCCCTGTTGGGTCCCCTTTTGCACCGTCATCACCTTTCAGAATCGGTGTTGTCTGGGTTCCATTTTTATCCGTTATAGTCAATGAAGTATCTGGATTCACTGTAACAGTGGGGCTCACTCCATCTGTTCCGCTCTCTCCGTCACTTACATTGCTTACAGTAACTTCATAGGTCCCCCGGATTGTTTCACCGCTGTCTACAGCTTCAAAACGGAATACTGCCTTTCCTTGAATATCTGCGGCAAGAATTGAAAAACTTTTCCCAGTATAGATATGTTCCCCATCCTTCGACCAGTTGATTGTGAGGCTGTCTGTCATATCCTTTCCTACATCCATAACTGATGCTGTAAGGGTTGTGCTTCCCTGGCCATTCTTGAATACTATCCCGTTGTCCGAAAGTATAGAGCATGTATAGGTCTTATTAGCTTCTATAAGGACATTCATGGCAGCAAGCAGCGACGGGTCTATCTGGCTCTGCAACTCCCTGAAATTATCGAACGTGGTCTGATTCCGGGATGGGTCCGTAAAGCTCCTTGACTGCTCCGTTACTCTCGCCTGCAGGTATAGCGGCGGATTATATTCGACATCCTCTATTCTAACCGTATCGCCGATATCGGTATCAAAATACCCGTCTACCTCATATTTCACCTGCGGTACAGAGTTCTTTTTCAGCTCCGCCAAAGCCTGGCCATACAACACGTTCACATTGTCTGTGTCATAGCTCCAATACTTTTCAATATAACGGTCCCTATACACTCCTGTCATCACATTGGACGGGAATCTATCCCTTTCCTGTACTGCAAGTATCCGCATATCCCCGGGATAAGTCGCATACTGTATTCTTAGTTTTTCGTCCAGCTCTACTTTTGTAAAAATTCTTAAGTTTCTGTCATTTCTCCCAACCGGAATGATTGCAGTGTAGAGATCTGTTATATCCTCGGTCTTTTTAATCCCGGATACATCTTTTCCGTATCTGAGTACTATGTCATTTCGCTCTTTTCCAATGCCTTGAACCCCGTCTGCGTGCTTTCTGTATACATTCATCACTATTTTGTCCAGGGAGTAATTATCACTTAAGCGCGGCACAAATTCTATTTCCGAGTCAAACACATTAGCAAGGGAAAACAGCCTTGAAAGTAGTGTTTCTTCTCCCGTCCACTCGTTGCTTATAGACTTGTTGGAAACTTCATTGATTCCAATTTCTACGGTTTTACTGGGGTCAAGCACATCCATGTATTGCACAAACGACATAGCTGTCTCTGATTTATACGGACCTTTCCACTCGTTTAACAATTCCAGGCTTAAGGAATATGCTTCAACCTCAACTTCGAATTCGTCACGGATTACTCTCATAATGTTTAAGTAATAGTCTTTGTTCCGGTATCGAAATGCCAACTTATTCCCGGCAGCTAAGTATACAGAATCCTCATGTCTGGAATCACACTTGAAATTATATGTATTTGCAGTGCCTTTTAAATATTGGTGCAACTCATCATCATAGTAGTGCATGGCCCCCGGGGCATCATTATCCAGAAATGCCAGAACTCCGTTATAGGTGTCTAATACTGCTATCCTAATATTGTCCATTATAAGTATGCCTCCCTTATCTTTGCTTTTATGGTCGGTGGCGGGATGCTGAAATCGGAGTAATAGAACTGCACCTTAGTCTGTCCCGGCGGTGCATTAAAGTACTGCGTCCCGACCATTTCATCCTCCAAGCTGTTTATTCCATCTGTGTATATCTTCCTGGTATTTCCATCCACATACACCACGCTCCCGGCCCGGTATCTGTTGGGTATCTCCTTCCAGTACTGAACGTTGTCCTTCCGGAACATCAAGTCGTGGAAAAACAGCCGCGGGATAAGTTGTCCCATTCCATATACACCATATGCTCCCAGGTGCAATGATACGGTCTTTGCTTTTACATTTGCCAGAGCCGAACTTGAGTATGGGAATGTTTCCCCGTTAAAGTAGAATTTAATCTCTCCCTGGCTCTTACTGATACTTATTGGATACCCTTCCGTCGACATATTTGAATTGAATTCTACTGACTTGACTTCTTGCCCCTGAACGTGGTATACAGCATAAGATTTACTTCCCAGCAGGTTGCTTTTTATTAAGTAAATAGTGGCAAGATTTTGATTGTTGGTATCTATAAGGGAAAACTCTAGCCTTCCAACCCCAATCTGCAATGAACCGAATGATACAGTTGCCTTTGCGTAGAAATTTTCGGACCCCTGAACTCCGTTTGAGTCGGCCGGAATTACCATTGTTTTTCGTGCCCCTTCCCACCCAGCGCCGCCAGTAACACCAGTATCTTGCAGTGCTAATACAGACTTCCCATTATAGGTAATCACCTTAAAGGGGCCTTGATTCCCGGTTCCCGATGCATTAGGCATGGAATTCATTGCAGTTCCGTCTTGATAATTCAACAGCACTTGTGACTTTTCCATCATTTCACCGTCTATCTCATCAACATATCCATACTGCATTGCCCCATATTGAGATACAATTCCGATATATCCGTTTTCATGGTTGTGTTTGATTTCATAACTGATTGGTGTGTCCGAAGTGCCGTTATTAACTATAGTTGCCTCCATAATTCCATCTGCGTTTAGAGATGCAGAAAAGGTCTTCTCTGTAGTGGAGTGCTTATATGGATTACAACAATAAAAAGTAAAATTCCCAATTACGTTCAATAGACCTCCCTGGACTTCTCCTATTGAACTTTTTGTGCCTATGTAATATTTATCCGGCTCATCGGCAAAAACAAGCCTTGCCTCTTCCGGCTCAAGGATGCTGCTAAGAGCATTGAATTTCTCACGAAATGACTCTGCACTCTTGGACATTATTCTATATGTTACCGTTATCTCCCTGACAGGATTTCTTTTGCCTTGGAATATGGTTCCGTCTGACTGTCCAATCTGAAGATCTCTAATTTCTGATTCCAACAATTCCCTGCCGGTAACATATAGCGTGCGATATCCATCTACCACATTTTCTATATAGGTCCCATTAATGCTCAGAGCCTCAGCGGGGAGGGTGATTATGGCGCTGGCTCTTTCTGTCGTATTTACAAAATTATACATATACCCTCCTTATCTTTGACCGTCTATTTGTCTTTTCAACTTTGCTACTCTTTCATTTTTTTCTTGCACATATTCTGCACTTCCATATCCTACTTTCCGGCCGTCCATAACACTTGTCACCTCCGCCTGCACATATACCGCTGGCTGATAAGTGTAATCACTTCTCAGCTCCTGACTTCCGAATGAGTAGTTCCCTATGCCTGCAAAAGAGGGGACACTTGGAGTAGATATCATATCAATCATATCCCAGGCCGTTCTCTTTACCTTTCCGAAAGTATCCTTAATTCCTCCGGCATAACCACCTCCCCAGAATACGCCCAATTTTCTTGCTACCCTTGACGGGCTGTGAATCTGCGCTTTCGCCCTTACCGCTTTTTCTGCCGCTGCGGCAAGTTGGGTGGCTACGGATTCTACATATGCAAGACTTGCGCTCATTCCCGATGCAAGCCCGGCACCTATGTTATAACCCACATCGTATATTCCATTAGTCGCTGAACTTAATTCTGCCCTGACAGAATTTGCAGTACTTCGAGCGGTTGCCACTGCCAAAACACCTCCTGCATTCAATCCAGCGTTAAATTTACTCATTGCTGAAGTTGCCACGGAAGGAAGTGGAGCCAGCCCCGTTTTTGTTCCGATGGTCACTCCATTTGCCATTGTAGTTGCTGCAGACTGCGCCTGCCCTGCGCCATTGGAAAATGCGCTGGTAAACTTATTGATTGCTGCCTTTGCTTTATCTCCTAATGCATCCAGCCCGTCATTTACGATACTAACTGAGTTTTTCATACTGGAAATAGATTTCTGTGCGGTTTTTGCATTGCTAGCTATGGACTTCATACTGGAATTTACAGCTTTTAGTGCCAATGCCATTGCCCCGACCCCTAAAGCACCTGCCGCCATTGAAAGGCCGAATGCTGCCGCCCCAACTGAGGCTATAAGAAACGCTGCACCGATAAGCACTAATGGTATTGATACAAGTAACAAGGATGCGCCTAGCAACAGAGATACAATCAACATTGCTGCAAGTGCTGCTGTACTCATTAGCGCGCCCATTGCAACTATAGGTAGCGCTCCCCCAACAAGCATTAAAGCCGCTCCGGTAATCATCAGGCCTGCACCCAGTATAAGGGCCCCAGCAGCAAGTACCATTACCCCCGTCGCCACGATCAACACGCCGATACCGACTACAGCCAGTGCAATACCTACTACAAGTAATCCTGCCCCCAGTACAACACATGCAATTCCTGCCAGAGCTGCGCCGGCTGCAAAAACAATCATTCCCAAACCAAGCAAGGCAATCGCGCCAGCTCCTTGTGAGCCGTAAGCCACCACTGTCGGCAAGACTCCGGCCACAATCATCAATGCTGTGGCAGCCAGGAGTGCTCCTAATCCTACCAGCGCAATTGCAATTCCAAATGCTATAAATCCGACTGTTCCTGCTGTAAGTGCCGGTCCTAATAGCACAGCCCCTGCCACAAATAAAGCAACCACGCCAACTAATCCCAGTAATGCAACGGCTGCCATAGGCCCGGCTTGTGCGAGCTGGATAGCGGAAAATACCAGTAAACCTATTCCAGCGCTGATAAGAAGAACACCTGCACCCATAGCAAGAAATGCGGTAGCTGACTTCATGACCGCACTTGCGCTTGTCGCGCTAGCCGTTCCAACAGTCGTCTGTGCTCCTGCAATGCCAGTCAGTTTCCCTGCAATTGCTCCAATTCCTTTTCCAGCAAGTCCTACAATACCTTTAGAAAACAATGCTACACCCGGAGCTATTGCACTAACTATCTTAAAGCCCTTATACGCTACAAGTAATTTAGGTAGCATCGTGATACCCTTTGCGATTACGTCCGAATGCTCTTCCAAAAATCCTGCAAACTTTTTTAAAGCTCCAGCCGCCGCTCCCACAACATCTGAAAAACTGTTTATGTTCTCAGTGGTCCCGAATGCTCCATTGAGTTCCCCAAGACTATTACCAATTGCGCTGAACGCATCCCCCAATGCATCCTTGACCTGAATAACATTGTCTTTGAAGGCATTCCAATAAGGAGTTATCTTATCAACCATAGAGGATACCTTGCCTGCTAATGCTTCTCCATCTATGGAATCGAATGAATCCGCAATTTTACTGATTGCACTGATTCCAATACTTGACACTTTGTCAAAAGCTGGTTGCAGTTTATTACTTAAAGTTTCTTTTAATCCATCTGCAGCCTGTCCTACGGTTTTATATTCTGTTGCCAATTTCGTAAAGTCTGCATTCGTTCCAGTTTTAGCCACTGCATCAAAGAAGTCCTCTGTTGCAATTGTTCCATCCTGGATATTCTTTATCAAATCTGTTGTAGACATTCCCATTGTCTTAGCTACTGCCGAAATACCAGCCGGGGTCTGCTCCAGCATCAGTTTAAAATCCTGCCATGCTACAGTAGGTTTTGCAGCCATCTGTGTTGCCTGTTGACTTAATGTCTTCATGGCCTGGGTCGGATTTTCCGCGGCTGCCGCAAGTCCTCCAAAACCTTTTACAAGGCTGGTAGTGTTTTTAGTACCAACTGCATCCAATTGAGCAAAAGTGCTTGCCATGTCACTGGAACTATAAATTGTCTGTGTGGCAAAGTCGCTAAGCTCATTCTTTATAGATTTGATTTCATCTGCTGCGTGTCCGTTCATTTCCATATTTCCTTGAAATGTCTTCCACGCTGCACCGGCACCACTCATCTCACCAATCAATCCGGAGATTCCACTACCAAGAGCTGAGAACGCCTTTTGACCAGCTCCCATCATGACTCCGAAGCCAAAACCACTCGTGAGGGTGCTTTTTAGGTTGTTTGCATATCCTGTCGCTCCCTTCATGGTGGAAGAAAAATTTTTATCCACTGCTGAAAGCATTGCTGTAACAGAAAAATCTCCCATATCAGTCCCCACCTTTCTTTAATAATTTGCCAATTCCAGCAAAGCGTTCCTTCGATTTATTACTGCTTTTCTGTAATCTAGACAGAGCTTTTTCATAATCGAAGAACTTTTCGAATCGGTCATACACTGGCCTTGACTTCCCTTTTCCAGCAGACTTTTCGGCCTGTGCAGAAAAGTTAAGCCATGCCTGTTGATGTATACGATAATCTTCATCAACCATCTTTAGTTGACAAGCTTCCATTAACAACTGGTATTCAGGGATAGTAAGACGATCCACCTCTGCAAAGTTCTTGAAACCAAGATATCGGAAACAATTCAAAGCGATTTTTCGGTAAGTGTCCTCAAAGTCTTCTTCTACTGTTTCTCTGTCATTTCCACCGCTTCCTGTTTTGCCTTCTCCTTCTCTACCATTTCCTGTAAGTTCTTCGTTATGTTCTTGGTAGCATTGGCCGTCTCTAAAAAACCCAGTACAGCCTCGAAAACTTCATCAATATTCGTATTTTCATCCTCGACAAATTTATCAAGAGCAGCTTTTGACAAGCGCGGGGTTTGTCCTTCGTTGGCAATAAAAAGTACATCAACAAGCGTTTCTGGTTCTTTGTCGATTATGCCTGCTATCGTGTATCTACACCCTATATTCTTCTTTGCCCCCGGTACTCCATCCACAGGGACGGCTTGCCTTTTATTTGTTTCACGCAAAAATCCCATTCCAAAATTAAACTGATACACTTGATCATTGATTGTTAATTCAAACATATATTTTACCTCCATAAAAAAGAGGACCTATTATTAGCCCTCTGTCCCTTCTGTTTCTTTTGTTGTATTCTTGAATATGTAATCTGCCAACTCCTGCTGTTCCTCTGTAACGGTGGCATATCCGTCAACCCCTTTGCCATTAATAGCAAACTCAAGAGATGCTTCTACATGGTCCTCAGAGTTTGAAGATAGTTCAAAACTGGAAACATAACCTTGATAATACTTGGCAAAGAACTTTTCAGCGTCTGCCTCAGTTCCTTTTTTATCAAGATTTACCTCCCAAATTTCCATTAATTCTCCATCGTCAAGTGCAGATTCAATCTTTCTTACAATCTCATCATTTTCACTTGCAAATAAAGCTGTTGTGCTGATTTCCACCTCTGTATCCTGGGGAACCCTGATTGTACCGCTCTTTGTAGATACGGTATCTGAGTCACGGGATTTTGAGGTGCTGTTCTCTGTTGTAAATGCAATAGCCATTGCGTCCACTAAAGTTGCATCTTTCAATCGTCTGTATAAATAAACAATTCTTTTTCCTTGTATTACACTAAATAATTGCAAATCAAATTTCATGTGTTTACCTCCTATATATTAAATTCTAAATGCACTATGCAACGCCATATTGCCGGTGTTACCGTTCTATCCTGGATAACTTGAATCGTAGAGTCGCTCACCCTTAACATAACCGGGTATCCGAAAGCCTCTTTTAGAATCATGGCTTGCCTAAATACACTTTCCCCAATCTCAGACACGTTTTTTCTCTTGTCTTCTGTATCCCAGATGTTAAGGTCTGCATTAATTTGTGCCGTGGCTCCGTTTTTCGTGCCAGTAAAGGCCGCCTGAAAGTCCCCGAAGTCTGCAAACGGGTATCCGACTTCTGTCATAGGGCGGCTCTCATAGACTTTATCGGAAACCAGGGGAGATACAATCTGCCATAGCTTATCATGAATTGCTTGTTCTGCTGTTTTACTCATACGCACCCCTTAATTAACCATTTTTTTCATGTTTGCACGGAATTCCTTTTCGGCTTTTTTCAACGCTGGTCGCATGTACGGCTGTGCCTCCATATAGCGAGTACCATATTCTACGTATTCTCCATACTCAGCCATAGCCGCTACCTCTACAGTCATACCCCCGTTAGATATTTCTGGCCCTATCATAGTATCTTTTAAATTACTTGAATCAACAGGAACAATTCTTTTTGCTTCCTCCTGCAGCGTTGTTCCACTCATTTTCACAGCTTGCTTAACGTCATTCAGTGTAGCGTTTTTCTTGAGTTGCTTTTCCAGTTTATCAAGCCCGATAATCTTAATATCAGCCATGGTCACTTCACCTCGCTTACCACAAATGTATGCTTAACTTTTAGGGGCCTTGTATAATCCACTCTGTACTGCTTATCGCCTATGCGGATAAACTCAAATGGACCGGTATAATGATTCTGTATCCGTACTACACATGCCCCACGCCTAATCTCCCCATATACAAGGGTGAGGGTTTCTGTACTGGCATTGGTTACACTGGCCAAGCGTTTCACTTCTGTCAAGATATCATTCTTATATTTACCTGCTATGGGGTCATATTTGCCCTTCTGGATATTCTGGAAGAATACAGGTATATCGAACCTCATAAAAACCTCACCTTTCCTCTTTTCGTCTCCCGCTGTGTATCAAGAAATGCCTGTATCTCATCTTCGAAACCGTCAAAGTCATTTCCTATATAGCCTTGACTTTCTCCTTCTACTGTATGCGACTCCATACCCTCTGAGCCTATCCGGTTATATCGTATGATGGATACTTCCGTAATGATATGGTTCATTTCCTCAGGAGGTTCAATACCTCCAAGTTTTAGCTTTAACCGCCCCTTTACGGACGATAATATCCAGTTTAGCTTAGCATCCAGATTCTGGTCTTCCTCGTCCGGATCAAAACCCAGCATCTGCTTTAAATCTCTTAACATGGCACGCACCCCCTATTTCTTTGAGGTTTTAGCTTCAGCCTTTTTTGTGATAGAGTCTTGCAGTGTTTCTGGAACCGGGGACTCAATATTTTCTTCTCCGCCCTCAGGTTCTTTATCTTCTTTCACAAATTCAATCAATGGAGTTCTCTGTTTATTTTCATGTCCGGATAACTCTGCCAGACGTCCATCAGTTGTGCCAATGCCTCCACGTGGGAATGTATCGCCCACGTGATAAGGATAATCGTTGTCTTGTAAATCTGTAAAAAACTGAATTACTCTATACATATTGCTTCTCCTATGCGCCTGTTATTGTGGATACAATTACACCATCCAGATACTCAGGATAGAAAATAACGCCACTGAACATCAGCGTTTCAATACATGCATTCTCAGTTGCTGTGGCATGTGTCATACCGATTAACCCCGTTGCATCCGCTGTCAGACCAAAGGACATTGCAAGGTCTCCAGAATTTGCTGGAACATATGCACCTCTTAAGTTCTCTTTTGCTGTGGCAATCAATTTCCCTTTGGTAAGTGCCGGTGAAATTACCAATGTTCCAAGTCCAAGGAAATCCTCAATATAGGACATTCCAAAGGCCGTCTGCATAGTCACCTGAGCAGTACCAAGATACTCAGCCACATCATCAGAGGAAACAAAGAAAATCGGTGTGGCATCCTCATCCTCATAGAATTTCTTAACTGCTCCCCATGCAGAAGAAAGGGCTGCCTGCAATCCTGTTCCAGTAGCCGTTCCGGTTCCTGTGCCAAGCAGACTGTAAAAGTTCTTTTTAATGTCTTTCTGTACACCAGACACCAGTTTTTCATCTGTCTTATTAATCGCCAACGCACGGCTATTCCGCTGAATTGCCTCTGCAGTAGTCTGCTTGCGGTATTTCTTCAGAGTAAGTTCAACAGTTTTTGCTAGTTCCTGCTTAATTTGGGTAAGGCCAATTTTCTCTCCCTCACCTACCTGAGCCGGTGTGTTGACCTGGGTCATTTTATAAATTTTAATCGTTGTCCCCTCACTCATGGGGTCGAGATCAACAATTCCCAACAGTTCTTGTAATTCCGTTATGTTTGAGCTTAAACGGGATGTAAAATCCACGGAGATTGCTGGCTCCAAGTCTGTTGATATGATAGTTCCTTCTGGTGCTGCAAAAAGCTGTAATTCTAAGAATTTCTTATATTTCATATTTTTCATATCTCCTTTTCTTAATTATTAAACAAGTTCAAGTTTTCTTGAATAAGCCGTTGTCTTTCATTCCTGTTCTTAACAGACAGAATTTGTTCTTTTGTTAATCCTGATGTTGTTCCCGTTCTTGGAGCAGGACTTTTCAAGGCATCAGCAACGGCATTTTTAACCGCTGATTGGAACATGGAGACAAAAGAATCAATTGCATTCTTTGTCTTGTCTGCATCCTCTGACACCAACATAGACAGCAGGTCATCGTTCACATTGATATTCTTCTCTGAAAGAATGGACCTGGCAGTCTTGGACATCTCTGAAAGTGTCTGTTGCTTCATGAGCTTTTCAAGCTGTTGTCTGGTATCTTTCAGTTCGTGCTCTGCTTTTTCCTGTGCAGACATCCCTGCAAGCTTTTTAGCCTCATCGATTTCCTTCTGCTTTTTCTTCTGCCAATCCGCGAACTTTTCATTTATGATTTTATCCAGGTCATCGTCCGTGTACTTTGGCTCCGGTTTAAGAGCTGGGTCTGTTGGATTCGGGTCCGCTGGTTTGGGGTCTGTTGGGTCTGCTGGATTTGGGTCACCCGGATCCACTGGCGCCGGGTCAGCAAATAACTGCAAATTCAGTCCATTATTAAAGATACTGGTTACCTTATAGTGATTGTTCATAAGTTTCATTTTTGTTTACCTCCATAGTTTAAAGTGATACAATGCTTCACTGATATCAGTCCGTAGTTTATAGCCTCCACGCCTGGCTTGATAATCCGTAAGGTTTTATGACATTCACGCCTGGTCATATCATCCGGACATTTTTCGGATAAGCATCTGCAATTCTACAGATGCCAATAAAAAAAGAATCTACCAACAATCTTGCTTTTGCTGATAAAGCCTTTGTTTCTAATTTAAATACCCCGGGTGCGATTGTATAATCTGGTTTATCATCTGTCAGATTATCAAGGGACGCCGCCAGGGTCTGTGTGAGAGCTGTTACACCAGCACACACAATGTCCTGCCCCCGGGGAGCATAACCTGCATGGCCCATTATTGATATCTCGTCCTTTTGGACGCTTACTTCAATCATAGGCAGCCCACCTCCTCAAATGCCTTTTGCAGTTTAGGGAATTGTATGGCTATCCAATCAACCATTTCCTCATTCACTGCCCAAGCTTCAACATCTACCGTGTCGTATGCTAACCCTGATTCCATAAAAAAGGCGTGAATAATTTCATGCCTTAATACTCTGTTTATGCAGTTCTTCTTTGCCTTTTCCGGCTCATTCTTCCAATCATCATCCGTGTCAGGGTCAGCAATATGTATTTCTCTTGCATCATAAAAGCAATACCCGGCTCTATCCTTACCTTTTAATTCCGGGTCATTTGCATCATCTGTGAATACGGTATATTCCGTACCTAGTATATTTACTTTCATTCAAACCTCCTTAAAATTTCACATAAAAATACCACCGGCCATTTTGACTGGTGGTTGTTTATTTATCATCTTCCCAATAATTATCATCAAGTTCTGGAAAATCTTCATCAAAAATAATCACTGTATCTTCCGGAAGACTCTCAATGTCAAATCCATCTGGCAAATCACTAAACCTGACTTTCTTTTCTTTTAATATTTTACTCATAAGGTTCGTTTCCATATTCTAACCCATACCTTTCAGCAAAAATCTTATTTACTTCATCCGTAAACATCTTGTGCCTGTCCGATTTTGTAATTACACCATCATTATACAGCTTTATGTACTTCGGTTTCAACTCTTTTCTGATTTGTTCCAGAGCCTCTGCTATTTTCTTTGATGAATTAATTTCTTGCGGCCACTTCGCCGGCTTTCGCAAGTAATAAGCTCCACTGACGGTAGACACTCTTAATTCCGAAATAGGTATTTCTTTTAAAAACCTTATGTCCTGAAAAGAAAAGGAACCTCCCGATGGATGGTTGTGAGTAACAACGGCATTTCTAAGTTTACGGTAATCCAAGATGGATAATCTCACACTGTTTGCATCCCCTCTTCTCGTCATAATGTACTCACCTTTAGTTCCATACACCTCCATAATCTCTTTACTTCTCCTCCCAAGACTTTTTTCCGATTTCAGCAATTCTTTTCGTGCCTCTTTTGCCCACTTATCCGTTGAATCCATGAGCCTATGATTAATATTTTCACTATTCCTTAATCTTTCCCATTCATCAGTAGTCCCGCCCTTGTCTATCCAATCCAGCCACTTATCAAATTCTTGCCGGTCCATATGTGCTGCAGTACTACATCGGCAATGGGGATGCATAGGACTTGCGTTCTCTCCCGGCATCATCTTTGTAACCTTGAAAACCTTATCATCCAGTACCCTGCATATCGGACAAGCGGTAGGCTCTGCGATAAATACATATTCATCATAGCCGTTCCGCTCATATGACTGCTTCTGGGCCTCTGTCTGTACTCTGGCCAGTTCTGTCTGCATGAGCCGTTCCGCGTTGCTTCGACTGACTCCAAAGACCTTAGAGATATGCCTGGCAAGCTCCCGGGGATTCCTGCCCTGGACAAGCCCAATCTTCAGCTGACTGGCAAGCTCAGCTTTCAGCATATCCTGATACATCCATATGCGATTAGAGAATGTCGCATTCTGGAAGGATGCATTTACAATGGAATGGGCTGCTTTTTCATTGTTCAGGACCGACTTCCCAAGTATACCAGCCTGGCGCTCAAACTCCGACAGTGTGCGATCAGTAAGAGTAGTATCAAAAAACTGCTGCAACTCATCAAATCCACTCACCAGCTCCAACCCAATATTAGCTTTCAGCATTTCAAGCCTGTTTATCTTCATAGTAGCATTGTACAGCCGCATTTCCTCATTGGCTTCTTTCGAAAACGTTTTACTTTCTACATACCGTTTCGCCTTTCGCCCGTAAGCTTCGATATCAAGGTCAGAAACCCTCTTCTTAGCCTCTGACAAGGTTATTCCCTCTTTGGATGCATATCGGGCATAAAAGCCATTAATCTCCTTCTGGATATTATCCATCATATAATCATAGGTTTCTTTGATTTTCTTATTATATTCCAGCTCATCCTCGGTGTTCTTCCGAAGCTGTCGCGCTTCTCTCTGGCTCCAATATGTTTTGCTGTCCATCATTCAACCTCTCATTCAGCCTGTGATCTACGGCCGTTTCCCGCTGTTTCTCCCGCTCTTTTTCAATCTTGTCAATCTCTTCCCGTGCGTTATCCACAATAGAGAGAACAGACAGCTGAGTCTCCTGCGAAACAACCCCATCAATGTTCTGTGCAATCTGCGTTTCTTCCAATACATTAGCAGGGAAGTTCGGTGTAAAAGTATACTGTATTCCTAGCCAGTCATCTTTTTGCACATCAGACAGAGGGTTGCTAAAGATAATTCTGTACCTACGATTCATTCCAGAGATGAATTTCCGCTCCTTAGTCTTCGCCAGATTGCTCATTCCTTGGAGCTTATATTTTAATGCAATCCCTGAGCTTGTACCAAAGTTCTCATCAGAAAGATTTGCTACCATACTGAGTTGAAAGATTAACCGCTCCAAACGGTCAATCAGATGCTCCTGAGTCTCGTCGCTGTTAGGCTTTTCCAGAAATTCAACGATTATCTTTTCAATGTCTCCCTCCAAGTTTATAATTCTGTTGTCTCTCAGATAGTCAAGGTCTTCTTTGTCCAACTTAGATCCCAGCACTTTCAGATATGCGTCTGCAAAATAGTCAACATCGTTGGCTTTTTCAGAAATCGCTTTATTGAAAGCATTAATCATTGGAAGTGCGCTTTCAAATATCCCCAATCTTTCGGCATTCTCCACAAATTCCGATGCTGGAACACCGTCGAAAGCATGTGTCTTGGGTTCATCTGTCCATTTATAACTACCCTCGTTAATAAAATGCTGCACCACATTTACATCCGACCAGCTCCCTTGCTCTATATTTTCTGAATCCTTATAATACCTGATGAAAAATACAGGACGTTCCAGAATGGATTCGTCACAAACCATGAATGATTCCATAGGACTCGTATATGTAATTCCTATCTGTCCAGATTCATCAACAAAATACATTTCGTATCCATTGCCGTATATATCGCATATCTTAGATAGCTCGGCATTATTATCATCTTGGTCATTGTACTGATCCAAATACTCCAGATACTCGGCCACCTCACGA
This sequence comes from Ruminococcus sp., assembly GCA_013911065.1. Taxonomy (GTDB): domain Bacteria; phylum Bacillota; class Clostridia; order Lachnospirales; family Lachnospiraceae; genus Muricomes. The sequence continues at coordinate 32,111 of JACERV010000010.1, read as the reverse complement.
TCTTCATGTGTCACCTTTATGGGATTTCCAATAAAAAAACCATTCATAGTATCCACAATATATTTAGCAAAATTCACAGCAATCCGGTTATCAGGCTTATGCTTTGGCTTTTTATCCTGGTGAAATATTTCATAGTCATTTTCATATGCCTTCTTCAGCTTTTCATACCTATCACTTACTTCCTTCTTATGCTTTGCGATAAGCTCCCCTAACAACCGGGTTGTCATCGTCGTTCCTGCCGGTACTCTTATCATGTTAAATTCCTCCTGTTATTCCCCTGTTCAATTTCGCTTTTGAATCTATTTTCCTCAAAAGACTGGCTGCACTGTCTGGTGAATCATCATGGTCTGCAAACTCACTATAATCCAAAATCTCATTAATGTATTCTGAATCGGTATCCTCCAACCAAATGATGTTCTTCCAGCTGCTACGAAGATGTGTTGATATCTTCACAAATTTGTTCATTGACTCACTGTATGTGTCGACAGAAAACCCAAGCTCTCGTAATTCCTTGGCCAGATATCCTTTGTCAGCATTCTTCTCACAGGATATAGAGCCAGCTCTAAGCAACTTATGATGTATACCAATCTCGCTTAAGCAGTCGTCTACGTGCTTATCCCAACGCTTTCCATAACCAATAATGCGCCCATCTTTCAGTTTCTTCATAATTGTAAAGGCTGTTCCATCTTCTCCATCATATGCAGCATCAATGTGGGCCATTCCTCCGAAAATCAATTCTTTTTCTCTGGTGAACTTTGGTTCTTTGAACATAGCATCCTTATCAGCGATATGTTTTAGTTCATAGTTGGCAGCAAAGAGACTGTCACTCATGGACTGCCGCAGCTGCTCTAGTTTATCCCGAGCAATAAGTCCAGTGGAGTAGCAATCGTATCTTTTGACGTTCGGCATGATGGATATCGCATCTTCCTTGTGCCATGGTGTGCCGGTGTTGATGAACCGGCCATCCCTGTTACAGATGTTCTGAAGTTCCATATACTGAATTTTTGTGCGCTCTCGCTCTGCTTTACTGATACGGTCTTTTAGGTTGACTATATCATCGGTGATAACAATATCCGCATGTTTACCAGTGATTGATGTGCCGATACCCAATCCAAGTACCTGGGATACTCCCCTTGCAGATGTACATAGATTAGTAGAAAACTCACTATCTGTCTGTTTGGTAAACTTTAACTCTGTTCCATACAGTGACTGGACTATATGCTGCATACATCCGGATTCCAGTATTTTTTCGGATTGCTTAATTACTTCGCACACATCTGTGTCTGTTTTTCTAAAAAACATAATGTTCTCATTCGGACGGATGATGGGGTGAATAGCCAGGAACAATGACAGGTCCGTTGTTTTATAGGAACCCCGATGAGCAAGCAATGTCTGGTCCGTTTCAGAATACAAAAATGACCGCAACCACTCGTTATGCAGCTCGGTCAAATCTTTAAATCCCACCCAATGTCCTATCCTGTACGGCTCTTCCCGCAGAAGGTCAAGAATCTGTTTCTTTTCGCTGTTCAAAATACCTCTCCATTTCCTTCATGCTATCATCAATAGCTGTAGACTTTTTTGTTTTCATCTTTTCATTGTCTATCTTAATCTGCTGCTCCTCCAAATCCACCTCTGACTTCGTTGTTTGCCCCAGTGTATCGCGGATGGCTGTGTAAGCCTTAACATCACCTGCCAGAGCTTCTTTAATCATGGCAGCGTTTATGGCCGATTCCAAAGTACTATCAAGCCCCAGTGATTCCAGCATAGGCGACCATTCGGGACTGTCTATTTCTGCAGTAAGTAACAGGTTCAGAGCTTTCCGAAAATCTGCTTTCCTGCGCCTGGCTTCGCCGGATGCCTTGCCGCCATTTGATGTTATTACCCGTAGTTCCTCCGTTGTTCGACTGTCAAATCCTTTGCCTTTTATGTTTTCATAGCCTGCCACTTCACCACCTTCAATTCTGGTCTATTTTATTGCACAGAAAAAGAGACACTGAAGTGCCTCTCTATTCCATTCTACTTTCTATTTCTCATATTGGTCTCTCATATCCTGGATTTTGCAATCCTATACCAAACAGCATCGCTTTCATTCCCTTAATAGGATAAAGTTTATTATCTGTATCTTTAAGCCACTCATTTCCAAAACTATCCTTAAAAAGCAAAACAATCCCTGCGGTTTTATTCATTCCCCCGCCACCAGCTGGAACCCAGCATTCCTCTCTATTGATTAAGCTATTAATATATACATAGTTTCTATTTTCAATTGATTGGGATAAACATTTTAAATCTTTAATTCTATTTAAAAATTTTCGCTTCCCCGCATATAATTGTTCTTTGTCATGCACCCAAATAATAAAAACATCTCTAAACTCCCCGTTGGAGCTGCTTTGAATAATTATGGGCATAGAAGGAATGCCACAAAAACTACACGCTTTTCCCTCTTCATCTAACTTCCTGCCATCAATTTTTACAACTATTTTTGCTGCTTCTTCGATTCTTCTTTGTTTTAAGCTTATTCGAATAGAAATGATGCTAATCACTATAGCTGTTGCAGCAAATACTAAACTTATTACATTCAAAACTGTATTTTCCATCCTTTATGTCCTCATTCTTCCTCCGCAGAACCACCACAGTATTATTTTACATCTTCTCGTAAAATGTGACAATAGAGAAAGCACCCGCTGTGGGGTGCTTTAGGTTCTACTTACAATTTATTGACATTGTCTTTTTTTTGAATTAGATAAATCCCCTTAACTAAATAACTACTTTTTAAGGAATTTCCAGAATTTTGTTTTAAAGCTCCGTAAGGAATATTACTTATTAGCAAATCACCTTTATTTGTTATATATACTGCGTACCCTAGTATAATCCAAGTGGGGTTAAAATACACCAAATCCAACTTCACATACATTATACCTATTAAAACAAAAAGAGTAACATTTATTACAAAGCCGTTATATGATAAAAATTTTTCCGATAGCAAGGGAACTATATATGTCATCATATATGATATCACCGTATCACCGGTTCTATCAATCGATTCATACTTATATTGTTCGACTCCTTTGGTGATAAATAAATCAACTGTGCTGGTTATGGATATTGCCACAAATATACCTAATACAGCGGCAAATATTGTTGCTGCAATATAAATGTTTTCAGTGTTTAAAGTTATTGGATACTCTTTAATTTGCAATATTAGCAAAATCATATACAGTGGGAAGTAAGATGTAATAAACATTTTTATCTTCATAGCCAACAAGTTTGTCTTATTCATCGTATCCCCCTCCCTTTTAACTAAATTGAATCATCCACCCCCGGTCTTTCTCCTATTATACTTCTGTAATATGAGTCTCTTACCAAACGCACCATGTTCATAAGCTGGTCTTTTCGTTCGTACACAACAGTCTCCTTTTCGTTTAAATGACCTATCCTTATGTCAAGTTCGAAAATGTCTATTGCTTTTTTCACGTTTTCAAAATTCTCAAAACAGTGCTCTAACTTATCTTCTTCATTAAGTAGCTTAGTCAAAATCCTTGTTATCCTTCTATCGTTTTTACAATCTTCTTCAAATTGTGCAAAATTCTCAATTCTTTGGGCTGCACCAATTTTTTGAATCGCTTCTTCCGATTTTTCAATATATTGATCACTCATTGAAAATATTCTTTCCAAAGCAACATGATTTAAAATAATAACCTCTTCACCTACAATGATGGTATCCACATCCCCATCTATGCCAAGCATTTCGGCCTCTATTCTGCTAAATCGATTGTTTTTTATTTGCCCGAACATGCCTTTTGAAGATAATTTTTTAAACCTTGTTATTCTTCTAAAAAACTTAATATTCTTTTCACGACCCTCAATAGTACAATTTACAGATAAACAATAAAAATTCAACTTATTAATGAACTTAGACTCTATACACTCTCTTTCCACTTTATCTTCCTGCAGGCTTTCGATAACGTCTTGATAATTTTGAATTTCCTCAGTTTTACAAGCCTCCAACGTATCATCATAGCATCCAATCGGGCTAAAATCCGAAACCGGTAATGCTTTTTGCTTTTCCAAGTATTGTACAACTAATTCAATTAACTTCTCCGATACTCCATCATCAATTATGGGAGAATAACTAATATAAAACCCATTACTCAGTTTTCTAGTAAAATATAGTCTACAATTTACTTCTCCTTGTAATCCTAAAATAATCTTTTCAATTTCCAATTTCACCCTCCACATAAATCCCAATACCTAAAACATCACCACAATTATTTTAATAATATACCAAATTCTGACAATTATCAACATATTGTAGGTAAGTTTTTCATTGCATGTGTGGTATTATTATAATAGAACATTTGTTCTTTTCTGTCAATGTACAAAACAAACAAAAACGCCCTACAATTTCATGCAGGACGTTCTTTTGTATTGGTTCTGTGTGAGGGGATATCAGGAAGGAAGTACTCATCTTTCCTCCCGTTCCTGATGATACCATAATAACACATGTAGGAGTGCCATTCAATGACATGGAGTGCCATCTTTTGGTAACTTCATATGAGCCAATCCTGCTCCGTGTATTCTGTGAATCTGCCGTAATGAATATCCCATCTGCTGTGCAATCTCCCAGAATTCCATATCTTTTATGTATCGGTAAAACAAAACATCCCGCTCCACTTCCTCTGAAAGCTGATTGATCCTCCATGAAATATCTTTGTAGGTCTTAACCTGCTCCACGCCTTCCTTGTACAGCTTTTCCTCCAGGCCATCCAGCTGCGCAACATACCCGGATAAATCCTTTTGGCCGCTCCCATGCGGCATCCCATCATTGTTCATGGACGGACTCTGTTTCATGCTACGGATTTCTTCCAACTCTGCTTCAATCCGCTTAATCCTACGGCTGTGACGGCGATATCCCCGGAGGTAATCCTTTTTCTCGTCATTCTCATTTGCAACCGTGCTTTCTTCAATCCTTGCCACTCGCTCCCACCCCTTTTCCGATGTCATATTTCTCTGTCATCTGCCGCCCCTGCTCCCGCAACATGACTGCCGCCTGGTATGGCTTCCGCTTAAATTTATCTAAGGCCCCTTTATCCGGACTCTTTTCTGCCATTTCAGCATACTCTGCCTTCCGGACGTCATCTGCCTTTCTCTTGGCTCTTTCCTGTTTCAATCTATCACTCCTTTACTTAATTAAAAACTGCAATAAAAAAACCAATCATCGAATACTATTGATGGTTGGTTTTGGTTTACGATTTAATAAATAGAGAAACAAGAGATAAAATAAGTGCCAATACAGCAATTGCCGTTGTAAAATAATATCTGGTATTTTCTTTCTTGATACGAGATAATTCATTTTTTTGGAAGGTTCTTAATTCCTTTCCAACTCTGGATAAATTAACCCATCCAGAACTGTATATACCTTCCACCAGACCCTTTAGAAATAATAACTCAAATTCATTTGCATTCATTTTGGCTCTATTGCTATTTTTAAACTTCTCAAAAACCTTTTGTTCTTCTGGTGTTAAAATAAATTTGTTATAATCTATCATAGTATTTTACCCCTGTATTTATAGGAAAATTATACCATTCCAGCCATCAATATGCAATTGCCAAGGTACAAATATTTATTTGACTAAATTTCAGTTTTGCTCATTTAGCAACTTAACTTCCATCACTGACAAAATAGAATCTTCTCTGTAATCGGCATCCCATTCCAATATTTCTATCATGTCTTTTCGCTGAGAATCATTACTTGCATTGCTAAGATTATTGATTATAAAATCTTTCTGCTGCTCTGAAAGTAATAATATAATCTTCGGAGATACATTCCCTCTAAATCTCTTTTGTGCATTCCGACTATAGAAAAACACATATCCTTTTTCATAAAGGTAGTCTTCTGCTTGCATTCCTCCTAAATGGTCTTGATTATACAAATCTCTAACCAGATTCCCCGCTGTTTCCATGTGCGACCACGGTTCACATTCCGTATATACTCCGTCTGGTGCTAAAAATCCGCATAAACTCATGGCACTTTCTCCCTTCTTTTACTCAACTGAATTTTAAGTTACTGTGCTTCGTCCTCTATGCCTATTTCTTTTACCAACACATTGAAAAATCTTCCATCAACACAATATCGAAATCCCATATAATCCTCTACATCAATATGTCCTATATTTTCGCGCTCAAGCTGTTCCAACGAACCTCTTACACGATTTTGTATTAACTGCCTTACATCACTCATGTAATCACCTCATTCTTTCCGCAAAGTCCAAACCTATCAGCCAAATCATTAATTCCGTGGTCTCGGACGCTTTTTAATTTCTCTGCCTGTTCCAAATCCTGCTGATACTGGGTCTGGCTTATCTCCTTTAAGTGCTGCAAGGCAGCATGCATTCTGGTGTGCTGTACCCGCCCCTCATTCAGGCATATATATAATCCCTGTCTGGTATATCCCATTACATTAGCCATGTCTTTTATGTTCCACCCGAAAGCCGTTGCCAAATCTTTCAAATCATACACTTTACACTTCACCTCTTTTTTTGTATCGGCCCTTTACGTTTTTATTTATTTCTGTCAAAAGTTAATTAAGCTAAATTTTAATTTAATTCCCTAATGCCATGCTCTATTAAAAGCTCTGAATTCTTCCTCTTCCTTGCGTTTTTCCTCTTCCCTCTCACATATCCAACACTTTTGACTAAATACTCCCGGTATATAGATATAGGTCCCTCTTCCACAAGAGCAGCTTAATTCTGTACAACATTTATCTGCTTTTTCTTTAGACTTATTTTCTCTGCTGCATTTAGCACATTTATATCTTTTAACTTCCGTTGCTTTCATCGTCATACCTTCTTTCAGAAATTTGAAGTTACTACTATTTTTCTTCTCGCACTTATCAGATACCTTGAATAAATGGATTGGCTTATGCCCTGTTTCCTTGCGCGCACAGCTTGACTCGTGCCCGGATATTCTATACTGAGCCTTACGGCTTTGAATTCCTTGTCATTCAGATTGTTCAGGCCGTTCTTCAGGCAGAGCGCCGCCTCGAGATGCTCGAAACTATCCCTTCTATCCGGAATCATATCTGCAATCGTAATATTTTCTGCGCCCGGCATAGGGGTTTCCAGCGATACCACATTGGCAGTGCGTTTCTTTTTCTTTTGCTTCCTTAGCTCATGAATTATTTCTCTTCGGATTACTATATCCGCAAGGGTGGTGAAGCTGAACCCTGATTCAAAATCAAACTGGAGCGCTGCCTTCACAAGCCCTATATTTGCAATCCCCACGAGATCGTCAAACTCAATCGGTACATTCCGGAACTTATGGGCCACAAAATATGGATATCTTATATTGTCCTCAACTAACTTGGTTCTTTCCTCTGTCATGTCATCTTCAAGAGTAAACCCGGATTTATAGCGGCCGCAAACCTCTTTACTCCTTTCTTAATTTTTATCTATTTCTCGTAGAACCCGGACTGTTTCCTCTTTGACACCGGGTTTCCTTTTTCATGCTTATCGCAATTTTCCACTTCACAGCCTCTGCTGTGTCCCACAATGGATGCGTAATCACAACCATTCTTCGGGCTTTTGGCAGCATTGCGGTAACGGCAGGTCTTACACAGATGCCGGTCTACATTATGTCCAGGGACTGCCTTCGAGACATCGGCCTTTTTGCCACTCTTGTCAGGATTCAGATAATAATATACCGTGTTATATTTCATTCCTGTTTGCTTTGCAATCTCTGTGACGGACAATCCCTCTTCTGCCAGTTCCAACGCTATCTCCTTATTTGTTTTTCCCGCCGGAAGAACTACCAGGCTTTCCTCCGGCTTTTCTGAGGGGGGGGGTACTTGCTCCCCCTGTCCCTGATGCCTCGTTGACACCACAAGCGGCATGACCTGCTCAAGCTCTGGATTAGCGTAAGCTGGCACATCAACCAGGTAATGGAAATCCTCTTCTGGAAGCATATCCTCAAGCTTTTGCACATCCATACTACCGTCATCATACTCACAGTAAACTCTTACTTTCCGCCCGTTTAAAAAGGCTTTCATTGCCTCTTCCCTTGTGTTTTCAACTAACATGTTTTCTTCTCTCCCTTCTGAAGCTCTTTCAAATGTTCCATCAAGTAACTCTTATTTGTTAGGCAGTCCTTGAAATACTTACCATCCTTTAGCAAATAATATTCTTCACTGCCCCATCCGTCGCGATATCTGTTTTCACTACTCGCTGCGTAGTCAAAACACTTATGAAAATATACTTTAACCACCATGGCTGTTCCATCAGACAGGTTGTACCGATAGTACTTTTCACCTGTTTCCTTCGTTTCAATCCATACCGGCCAGCCCTCATAAGCATCGATAAACTCTTTTCGTAGGTCGTTGTTTTTCAGGATAGGAAGTTCTGGCTGCTCTGGCAAAAAGGTTTCTTCCTGCACATCATTATCCTTTAATTGAGATACCATAGAAGCCAGTGCACATACAATTGTCTTCTGTCTTTCGAGAATGATTTCAGGCACATCTTCCACCCTCAACATATCATCCAATTTCCGGTTCTGCTCCTTCAAAAAGAACTGGGGAGTATACTCTGCATCCACAACCGTTTCCAGCTCTGGTACTTCCTCCGGATCCTGTTGCGACGTCGCAAATCCCGGCTCGTCACCTTCTGTATCCTGTTCCTCAGCAAAACCTTCTCTTCCCATCAAGAACTCATATTCCTGCTCTAACCTTTCATTCTCAACATCAAACAGAGTTTCTCCAGAAGCATCATAGAATACCGTAATATCTTTTCTTTTCAGCACTTTATGTGGAAAACCATGAGATACAACCTCACATTCTTTAGCTGGGGCCTTATATCCAGTACGAAGATATTCATTAACAATCTCCGCCCAACTCCACCCATATGCATCATCTATAGACTCATGTTTTGTTGTGAAATGATGAACACCCTGCTCATCAGATGCCGAAACTTGTTGCGACACCGCAAATGATTCACTTCCTAATTTTCCTAGCACCTTTTCTCGTTTCTCGTATTCATTCCAGCATTTCTTACATTCTTTATGTCCCATCTCCTGCTGTTCTGGCGCTGTGCCCCACTCCTGCCGGACACAACTGCTTACATCTGGCGGACAACTACTGGATTTGTCCTGTTCGGCTTGCGGTGCCGCAAAAGATTCTTTGACATCTAAATCACCCGTAACACACTTATGCTCTCCTTCTTCTGGATGACATTCCAAAATACCGGCATCCGGATTTCCCCGCAACGTACACTCTTCACATTCTTCGTGGACAGACTCATTTTCCACCTGTTCCGGTTTTTTGACTTCCCGAATCTCTTTCACAGTCATGTCTGGAGTAACTTCCTCCAACTGGCCATCTTCCAGATACAACATCTCCTGGAGCTGGCTCTTCCCGAACTCTTTGTATTCTTCCGCCAAGATAGGGCTATTTCCGCCCTGGCTGAACTTATCATTCATAGCCATCCATCTGCTGGCCGTTGACATCTTAATCCCGTAATTATCGTCTGCAAATTCCCATATAGTCTTGTACCCATCTTCCCTGAACAGCTCGTTGTCCCGGATGTATTTCAGATAATACCCGGCTGCAATAAAGCTCTGCTTCATACTTGCAAGGTTCTCCTGGAGGATCCCCTTTGCTTCGCCATATGTAAGATTCAGATACCATTTATTAACTTCATCCATTAGCATTTCCTTTCCGACAGCTCATGTCCTTATGAAAATACAGGTTCTTCCGTTTAGTCCGAACATAGTCGTATTCTCCAAGAATCATTTCGCCGCACAAGTCACACGTTCTCACATCCTCCGCCCTGGCGGCTAATGATTTTAATTCTGCTTTTCTTTTCATGGCAACCACCCTTCAACTCATTTATCACCGGCGCCCATGCCACCAGTAGAGACTTACAGAAATTCAGCATTATAGCGTCATTCCTGTATTTCTCAAATAATGTATCCAGATCACTGTTGTATTTCGCCACATTGCCGGTCCTGGCGTAATCCGTGTACGCCCGTTCAAACGATTTTTGTACATCCATTATCTTGTTATGCATATAATTCCTTTCTAAAGTTACCAACGTTACAATTATTTTGATAAAGTTACAGTTCCGTAGTAACTGCTATACCCCTTGTATTTACTGGGTTTTAAGTGTTTTTTGCTGTTGGTTACAAAGTTACATGCATTTCTTCCCATACGCGACCCTCTCTCTGTCAAACATTCATATTTTTTTTCTTATATATAGGATGAGTTTTTCCGTGTAACTCATGTAACTTGTAACCTTTTAGCTGAATGGAAGCTTTTCCTGTGTATCATCTATAACCCGAAAACCTTCACTGTCTATCGTGTCGTCTAGCTTTATGAACACGCATCTAACGGGGTTGCCGCCTAATTTCTTTACCTTCGTGAGCTGTCCGCCCTGCGTCTGTATCAGTCCCTTTTTATCAGCCCATGACAGAAAAGCCTTTTTTGAAAATCCACCTTTCTTGCATATGGCATCAAACGCATTGTTGTAGATGATTGCATACCCGTCCTCAATCACACCCCATTTTTCACTTGTCTGCGTTATGGGGTCGAACTTAGCTCCATTTATAACAACTTCGCCGAGTATGTATTGGTAACACCGCTCATTATCAGAAAGTTCGTTGCGGTCTATCAGGACTTCTTTTGCACTTTCTATGTCGATATATTCTCCATCTTGAAAGAGGTAATCAGTGACAATCCGGTCTGCCGTGAGCACGATAGACAGTGATGCGCTCTGCTTCTGCATCTTCTCATCGTCGTAAATCTGACGCTGTAATTCCTGCTGTATCTGGCGGATCTTATCTTTTCCAAGGCGCTTGATAGTATCAACAAAATCCTTTCCAGCGAATCCATAATTATCACGGATAAACCGTATTGTTTCTTGCGGATCCTGATAAACATCCTTTCCGCACTCAAGTTCCAATATACGGTTAATTGCCCCACCCTGGGTAACATAAGAATTTAATGGTCTCTCACCATTTGTAAGAATTACATTCTTCCAATGCTTCTCTTGAACAATACCAAGCTCTTTGTTCGACCTAGTTTTTCCCTTCCCTGAACACAGGTCATAGACAAGTCCTTCGAAGTTCTCTTCTATCCTTCGGTCTTTTTTACTGGTGTCATCCAGCATGAGAGGGAGGTGATTCAACAGGTCGCATGCAACTTCTAGACCTACGGCAGTGCCCTTATAATCTTTTATGTACGCATTTTCTTCCGGATTCGCCCACACAGATGCGGCCAATGCAAGTGTTACGGACTTACCGCCCTCGGTCTCTCCCCATAAATCAACAAAGAATGGGAGGCCGCTTACAATATGGAGCAGGACGCTGGCAAAGGATGCTGCAAGCATAAATTTTATTTCTAACCTACCCGTTTTTCTGAGATTCTTTACATAGGCATACCAAGCCGCCTTACTTCCGTGTCCCTGAATACTTTCAAAAACCTGCCTAAACTGAGCATCTCCATCAAATAAAACTTCTTTGTCGTATGGCACAAAGCCATTCATAATCCACCCGAGCTTACTGGTTGAATACTGGATATTAATATGTTCATCGTTTAAGTCTTCAATATCCTGGAGGTACTTTACCAGACACCTTGCGTTTTCGCTTGTGACGGATATTCCCCTCCGATAGAGGGATGTAACCTTATTAGCCGATGAAAGAATGTCTTTGGGAACAATCACCTCGAACCATTTTCCCTTACGTTTATACGCGATCTTCATCTGTTCATCACCTGTCTCTAAGTTTTTTAGACGCTCAATGGGGATAATAGGATGCCTGCACGCCAAAATGTCTGCCGTACCCGTATTCTGGCTATAAACACCTTCATCAGAAGCTATCCAGCTTCCACAATACATGCGGTCATATGGTCCATCGAAATTAGTCCAGTTATCCAGTATACTTGGCGCGGATGACTGTTTTTTCTGCATCTCCTTATCTACTTTTTTATAAGCTCTCAGAACTGTATTGAACTTGGTTTTTACACCGAGTTCAGACGCCCTGTCCTCCAGTGCTACCATGAGCCTTGCTTTCTTTATTTCATCCTCTTGGCTAAATAACTCCTCAAAGACTTTTTCTTCTAATATGGATTGTTTATCAAGCCTGTCCAAAGGCTCCATGCTATCACCTCGGTTCGTTTAATATTTCGTGCAGGTAGAGCTGGTACTGCAACGCGTTGTAGCAATCTGTCCATGCCTCGGAAAATGGAACAGCCTTCTTGTATCCATTCCGGTATATATCTATCAACTCGTTATTTAGCTTCTGGCGAACTTTCATTGTATCTGCCTGCTTCCGTTTCATTTCCTGCTTTTTTATGGCATGGTACCTTGCTATCTTATCCTGAAATGTCTCATTCTCATAAGTTCCGCCAAGACTAAGGAATGCTTCTTTAAAGTCCTGATTCTCTATTGCCATAATGAAAGAAAATATATCTCCATTGGCTCCACAGGCAAAGCAGTTATATCCATCCCGGTAAACCTTCATAGAAGGCTCCCTGTCCCCTGTGTGGAATGGACACTGCACAAACCCTCTACGGTTTGGATGCAGGCCGTATCTGGCAAGGATGTCTTGCATACTATACAGTTCTTTGACTTCTGCCTTATTCAACCGGCCCACTTCCTAATATCCGGATAATCTCTTTCCCTGTATCCTTGCTGTCACAAAACATGAACCGGCACCCATATTTTCTTTCCTGAGTTTTCAGAATCTCGTACAATGTTTCCCCCTTTGTTGCCTTGGTTTCTATATCCTCCCACTTTCTTGTTTCCGGATTCTTAACCCGTTTCCAGCGCCGGGGGTTCTCCCACCAAATAACATCTTCTATACGGCGGATACCCTTCCCATGTTCGACCAGGAACACAAGTCTGATGTCATTTTCCTGTGCCAAGATTAGCTCTCTCCTAAAACGCTCATGATCCTGGCAGACATTGCTACATAACTCGGAAAGATTCTGTTTCCTGTCAATAATCAGCCGGGGATTGTCATAGTTCATGTAATCCCCGACCATCAGCTTACTTACTGGATGCTTTACGCCTTGTCGGTTAAACTCCTCCACAATCTTTTTTATTGCTCTGGCCTTTTCCCTGCTGTCAATCTGTATAATCAATGCAATCACTCCTAATTAAATGGCAGCTCATCGTCGATTCCATCCGGGATATGCATAAACCCATCTGCATCCGGTCTACCGGAGCCGCCTTGCTGTCCTGCTGTTCCTGCAAATCCGCTATCTTCCGACGCCGCCTTACTTTCCACAAACTCACAATTCTCCACCACAACATCTGTTGTATAGACTTTTGCGCCCTCTTGATTCTCGTAAGAACCTGTCTGGATTCTTCCCTGCACACCAATCCTCATGCCCTGGCGGAAATATTTTTCTATGAACTCGGCCGTTTTCCCGAATGCTACACAATTAGGAAAATCTGCAGTCGGTCCATTATCACTCTTAAATCTACGGTCGACTGCCAGAGAAAACCGGGCTATGGTTGTCCCGCCATCCGTATACCTGACGTCTGGATCCCGGGTAAATCTCCCTACTAAAACTACATTATTCATTATCTTCCTCCCGCTTTAAATCCGGCGTCCTTTTAAAAATTTCCATAATCGCCTTAAATTCCTCTACCGTCATTTCCTCTATCTTCTTTGCTTTAACAGACTTTCTGGCAAGAATAACTTGGTCCGTCACACCTGTACGCTTCTGCTCTGCCCTGATAGTGTTGAGCATAGCTTCTGTAATTCGGTCCGTTGTAGCTCCTTCTGTAGCTGGAGGCGGCTCCGGTTCCGCTTTTTCCTCTTGCCTTTGTTTAGGCTCTGTCTGCTTCTTGGTTCCTGCCTGCTGTTTTCCCGGTGTACTTCCTCCTGACTTCTTTCCAGATTCGGGGGCAGGAACTTCTGGACTTTCCGCATCCGGGTCCGTCATCTCTTCTGTTGGAATACAGAACACCTGGAAGCAAGCATATTTATACGCAATGGCCATCGCCTTATTGGTTGCCTTATCCCCGGTGTCTAGGGCCTCCCCGATTATAATGGACTCTATGTAGGATCCGTCCTCTGCAAAGAATGTATATTTTATAGTGCAAATTACCAGAGTCATTTTTGCTCCATTTCTGGTTTCTCCAACAACTTCCCTGGTCTGTTCCAGGATCTCCGGAACGATGAAAACTTTATTTTTTGCTAGTGCCGGATGAAGAGCGTTGTATACATCATCCACACTGCGAAACTTAAACCCTTGCTGCTTATTTACCTTGTCTTTTCCGACTGCACCTACATCCGCAATAACTCCGGCGATTGCTCCATAAATAGCAGGTGCTTTTTGTGCTACTTCTCCCATATAATCACTCCTTTACAAGATATGCTTGTTTCCAAAATCCACTCTTATCATGATTTTCATTCTGATTTCTCCGCATGAAACATTCATACTTCTCTTCGCCATATTGCTCAAGTTTCTGCTTTTTATCAGAAATCACCTTCTTGATAAGGTTGTCTGCTTTATCATCCCGATAATAGAATCTATCGAATTTATCCTTTTCTCTGGAAAAATGTTGAACAAAAGAACCAATATTATACCGGTACTTCAGGTGTTTCTTGCCTCGGTGGTCGCTTATCCTTATGGAGTTACAAGCTCCATAATCTAATTTAAGGTAAATACTGGCTGTAGAGTACGCATTATACCTTTGGATAATAAAGCCTTCCTTTAAGAGCCGGCCCTGGATGTAGTCGGCCAGCTCCCTTGCTGTCATGCATCCCTCCGCTCAAAGTAAATTCCGATACTATTAAATGCCATCTCTACCTGTTCCAGCTCTTGCGACGTCGCAACAACTCTATAAAATGCTGTAATCGTAGACGGCTGCACGAATGGTAGACTATCATCTAATTCTGGTTCAAAGAATGGTGTCTGAGGAATTTCTTCCTGTACCGGTGCCTGAGCTACTTCTGCTCTTGCAGCTGATTCCGCTTTTTGGCGTTCTTCCTGCCGGATACGTTCTTCTCTTTCAACAGCTGAGCGCTCTTCGGCTTTTGCACGATTGATTTCAGCCTGCCTCTGCCGTTCTTCCTCATGCTTGCGCCGTTCCTCTTCTCTCCGCATAATCTCGGCTTTCTGACGCTCATAATCGTTTATATAAGCAATTGCTTTAGCCATGTCCAGAGTGTTCTTATAGAGCTCCAGAGCCTTTTCCACGGCATCTGACTGCATGTTGCTGATAGTCTCAACTGCGGTGCGGGTGCTTTCTACCAGAGCAGAGAGACTTTCCTTGATGGATTTCATGGTCACGGAAACATTTTCCCACTTGGTGTCATAGATTTTGTTAAACGGAAGATATTTTTCCATATCCCCGATAAGCTCCACATAAGCGGCCATGATGCTCTCTCGCTTCTTTTCCTTGCGGTTTTCGTCGAACTCCTTGACCTGCTTGTCTATCAATTCGATTGGCCCATCGAACTTTGCCAGAAGCTCCTTTGCCCGTTTTTCAAACTCATCATAGGGTTTCATCCATTCTTTTTTAATGGACTTCCGGCTGTCGTCCAGCTCCTTTCTCTGCCTCCTAAGACTGGTAACCTCGGCTTTCGCAATGTCCTTAGTTTCCTCGGTAAAGACTGCCCCCTTGTATTCTGCCAACTTGGCATCCAGAGCCTTGTCCAATTCTTCAAAATTAATCTCTATCGCTCCTGGGTTCTGTCTGACCCGCAATGTTATTTCTCCCATGTTCAACCTCCCTGTAATTTTCGGCTTTCCGCCGTCTCAGACTTCTGTTAATTTCCTCAATATCCTGCCGGACAAGTCTCTCCTGGTCCGCCCACTCCATGTAATTACCGTCGTCCCAGTTATCTTTCATTTGCAATCTCCTTAAAATCTGCTATAATGAAGTTGTTAAATTACGTGAGTGCTTACGCCCCTGCCAGGGCAAATGTAAGCGCTCTTTTTAATCCTGATTTTCAACATTTGTAATCCATATGTTTCCGTCTTCGTTCAGCTTGCACGTTGCTACAATTAACACATGGAGCTTTTCCTTCAGTTCGCGCGTGAGTTCAGAATAATAGTTGACAAGCCGCGCTTGCCCATCCTGGCAGATAACTGCCTTATCTCCGCAAAACCCTCCGAAAGAACAATTTATTTTAAATTTCATATCTATGTCCTCCTTTCTTATACAAATGCTGGTATCAACAGCACTAGCCATGCTATTGCTATCATTACGGTTATCTCGGCATCAGACATCCGGTGTGCACCCCAGCGCCTCCATCTGAAATCCCCACACGGATCCATCCTGCTTGCCTCCATGCAGTACTCAAATCTCCGGCACTGGCGGCATGTCCTTTCTTTCAATGGTTTGTCCTCCTTTCTACCGCTCACGCGGTCTTTATCCTCTCGAACCCAATATTCTGCATGGTTTCATTTAATTTCTTTTCAAGCATTTCCTTGAATTCCTCAGCCGGTATATCTTCCTGGTTGACCCAAGCGCCGTTAACTTTTACCATGCTGACAATTTTCAATTCTTTCACTTACACCACCTCTCTTATACTTTATGCATTACTGATTGTCCGGGTTACTCATTGAAATTTCCCTCAAATTCTCCTATAATCTAAGTAAAAGCACTGTTATGCCAAGTGTGGTAGAAAGGAGATTTTTTATGAAACTTAACCCCGATTGCATTCGTGATATACTCTTCGAAATAGAGGATATCACCACATTTGATACCTGTTTTGATTATTTTCATGACTCACCTCCTGAAAGCGGTTTATTGTCAAAATATGAACCCGATGAAATCGTGTACCATATCCGTCAATGCAATTTATATGGACTCTTGTACAAGACTGATTGGGACATGCAAGGTAATGTGTCAGTTCAAGATTTATCTCCATCCGGCCATGATTTTATAGCCAACGTTCGCTCGGATAGTATATGGAATGATGTTAAAACAGTCAGCACTAAAGTAGGCTCAAAGTCCGTGAACGCCCTAACACAAATCGCTACCGGAGTTGTAACTGCATTAATAAAATCACAACTTGGAATCAATTAATCAAGTTCCTTACTACAAACCGGGTACATTCTTTTATCTCTTCATCATTTGGAAGATTGTGCCCGTTCCTATTCATGTAATCTCCTTCCGATACATATTTTCGCGTTCTATGCGACAAATTGACTAAAAAAAATATCGTTTGCATCTCTCCTTCCTAACTTTAAAGCCCTAACAATGGAATCAGCCTCTTTTATTGAAAACTCTTCTCCATCGGAATTAAGCCTTCTGTAAAATGTTGCACGGTCTATTCCTATTGTTTTAGCCAATTCTTCTACGGTAACACCGCACTCAACCATTTTCCCACGAAGTTTTTTAATATTAACCAATGCATTTCCTCCTCTCTTTTTTCGCATTTAGTGCGACTAAATTCATAATAATCTATATAGTTTCAAATGTCAATACAGTTTTTGCATATTATGCGAATATATTAGTTGCAAATATGCGAATAGCGTGTTATCATATAAACATCTTAGGAAGGCGGGTTATTTATATGACGATTGGAGAGAGAATAAAACAAAGGAGATTGGAGCTTGGATTAGGCGTAGACGAATTAGCAGATAAGCTCAATAAAAATAGGGCTACGGTATACAGATATGAAAGCAACGATATTGAGAACTTCCCTATTACTTTGATTCCATCCCTTGCAAAAGTATTAGAGACCACCCCGGCCTATTTAATGGGGTGGGAAGAAGAATATGAATTCAGGGACACTTCTGGAAATTCCTATGTAAACAAAGATAATATCAGGGCTTTAAAAAAATCTTACGACCAAAGCGATTTCAGAAAAGATGGGTTGGTAAAAAGCATTATTGACAATATGGAGAAATTAAACAACAATGGTAAAAAGAGCCTTTTAAATTACTCAAACGTATTACTTGGGAATCCTGATTTTGCCAATGAAGAGGAGATGGACAACTCTCATTTAGAAGCTGCTGCACATGAACGTACAGACATAGAGGTAACCGAAGAAATGCATAAACATGATGATATCATGAACGATAATGATTTTTAATATCCGAAACAGGCGTGGTGAAACAGCCGAATTCCTAGATATTACAGAGAAATTTTTGCAAGATTGTATTGATTGCTACCGTGAGAAATATGGAGTTGGCATAGCTGTTAATAAGTATTATATTATGTTTATCCCGCACTTAGCTGTAGGTAAGATTATTTAAGTTGGTGATAGACCATTTGGCATAATATAAATGGGTTTTCAGTACACAAGAGGATACAAACGATGAGAAAAAATAGTGGGGGTTGCATGGCCATAATACTTTTCCTTTTGGTAATCGGATTTATTGCAAATTATTGGAACTACATATTATTTTTTATGTGTGTATTTTGCATAATCGCAGGAATTTATGGGATACACAAACAAAAATTATTTCAGACAAAGAATCCAACTGATAATTCAGATGAAGAATATAAGAATACTAATCCCCAACCAAAACCTGATATTGATGTGGATTCTTTTGCAAGATCCTGTGTTGCATACGTTGAACGTAAGGAAGCAATGGATGAGTATGAGAAATATTATAATTTACATGCAGACATTCATATTGTTCAAAAATCTAAACCTGATTCTACTAATCAAACGAAGGTAGCCAAACATTCTGAAAGCACTAACGAAGTTACTGCTAGTAAGAGTTAGAAACAACAATACAATGAATTTTTAAGCACGAAAAAAGATGATGTTACGCCATTAGGCTTGACATAGATGTGGTGTTATAGGTACAGAGGATAAGAGAAAGAGGGAACTATGGGAATTAGTGACATTTTTAAAATCAAAGAATTTAAAGCTGAAATCACTCGCTTGCAGCAAGAAAATCAGAACTTAACTACGGCCAACGCAAACATGAATGTCCAGCTATCCGAACTAAGCGCTTTTGATTATTATAAAATCAAAAGCATGACCGAACAGCTTGAAAAAGACTATGCCATCAAACAACAACAATTAGAAAAGGATTATTCAAATAGAAGGGAAAACGAAGAATCTGTACTGAAGGAACAGATATCTAATTTAGAGAAGGTCATTTCTAATAGAACAGGAAAAAGCCAGGAAACATTGGATACACTCAATGAATTGAGACTCCAGGAATCTAAGCTCCTGAAAAATATTAAAACTCAAACAAATAAACTTAACCGCTCAAAGGAATTGGTTAAGGCTATAAATTATACATTTGATAAATATCTTAATTATGAACCTTCACAAAGTACAATTAAATTACCCGAAAATGACTTATTGGATTTGGATGAAATCAGTCCATCTATTATCCTTAAGCTTCACTGTATGGATATTAAAGACTTGATGAAAGCATATAGGGATAATGATAAACAAATCAGCTCCATTTTAGAGAAGTATTCGGCTAGGTACACAACAAAAGCAAATCAAGCGATTTATAAGCTCATGGTTATCGCTTTAAGATCCGAATTACAAAATATTCTTTACAATTTGAAATATGAAAAATTGGACAACTCAATCAAAGATGTAAAAACCGTAACACAAAAATACTTAAAAATTGCGGGGGATGGCAATCAAAGTATTGCTGGAACTCTTACAAAATTTATAGGAGAAATAGAATATCTGTTTATTAATGCCGTAAAAATCGAATATAACTATTATGTAAAAAAAGAGCAAATAAGGCAGGAACAACTCGCTATACGTGAGCAGATGCGTCAAGAAGCTGAGGAACGCAAGGCTTTAGAGACTGAGCGAAAAAAAGTTGAACAAGAGGAGTCGAAATACAACTGTGAAATCGAAAAATTGCAGGAACAATTATCTGTTGCTCAAGACGATGAACTCGAAAAACTGAAGACTAGGATTCTTGAGCTGCAATCACAGCTTGCAGATGTAATCATCAAAAAGGAAGAAATAACGAACCTTGCAAACGGAAAAGCCGGAAATGTGTATATTATTAGCAATCTGGGTTCTTTTGGTGAAAATGTATTTAAAATCGGCATGACCAGACGCTTAAACCCTCAAGACCGTGTAAATGAATTAGGAGACGCCTCTGTGCCATTTAGGTTTGATGTACATAGTTTTATCTTTTCAGATGACGCAGTTGGACTTGAAAGCAAACTACATTCTACTTTAAATGAGAAAAGAGTTAACAAGGTTAATATGAGAAAAGAATTCTTCTACACATCAATAGCTGAATTAGAAGAACTCGTCACCACTATAGAGCCAACCGCGGAATTTAATACTACAATGCTTGCAGAGGAATTTCGTCAATCACAATCTACCGATTTACCATATACTTCTAGTTGGAAATATGATGAAGATGATGAAACATCAGATGAATAAAATCAAAAAACCGCCCCTGCCTCGGCAGGAGTACAATGGTATAACCGCTACGGCGTTTATATATGTGGTGTAAGGTACATAGGATAAAGGAAGGGAAAGAACTAAAACTATGGGAGAAACTAAAAGTAAAAAGAAATCAGTAATATGGATTGTTTTACTCGTTATTATTGCAATAGCTGCTATTTGTTCGTGCATTTGGTATTTTCAGTTTAAGAAACCGCATGATAAAGCTGTAGTTGATTTTAATAATGCTGTCAAAATGGTCGAAGAAAAAAACTCTGAATTAGATGAGGTAGTGAATTCTGCGCAGAAGATTGTGGATTCAGGCGAACAGCCCTATGATGAGAACACATCCGCTGAGGTAACCACAGCTATTGCAGACGCTCAGAGCATCAAAAGGGAGATTCCGGAAATTCCAGAGAAGACAGCTGACATACAAGCTAAAACAGCAGAACTATTAGAAACAATTGATTATTCTGCCACTATCAAAAATATAGAAGATAAAAGGACATCTCTCGAAAACAGCATCAAGCAAATGAAACAAATAACAAATCCCCCTGAAAGCTTTGTTATTGAACGTCTTCAAGGAATCGATGGTATTTCAGGAACCCAGGCTGTCACGGAAAACCACGATCCGAATGGAAACCTGAATAAACAAGGCGGGTATACTGCAACCATATATTTTTCAAGCCCGTTGGTTAATCAGGACGAAGTCTATGGAGACGATATCGTAGATAAAGGTACAGAATGTGGTGGAGGTATCGAAGTTTACGCTACGGCAGGTGACGCAGAGACCCGAAACACGTACTTATCTTCCTTTGATGGCGCAACCATGTTTAATTCTGGATCTCACGCGGTTTTAGGAACTATAGTTATACGAACATCTGCAAAGTTAACTGCAACACAGCAAAATGAGCTTACTCAAAGAATTGCAGATAGATTAGTTGAATTACAGTAAAAAACTGCCCCTGCGCCAACAGGAGCGGTGTTTATATACGGTATCAATTGATACGGATAAATCATTCAAAGGAGGAGAAGAAATGAGGAAGAAACTATTAACTCTATTAACAACCGCACTCTTAACAGTGACGACCGTTTTCTCTGGTCTGGTTGTAAATGCAAAAGATGTCAATGATTACTCTGATGTTCATAGGGGAGATTGGTATTATGAGTATGTAGGGGATGTTGCAGCTAAAGAATTGATGACCGGACTAAATAGTAGCACATTTGGTCCTACTAAAAATCTGGCCCGTGGACAATTTGCAACAATCCTATATAGGATGGCCGAATCCCCCGCAACCAATTACGAATACCGGTTTGGGGATGTATCTAATGGACAATTTTATTCCATTCCTGTGACATGGGCAAGCAATACAGGCATTGTTACAGGTTACGAGAATGGCCTCTTTGGTACTACGGATAACATTACACGTGAGCAAATGGCTACCATGCTGTATAGATACGCTTTAAAAACGGGAATGGATGTTTCAGCCAGCGCAGACTACAGCCGTTTTCCAGACGGTTCGAAAGTCAGCGGATTTGCCAAAGATGCGGTAAAATGGGCAATTGGTTCAGGAATCATAAGCGGTAATAAAGATGGTACTCTTGCGCCGCAGGCTACGGTAAGCCGCGCAGTTTGCGCTACTATGATTTCTCGTTTTACTGGTAATACTACCCCCACTACTTATACATACGTCTTGAATACGAATACCTTGAAATTCCACTATCCATCTTGCAGAGATGTTCAGAAAATTCATGCTGAAAACTATGCGACATCCGATGCATCAAGAAACGAAATTATAAATCAAGGATACTCTCCTTGTGGACATTGTAATCCATAAAATAAAAACCGCCCGGTACTGGTAATACCGAACGGCTAATAGATGCTATACAGGCCAGGGGCCGATATAAGCTATCCTCAACAAATAGATTATATCACAAACCTCCTGCACCTGTATAGGTGTATTTTTTGTACTTATTTTTAATATGATAAGTTATGAGAGAAAGGATGTGATATGATGGAAACCAAATACGGATACGGCTATGTGCGTGTGAGTACAGATAAACAGGAAGAATTGTCACCAGATTCCCAGGAGAAACTCCTACGAGATCACGCAAAAAAGAATAACATAATATTACTGAATATTTTCTTCGAACTTGGTGTATCCGGGCGAAAAGCTGATAAACGTCCGGAGTTCCAACGCATGGTAGGTTTGGCGAAGTCAGCAGAGCACCCGGTAGATGTTATACTTGTCTGGAAATTCAGCCGATTCGCCCGAAACCAAGAAGAATCCATTGTGTATAAGTCCCTTCTCAAAAAACAGCATAACGTTGATGTTATAAGTGTATCAGAGCCGCTCATAGATGGTCCTTTTGGCAGCCTGATTGAACGTATCATCGAATGGATGGATGAATACTACTCTATACTCCTGTCAGGAGAAGTTCTTCGGGGAATGAAGGAAAAAGCCTTGCGTGGCGGATATCAAACTTCGCCATGCCTCGGATATAAAGCTGTCGGAGAAGGCCGTCCCTTTGTTATCAATGAAGAGGAATTTAAAATTGTTGATTACATATTCCGGCAATTTGATGTTCATGACCAAGATTATACAGCTATCGCAAGGTTACTGAATGATATCGGACATAAAACCCGGAGGGGCAATCTGTTTGAGTCACGGACAGTAGAGAGAATATTAAAAAACCCATTTTATTATGGGCTTATTGTTTGGGATGAATATGCAGTCATAGGAACACACGAGGTACGGCTCACAAAAGAGCAATTCGATACAAGAATGAATAAGATTCAAAGTAGATATAAACCGTCTGGCCGGCGTGATATATCATCCTGCAAGCACTGGCTGTCTGGTCTCTTAAAATGCAGTATATGTGAGGCTTCATTATCGTTCGGAAACAATTCACATTCACCTGGATTCCAATGCTATCGATACATGAAAGGCAAACACTCCGGGTCACATTTCATAAGCGAAAAGAAAGCTATCGCGGCTGTATACAAATATTTTGACATGATTCTAAGCGGGGCTGACTTTGAATTTAGGTACCGTACACCTGAAAATGATACTATAAATGAGAAATTAACTGCCCTACAGCAAGAGCTGGATAAAATGGATTCCAGAGAGGACAGAATACGCCTAGCATACGAAAATGGGGTTGATACCCTTGAAGAGTACAAGGAAAGCAAAAAACGTCTTAAAATGGTACGCGAGGGCCTTCAGAAGCAAATTGAAGAAACAGTATCTATTCCACAAGGTAAGGTTCCACAAAAAGAGGATGTCCTGGCTCAGGTCAAAACTGTGTATGATATCATCCGAAATCCAGATGTTGACTATAATACCAAGGGAACTGTTATGAGAAGTTTGTTTGAAGATATTGTATACGATAAGAAAAACGGAGAGCTCATCTTCCACCTGTACATATCGTGAACCCGCATATTCAGCGGGTTCTTCGCGTTATTATAGGTTTTTGCAGTACGGTGGACCGGATGGAGAACTTGCTGCTTCCATGCGTTATCTTTCACAGAGATACACCATGCCTTATAAAGAAGTTACAGGCATCCTGACAGATATCGGTACTGAGGAACTTGCACATATGGAGATGATTTGTGCCATTGTTTATCAGCTTACCAAGCACCTGACACCAGAAGAGATCGAAAGATCAGGTTTTGGAAAATATTATGTAGACCATACCCTTGCACTTTGGCCTCAGGCAGCCAGTGGAGCTCCATGGACAGCTACAGTATTCCAGTCTAAGGGAGATCCTATCACTGATTTACATGAAGATTTGGCGGCAGAACAGAAAGCAAGAACAACTTATGATAACATCCTGCGTTTAGTAAAAGACCCTGAAGTCTGTGACCCGATTCGTTTCCTTAGAGAACGAGAAATTGTTCATTACCAAAGATTTGGAGAAAGTCTCCGCATTGTACAGGATAAGCTGGACAGTAAAAACTTCTATGCAATTAATCCAGAGTTTGACGTTCGTCAGGATTGCGGGCGCAGATAGGAAGATATTAGTGTATTAAAGAAACAGTTAAGGACGTTGAAAAGCAGCCTGACATATTGTCCTCGGAGTGGAACGTGAAAGAAACAAAAAGTCATTGTTTGCTCCGGGGTATTTTTACGCTATTTATAATATTCTTATACCAAATAGACAAAGATTATTACACTGTCTTCTATAGTTCATTTTAAAATCTTATTTTTAAATGAAAATGATAAACATTAAAACATTGATATTTGATTTTAATTGTGTTATCTTTAAGAAGTCAAGTGGTCTCTACAAATACGATACAGTGGAAAATGTGTCAAAAGCAATTGAATTGTCTGCGGGCAAAAGAACGATATATAGGTTAAATAATATGGGAATGAGGTTCTCCCTTGGATAAGATCCTAAAGTGCCTATGGGCTGATGACTTCTGTGGTAACGCAGGAGTTGTTGGCTTTTTTTGTTTATAATATGAATAATCTTTCTGGAAAAGTGAGGGTGTTTGACAAACTTTATTATAGTTATCAAAAAGAGAGGAAAACAAAATGAAAACAAAAATCGTAAAAATTTATCAGACTTACGGCGGCTTGGCACTGCTTGGAATTGTTGGTATACCAATTGGTATCGTTGTAGGAATTATAGATGTTATATTTGGCAAAGTATTGCTGAAGCTTATGGATATCCGTGAAGCCTCCCCCATATATTTTATTCCATTTTTAGCTATTGCAGGTGTTATTATCGCCTATTGTTATTTTAAATTTGGTGGTAAAAGCAGTAAAGGAATGAATCTGATTTTTGAAGTAGGACATGGAGATGAAGAAGTTATACCACTGCGCTTAATTCCATTTATTATTTCCGGGACATGGCTGACCCATCTCTTTGGAGGGAGCGCCGGGAGAGAAGGTGTTGCAGTACAGATAGGGGCCACCTTTTCTCACTGGGTAGGGAAAAAGCTGCCGTTTAAAAATGCTTCCAGTATTTTTTTAGTTACCGGTATGGCGGCAGGTTTTGCAGGACTGTTTCAGACACCTATTGCCGCTACTTTGTTTGCAATGGAGGTCCTGGTCGCCGGTGCATTGGAATATCAGGCACTTCTTCCGGCATTTACAGCCGCTTTTACAGCAAGTACGGTTTCAAAAACTTTAGGATTAGAAAATTTTTCCTTTGCCCTTACAGCAAAAGTTACTTCTGATTTTTCTGTATTCTGGAAACTGATTGCACTGGGAATTCTTTTCGGAATTGTGGGTGGTGCTTTTGCATGGTGTCTGAAATGGACAAAGAAAATAGCCGGGACTAAATTGAAAAATCCTATTATTCGAATTGCGGTTTTGGGAGTATGTTTAAGTATATTATTTTTACTATTTTATAAAGGCCGTTATTCAGGTTTGGGTACAAACCTGATTCAAGATAGTTTTCAAGGGGGCGAAATCTTCTCCTATGACTGGCTTCTGAAATTTGCTCTGACAATTTTAACATTGTCGGCAGGTTTTCAAGGTGGTGAAGTGACACCTTTATTTTCTATCGGCGCCAGCTTTGGAGTAATCCTTGCAGGAATTTTTCATCTTCCAATAGAGCTGGTGGCGGCATTGGGATATGCAAGTGTATTCGGAAGTGCAACCAATACATTGTTCGCCCCTATTTTTATTGGTGCAGAGGTCTTTGGTTATGCTTATCTTCCATATTTCTTTATCGTCTGCACAATTGCATATGCTTTCAACATGAACAAGTCAATATATTCATTGCAGAAAATTGCGGTACATAGGCGGAAAGATTAAATGTGAAGTGTAAGCTAAGTTTCATCTTATACAATGTGAAGGGCAGAGATAAGGAAATATCCCTTATCCCTGCCCGAAAGTTTTTTCTTAATAGGTTGTTTATCTTCTTCTATTTTTAACAATATTACTTAAAATTACTAATACAGATAATAGAAGTACAGAGCCTAAGAATCCTACCCAGATAACGCTGAAACTGTCATCTCCGGTTTTTACAGCTTTTCCAGTTTTGCCTGCTTTTCCTGTTTTCGTTTTATCAACAGTCTTTGCATCACTGTCTTTCGTATTTACAAATGCTGCTTTCTGCCCTGATGCAGTAATTTTACCAGACGCTCCTGTAGAACTGGTTACGTAACCATTCTTATCTGCTTCTTTTTCTGTCACCTTGTAAACTGTTCCGACTGGGATGCCTTCAATGACAATCTCTTCCCCATGCTTCAGAGTGATTATCTGACCGCTCTTTATTTTTCCGGTTTTGCTTCCCGAATAATTATAGGTGCCATCATCCTCTAAATCAACAACAAAGGTAAATGCCTGCTTCTTATCTCCAAACTTGCCGGCAACTTTTTTGCTAATGGTCAGACTACCAGTCTCATCTTTAGGAACTTCTGCAATTTTTGTATTGGTAAATGCGGCGGTCTGCGTTGCAGAGGCAGCGATTGTACCTGTTTCTCCTGTACTGGTCTTTGTGTATCCTTCGCCAGAGTAATCCGACTCGGTTACTGTATATTTTGTTCCCTCAGGTAATCCTGTAACCGTGATACTCTGCCCGTGAGCAAGGGAAACTGTATCTCCACTTTTTATCTCACCA
Source organism: Ruminococcus sp. (assembly GCA_013911065.1). Taxonomy (GTDB): domain Bacteria; phylum Bacillota; class Clostridia; order Lachnospirales; family Lachnospiraceae; genus Muricomes. Next base: position 5,195 of record JACERV010000010.1, on the reverse strand, counting down.
TCCGGAACGCCCAGTCCGGTGTATGTATAGGTACCGGATGCCTCGTCAAGAACTATCTTAAAGTCAAATTTTTTCGTCGTATCTGCACCACTTCCTGCAGCTGTTTTGCTGATAGTCAGATTGCCTTCAGACTCAAAAACTATCTCATTTCTTGTATTGGTAAATGCTGCGGTCTGCGTTGCATCGGCAGCGATTGTACCCGTTTCCCCTGTACTGGATTCTAAGTATCCTTCACCGGAATAATCTGCTTCCGCCACCTCATATGTGGTGTCCTTAGGTACTCCTAGTATGGTGATGCTCTGTCCGTGGGCAAGAGAAATGGTATCCCCACTTTTTATCTCGCCATCCGGAACACCATGTCCGATATAAGGGTAAGTACCATCCGCTCCATTCAAGGTTACTGTGAAATCAAAGAGTTTCGCAGTGTCTGCAGCATTTCCTGCTACAACTTTGCTGATCGTCAGATTTCCTACTGTATCCTGAACGAAATTTTGAATTGTACGTTTATTAGAATCCGCTCCAGTTTTTCCATTAATCGAAGTAGTAACCGTTCCGCCTTCTGTTGTAACTGAAACAGAATGGGATATATCTTCCGGTGTATATCCTCCGGGGGCTGCTGTTTCCCTCAAAATATACTCTCCGTCTGGAATAACCTTAAACCTGACAGTTCCATCACTGCCGGTAGTGCCTGTTCTTATGATTGTTTCACCGTCCATGGCAAAAAGTGTAAACTCAGCACCGGCGAGAGGATTTCTTGCTTCATCTATTTTGGTTATTTCAAACCAGCCATTCCTTTGCAGGCTGGCCCAGCCGTCTGCTGCTAATATAACATAAGGCCACGCAGTTGTTTCCTGTGAACCGCTATTTCCAAACAAGGATACTTGATTAGATACTTCTCCCGGTTCTCCTGTAATATCAGTAATATAACTGAGACTATATGCCTTTTCGTTATCTGGAATATTAAAGCTCAAAACACGGGTTTTGTTATCATAGGAAATATTTTCACCAGCTTTTAGCTCTACTTCAGCACCCAGGGTATAGCTGCCGTCAACATTCAGTGTCATCTCATGCACTGTAATATTATCATCGGATAACAGCAGAGCTCCGCTGGAATCAGTACGCAAATCAATACCAACAGGCAATGTATCCTCCAGTTTTGTACCTGGCTGTGCGAGGTCATATGGCTTATATTCTACTGTCCACCGCAATTCCCCGGCTTTTGGCGCCTCAATTGACTTCTCCAGCAGCTGGCTTCTTATGGTAACATCCTGGAAGCTGGTTACTCCCGCAGTCCACTTATCGGCTGTTAAAGACAGAGTATTGCGTTCTGTCGTTGTTTGATTAGCATTAAAATACTTTTCAGCAGTTCCACTGGTGGGTTTTGCCTTTACCAAAATTACATATGGCTTGTCCAGCGGATTGAATGTAAAAGTAGCAGTTCGTCCACTGAACACGGCATTAAGACCAGTTACTGTATCCGGAACCGTGTCATTTGCTGAAACAACTCCATTTGAATTCCCTGTTCCCTCAAAAATAAGATAGTCTGATCCGGCAATAATTTCTGTAAATTCCCAGCCCTCAGGAAGGGTATCCGTTACAGTTGCCTCACCCAGTTGTTCTCCTGCCGCATTTTCTGCTCGGCTCAAATCAATTCCGTCTCCATTGATGCTCAAACGGAAGATTACAGATTTATCCAAATAGTCAAAACCTTCATTAAGATTTTTGGTAATTTCATTTACTCCCGCTGCCGGGTCAGTTATTGCAGTCCGCCTCAGCATCTCCTTGGAAAGGCTGCTATTTTTATAATTTACATTAGCTGTTGCCGCGTTCAGCCTTGTATTTGCGCTGAAAAGTGACGCAGTATTCGTCACCGTGGTCGTTGTATTTCCGGCAAAGATATTCGGATTCACTATCTGGCTGTCAAAAGTAAAGGTATTGAGGTCACCCGTTGAAAGCCCTGTAATTTCCAGCAAATCTGCAACCCGTTTGCCGTCTTGTTCTATAGGATGAACTGTTATGCTCAACCCTGCTCCTGCAAAATTGCCTGCATATTTCTGGTTATACCGGGGGGTCAAATCTGTAGGAGTAACGCCTCCTGGAATTCCACTCACCGTTCCGAGATTAAATCCACTTGTGCTGCTTCCGTAAACAAGAAGGTCATACACTTTCAAATCCGGGATATTCTGTCCCCGTGTATCAACCGTAACTGTCCAGTGGATTTTTTGACTTGCAGGATCTGCCGTGCCTGATTTTGTAATTGCATTATATCCAACACCAACACCGACACCGCCCGTACCCGGCCCCGGACCTGTTAAACCATCCCATGTGATGGATGCGGAGTTTGTATAAGTTGTGACCCCGGTTACTCCAGTCGGATCTGTAACATCCGGCACGCTAGTTACAATGGTAAGTAAAATCCTGGAATTTATATTACCAATGTTATATTCACCACTTGCATTCGGTGTGACTGAAGTTGATGAACCCCAGACAGAACCATCCCATGCCTGCCAGCCTGCAGAAACCAGTGTTAATCCATCAGGCAGTACATCGGTTATTACAACATTGTTCAGCGCTGCGCCTGCCTCATTGGCAGTGATTGACCATGTAATTGTACGGTTTGTGGGATCATAAACGCCGGTACTGCCTTCCTCGCTTGACTTACCGGTCTTCTCAATCCACTTGGGAGGATTGAATTTTACAGTAATCTGCCCATCTTTGACTATTACATCTTCACTGTTCAGAAGATCAGCCTTATTTGTCACACTCTGCTCAGCAGTGGCATAATAAGCGTCATCGGATATTCTGGTTTTAAAAGTAATCTGTTTGGAGCTTATAGAACCTCCTGGGAAGACATAACGAATCCCACTGCCTTCTTCCGCAGGTGTTGCTGAAGCACCATCTACTGTGAAAGATCCGCTGACATATTCTCCTACTGTTCCTAAATCATCAAAAAACTGATATCCTCCTAAATCAATAGCTGCACCTGCCTTAGATGCAGAAATATCTACTGTCCATGTAATACTTTTATCTGCCAAATCAACGACACCCGATTTGGTCACCCCATATTCAATTTCAACCGGGGGAACATTGACAATATATGATTTTCCAAGCATGGTTATAGTATGGTCGCCCTCGTTGCCGGCACTTCCATCGTCATCATATTCAAATTCCGCATTAAAACTGGCCAGTACACCATTAGATGTACCATCAAAGACTTCCTCTTCCCCGTCAAAGATTACCTCTGCAACCACCATTTTTGTAACAGAGTCTGTTGTAAACTGGACATGTCCAACTACAATGCCTCCTGCAGCTACTAACGGTATGTAATCCCCTGAAGTCAGTTTGAAGGAACTGCTTAATTCAAACCTTGCGGTGTCGCCCTTCTTTACGGGATTTTCCGGAGTCGGGTCATCCCCCTCAACCGGTACGCCAAATGAAAGTTCCACCGAAATAGGCTTGGTACTTGTCAACGTACCTCCTTCAGAAATTTCAGCTCCATCCTGACTTACTTTTGCTGAAATACTGGTAAGTTCAGATGTTTTATCCGCTCCCGGTGCGGCATATGCCGTCTTAAACGGCAGGATGTTCAGAAGCAGCATCAGTACCAATACCCAGCTTATAAGTATTCGTTTTTTTCTTTTTACCATAGCTTTCTCTCCCTTCCTGCACAATGCCCTTCTCCCATGAGTGTATTGATATTTAATTTAAATACTCCCCTTATATATCCGGCTCTGTGCTTATATAGTAAATCATTTCGCTATGACTGTTTTTAGAAAAGCGGCAATATGAGATTACCGCTGCTCTTATTTCCTGCATAAGCGAAATATTCCTATAAAAATTGTACACAATTGTTTTCAGCACCGCTTGAAAAATTGGAATAGATTAACATTTGCATTAGACAAGAAAAGAAATTTTTCTTAAATTAATTTCATTTATAGGAAAGCATAAGTTTAAAAAATGTGTATAATAGAAAATAGTACAACTTTTACTTTAAGATGAAGCGGAGGATAAAAATGAGAACTGGTGTGTTGTTAGAAGAGCTTATAAACATAGCAAAAATACCTAAAACTGACTTTGCACTTAGTATGAACATGACACCAAGTGGTTTGAGTAAAATTCTGACGGGAAAAAGATTGCCTCTTTTAAAAGAAAAAAGGATATTCAGTAAACAGGCCGCCTGTTATTTTTCTGAAGTCATATATGATTACTGCTGTTATTTGAGATTCGAAACACTATTCCCAGTGGTATATGACTTTAACTCAAAATATGAACTGGAGCTGTTTTTGGCAACTGCAATAAAATATGCCCTGGACAAAGACTTTGCTGCCGAAAATAAGGAGAATGTAGACTACTTTGATATGGAAAGAAGTTTTCTTGGGAAAAAATCAGTTTTAAATATGGTATGTGTGATTCTTTCTGATTACCTCCTGAACAATGACAATATTCCCTTGGAGTTTTACAGCACTATTCCTGTATTCAGCCAGCTTTATTCTGATATTTTTCAACGTATCAGGATGATAGGCTTAAAAAAGCCGAAAAATGTTTCCATGAATCATTTTTTTGATATGTCTATCTTTGAAGCCTTCTACAACAAGTATAATATTGATTTCTTTTTAACGATTTCCAAGGCACAGCAGCATTTTGACCTGAATTTATGGAAAGCAGAAGAAAAGATAACTTCTACATTTTTGCTATTAAAGGGCCGGTTATTGCTGCTTTTCAACATCCAGATTGACGGAACTCCTCTCATGACTTTCGTTACCCATAAAGGCTATATCACCGCATTTTTTAATTCTCTCATGAAGAAGGATGTCAAAAAAATCAGCTACAACCGAAGTGAAGCTATTGCCGCCTTAGAAACCAATCCTTCCTGCATGGATCAATTTTTCAATAATTCTATTGATGCGGTATATAATTTTATATCCATTGGGTATTTGCTTGAGAAAAAAGAATTGGATGAAGCAGAGGGAAGTGACATCATAAAAGAGCTTGTTATGAAGTTTTTCAATCATATTTTAACAACAGAGACGACCTTCTTTGTAACCATTGATGCTATGACAGGTTTTTGGTAAGCGTTTAATTTCGGGGTGTGCCCAGAACTTTCCGGAACCCGATTGATAGGATTCCGGTACGCTAACATTTTACTCTGTCTTATTACTGCATTTTTCCTGGACGTTTTCATTCCAGGGAGCCAA
>JACERV010000009.1 GCA_013911065.1 Ruminococcus sp. | reverse complement strand
TTGTGGTACCCTAAAATGGGCCGCCCCCGTTGACGGGGAGAAAGCAAGGCTGAACTCATGAAAATACCGGTGCATGAACACCGGTATTATAAAAAATCAAAATTTACACATTTTACTTGACAAACCCAAATCTTACAGTTAAAATCTAATATAGGGAATTTTTGATGGCGGGGGGCAAAATGTTTGCCCCTTTTAGCTTAGCTTTCTCATATAAAGTGACAGGTGAATTTACCATTTTAACTTTAATCTATTTTAATACCAAGACCATTCAGCAGGCTGATGACCTCAGGAAACGAAAACTTAGCGCCTTTCAGCTTGCTTGTAAATATATCTATTTGATACCCGCTGGATTCATGAAAATTTGATTTACGCATATCGCATTCAAAAAATTCTGTTCCATCAAGTTTGCATTTTGAAAAGTTGCTTTCCATCAGCTCACATTTTGCAAACATAGAATCTGTAATCTCGGAATTTGAAAAATTGAATCTTACAAATGACATCTCTGAAAATGTATTATACTTCAAGTGGCATTCCCGAAATACACTGATTGGTTTGCTTAGCTTTCCTGCTGGCAATAATTCATTCCAATGAATCCCTACTAAGTTACAGTTTTCAAACTCTGCAAATCGGATTTGAGAATATTTGGCTTTTAGTGAAATAATGCTGCATTTTTGAAAAATACATCCTGAAAGTGTACTTCTGGATAAATGGAAATTTTCAAATGTACAATTTATAAATTTACAATCCACAAACTCACAGTCTGTAATTACTTTCCCGTCTAATTTTAAATTTTCAAATGTTTGGTCCTCATAATATTTTTGTTCCATATCTTCTCTCCCAATCATTGCTGCATAGTTTGAATTCTAATTAAACTATACGTTTGTACAACGGATGTGTCAATTTATTTTCTCACAAACCAAAATTAAACCTACACTTCTGGGTATAATTGCCTAACCTTTTAAACTATGGTATTATTTTAATATTAGCCCATACTTATTGAACTACTAACGTTCAAGACGGTATATTTATTGAACCACTAATCTTCAATAAGATATAATTTTTGTGAAAATGTCTCTAAGATGGAAGGAGTAAGACTATGGTATTGATAAATCAGGAGTTATGTATTGGCTGCGGGGTCTGTGCGGAAGATTGCCTGGCAAAGATAATTCATTTAACGGAAGGAAAAGCGGAGAATAAAGGCCCCTGCATTCAATGCGGACACTGTGTGGCTGTCTGTCCGGTGCAGGCAGTTTCTATCCCTGAGTATGATATGCAGGATGTGGAAGAATATGATCCCGAAACGTTCCGCATAGAGCCGGAGAATATGTTGCATGCTATAAAATTTAGGAGAAGTATTCGCAACTTTAAGCCTGAAAAAATAGAAGAAGAAAAGGTAAAACATATATTAGATGCAGGGCGTTATACAGCTACCGCAAAAAATCAACAGGCAAGTACCTTTGTTTTTATTCAGGATAAGATGGATGAATTCAGAAATCTGGTGTGGGAGACGATGCCGGAGATTTTGGAAGTACTTAAAAAAGATGCTCCGTTATATGCAAGAGTGTTTAGAAGCTTTTATGAGAAATGGAAGAAAGATCCACAAGATGATACGCTTCTTTACAATACACCTGCATTTTTGGTTATTACATCAGATAATCATCCTCTGGACGGTGGCCTGGCGGCTGCCAACATTGAGAATATGGCTGTTGCAGAAGGTCTGGGGGCCCTGTTCAGCGGTTATATGATGCGGGTGATAAGTATAAGCCCCAAATTAAGAGAATGGCTTGAGATAGGAGAACAGACCGTGGCCTGCTGCATGCTTATTGGATATCCGGCAGTTAGATACAGAAGGACGGCGCCGAGGCGGGAAGGAAATGTGATTCGAAAGTGAGATAGAATCATACATATATCCAAGTACGGTAAGAATTAAAGTGACATTACTATATGGCAATTTAGGAATTATATGATGGAGGGTGTGATATGATGAAACATATGCCTGTACTTTTTGTGGGACATGGCTCTCCCATGAATGCAATTGAAAACAACCGCTTTTCCACTTACTGGGAAACGCTTGGTGAGCAAATTCCACGGCCGGAGGCTGTTCTTTCAATTTCTGCCCATTGGTATACACCGGGGCTGAGAGTTACGGATGTACCTTTTCCAAAAATGGTTTATGATATGTATGGTTTTCCTGAGGAACTGTACCGGGTTGCTTATAATGCTCCCGGTGCGCCCCGTTTTGCAGGTTTGACAAAAGAACTGGTTGGAGAGAATATCCAAATCGATAATTCCTGGGGGCTGGACCACGGTTCCTGGTCCGTATTGTGCCGGATGTATCCCCAGGCGGATATACCCGTATTTCAGATGAGCGTGGATAGACTGGCTTCCGCAAGAGATTGTTATGAAACTGGAAAGAAGCTTCGCAGGCTGCGGGAACAGGGTGTATTAATTCTGGGAAGCGGCAATATTGTCCATAATCTTTCCAGAGTCAACTGGTCCATGGAGGAAGAAGGCTATCCGTGGGCTTTGGAATTTGATGAATACATCAAAAATAATATATTGAATAAAGAATATGAGAATATAATAAACTATTCAGGGGCTGGAGAGTCAGCAGCACTTGCTTTTCAAATGATGGATCATTTTGCACCTCTTCTTTATATTTTAGGTGCATCAGAGCAGCAGGATAAAGTCAGCGTTTTTAATGATTCCTGCGTACTGGGCTCTCTGTCGATGACGAGTTATTTGTTTAAGTAAAGCCTGGTGAAAGAAAGAGATGTAACGGAGGTGTATTTATAGTGGAAGCTGGTGAGATTTATTTACAATGGCGGGACAGGCTGAAGGAATACAAATCAATACAGCGTGAACTGGAAGAGATAGAAGGAAATAGGGAAGAAATAGAAGACCGTTTCTGCAAAGAGCTTGAATTTGGAACGGCAGGGCTCAGAGGGAAGTTAGGTGCCGGAACAAATCGAATAAATGAAGTTGTTGTCGGAAGGGTGACCCAGGGGATAGCTGATTTTATTTCAGATAAGGGCAGGGATTATAAAGAAAGAGGCGTTGTTATTGCGTATGACTGCAGGCATTTCTCAAAGGAATTTGCTGTACTTTCCGCAGAAGTTTTAGCGGCAAATGGGATAAATGTATTCATTTTTGAATCGTTGCGTCCCACACCGGAATTGTCTTATGCAATTCTTCAGTTAAAGGCGGCAGCAGGGATTAATGTGACTGCAAGCCATAATCCGAAGCAATATAATGGATATAAGGTATATTGGGAAAATGGGGCACAGGTTCTGGAAGAAATTGCAGATGGGATGTCTGAAAAGATAGCGCAGGTCAATATGTTTGAAGGAGCTGTGCGCATAGATTTTGATAAGGCAGCAGATGAAAAAATTATTACAGTTCTTTCTGAAAAGATGGACCGGGATTATATGAATCTGGTGAAGTCTCTGGCAATCAGAGATGGGGCTGAGCTGGAAAAAACGATTCCTATTGTTTATACACCCCTCAATGGAGCGGGAAGTAAGCCGGTAAGAACAATTTTGGAAGAGCGGGGCTTTTCCAATGTTCATATTGTGCCTGAACAGGAATATCCGGACCCGGATTTCACTACAGTGGGATACCCGAACCCGGAAGACAGAAATGCCTTTGCCCTGGCAGAAAAACTGGGAGCTGATGTGGGTGCCGAAGTATTAATTGCCACCGATCCTGATGCGGACAGAATGGCAGTTGAGGTGCGGGATGAAAATGGAAATTATATTGCGCTGAACGGAAACCAGACCGGAGTAATTTTAATTCATTATTTATTGGAGGGGGTAAAGGCAGCGGGAAAAATCCCGGAGCGCCCGGCTATGATAAAATCTATCGTAACAGGGGATATGGGAACAACCATATGTAAAGCATATGGAGTTGAGATGTTTGAGACCTTAACAGGTTTTAAAAACATTTGTGGAAAAATACCGGAGCTGGAGAGGAACGGATTCCAATATTTGTTCGGGTACGAAGAAAGCATTGGTTATGCAATAAGTGATGAAATCAGGGATAAAGACGGCATAAGTGCAGCCATGTTTGTTTGTGAAGCCGCAGCATTTTATAAAAAGCAGCAAAAGACGCTTCTTCAGGTCCTTTATGAGTTATACGAACAGTATGGATATTATAAAGAAGAGCAGGTTTCCCTCGTGTTAGAGGGCATTGCGGGGGCGAGGCGTATTGAGCGTATGATGGAAGCTTTTCGGACAGGGGATTACAGTGAGTTCGGAGGTTTCAAAGTAGAGGAGGTAATTGATTACCAAAAAGGGTATAAGGATATCAGTAAATCAAATGTTTTAAAGTTTGTCTTAGAAAACGAAATATGGTTTTCAGTACGTCCGTCCGGTACGGAACCGAAAGTGAAACTATACTTTTATGCAAAGGGAGAAACGGAAGAAGAGGCGGTTACATTCATACAAAAGGTGAAGGCGGACGTTTGGGGACGGTTAAATCAGGTGCAGTAGTATTTTAGTTACAGTTCAGCAGGGTCTTTTTATGGAGGAAAATGTATGGATTATACAGAAATTAATGCAAAAGCGGTAGACAGATGGATTGAGGATGGATGGGAGTGGGGTGTGCCGATTTCCCATGAACAGTTTGAGGACGCATTGAATGGCAAATGGTCAATGCTTTTGACACCGAATAAGCCAGTACCGAAAGAATGGTATCCTGATCTGAGAGGTAAAAAGGTTCTCGGCCTTGCTTCAGGGGGCGGTCAGCAAATGCCCATTTTTGCTGCGTGTGGCGCCGAATGCACGGTTCTTGATTATTCGGAAAAGCAAATAGAAAGCGATTTGTCTGTTGCAGAGAGAGAAGGATATAAAATCAATGCTGTCCGTGCGGATATGACAAAGCCGCTGCCCTTTGACAACGATTCCTTTGACTTAATTTTTCATCCTGTATCAAATTGCTTTATTGAGGATGTGATGCATGTTTGGAAGGAATGTTACCGCATTCTGAAAAAAGATGGCAGGTCAATGGCAGGGTTGGATAACGGGTTTAATTATCTTTTTGATGAAGAAAATGAAAAAGAAGTGAAATACCGGCTTCCGTTTAATCCATTGAAAGACAAGGAACAGTTAAAGGCATTGGAAAAAGATGATTCCGGAATTCAGTTTTCACACACACTTGAAGAACAGATTCGTGGACAGCTAAAGGCGGGATTTATGCTGATTGACCTCTATGAGGATACGAATGGACAGGGTATTCTTCGGGAGTATGGGGTTCCCACATTTTGGGCAACTTTGGCTGTGAAATAATTTGATTAAAAGAAAGAAGCTGCAGCACATTTTTTCGTGCAGCAGCTTCTAATTTTATGACTTTTTAGGCGGGAATCCCGGAAAGGAGATTCTTTTTCAATGTTTTTAAGAGTAAAACCTAACTCCAGATTTCCTCATCACTAGGAACCTTAGCATCCTTATTGAAAAGGCCAATCTGTGAAACATTGATTAAATGTGTATAGTTTAAGTTCTCTGAGATACTGTTATTACCCCAGGAACCGCATCCGAGCGTAGTAGTCGGAGAAAAGCCGTTGTAAAGGCTGCCGCCTGCTCCTGTGGAAGAAGCCTGATTTACTACAAGACGGCTGACGGTAAGGTGTTCACCCGCATATTCAATGTGTGCTTTATCATCACTGTGGAGAGCAGCGGAATGACCTTTTCCTTCCCACTCCAGGTTTGCCTGCGCGAGTGCAACTGCTTCCTCAAATGTATCGTAAGCAGCGCTGATCATTACCGGACACATTTTCTCCTTGCAGAGAGGTTCATTTCTGTCCAGGCTTCTGGCTTTCAGGAGAATCATCCGGGTTCCTTCCGGAACCTCAACTCCGGCAAGTTTGGCAATGACCTGAACGCCCTGGCCGACTGCATCGCGGTTGATAATGCCTCCGTCCGGGAAGATTGCTTCCGAGAACTTAGCCACATCGTCCTTGTTATCAACATAGAAAACGCCATTTTTCTTAAAGATGTCAATCACTTCGTCGTAATTTTCTCTGGGAATAAATACACTTTGTTCACCGGAACAGATGATACCGTTATCAAAAATGCGGCCGGCGATAATTTTTGGTACAGCTTCTTCGTAATTAATACCACGGTCAACGATTACCTGTACGTTACCCGGGCCAACACCGAGAGCCGGTTTACCACTTGAGTAAGCGGATTTAACCATGGCACCGCCGCCGGTAGCTACAACTACATCAACATTCTTCATCAATACGTTGGTTGCTTCAATAGAAGTTTTTTCGATGGTTTGGAACAGGTCGACTGGTGCGCCTAATTTTTTCAATTCCTCACGGAAGAGATCGACCAAGTACTTATTCATCTTTTCTACTCTTGGGTGAGGGGAGATGATGATTGCATTATGTCCTTTTAAAGCAAACATTCCGTTACACATCGGTGTAACAACAGGATTTGTAACCGGAGTAACAGCTCCGACGATCCCTTTTGCTTTGGCAACCTTGATGATTCCCTTCTCTTTATCTTCGTCAATAATACCGATTGATTTTTTGCCCTTTAAGCTATTCCAGATATTTTTGGATTTTCCGTAGTTTTTAGCTACCTTATCTTCGTATACTCCCATTTTACTCTCTTCAATAGCCATCTTGGCAAGTTCTTCAGCATTGTCATAGACTACTTTGCCGATTGCACGGACAATTTCATCAACCTGTTCCTGAGAAAAGTTTTCTTCGAATTCCTTTTGAGCAGCTTTTGCTTTGTTAACTAGTTCCTCAATCATTTTGTTTACATCTTGTTCCATTGTTTGCCTCCTAAGTACTATTTATTAGTTTGTTTTTTGAATGCTGCAGCCGCTTTTAAATTGACCGGCTTGTGTTTGTTGGGGCAGCATTCGATTGCTTCCTCCAGATAAGCGTGCAGTGCCGGGCGGAAATCCGGATGAGCACAGTTGTCAATGATAGTTCTGGCACGATCAATAGGGTCGAGACCGCGAAGATCAGCAGCTCCCTGTTCGGTAATCAGCACATGAATCTCATGAATTGTATGATCGATGTGGCTGACCAGTGGCACAATCGAGGATAAAGTCCCGTTTTTCGCTGTTGACTTAGTAATAAATATGGCCAGCCCGGCATTCTGGCAGTAATCACCGGAACCGCCGACGCCATTCATCAAACGGTGTCCATCGATATAAGTGGAGTTGGTGTTGCCGTATATATCTGCCTCAATTACTGTATTGACTGCGATAATACCCAGTCGGCGGATTACCTCCGGGGCATTGCTGATTTCTTGAGGCCGAAGCATAATTTTATCTTTGTAGCGGCTGAAGTTCTTGAAGAACTCATCTCTGACATCAGAGGAAAGAGTCAGTGAAGTTGCACAGGCAAAGTCTATTTTGCCGCTGTCTATCAGTTCAAAGATTGAATTCTGGAGCACTTCGGAGTAAACGGTCATGTGCTCAAAGTTTGATGTCTGTAAACCATCCAATACGGCGTTTGTAACACTGCCGATACCAGCCTGAAGGGGCGGCAGAGGATTACACAATCGTCCGGCTTTCACTTCGTTTTCCAGAAAGCTGATAAGATTCTTAGCCATCTGTTTGAACTCGTCATCAGGAGCAGCTACTGCCCGTCCGTTGTCCGGCACATCACTTTCGACAATTGCGACGATTTTGGAGGGATCGCATTTTATGTAAGGAGTGCCGATGCGATCGCTTGGTTTCATAATCATGATAGGTTCCGTATTTGGTGCCTTTTGAGGGGAGAACACATCATGAATTCCTTCTATTTCCTCCGGTACATAGGTGTTGAGCTCAATGATTACTTTGTCGGCATATTCTACATAGGTATTGGATACGCCGATGGAAGTGGTCGGGATAATATTGCCGTCCTCATCGATGGCAGCAGCTTCAATCACCGCCACATCGATGTGATTGAGTATCCCGTTTTTAATCCAGACCGGCAGCTCACCCAGAGCCATATCGAAGTACCCTATCTTACCGGCGTTAATTGCATTTCTCAGGTCGTTATTAGTCTGATAGGGAATTCTTTTTTTAAATACACCTTTACGGGTAAGTTCACCGTCAAACTCATCCCCGAGAGAAGCACCTGAATAAACGGTGAGGTCCAGCTTTTCCCCTGTATCTGCTCTGCGGGATAGTGCGGCTGCGGTTACCTTTGGATAGCCTGCGATGGTAAAGCCGCTGACACCGAGTGTCATTCCCGGCTCAATGAAAGCAACAGCATCATCTGCGGACATTACCTTTTCCAACAATCCGGCATTTCGGATTCTTTTTGTTAAATTTTGATTCATTACGCATCCTCCATGTATCGTTAAAATAATAACAATTGAAAAGCAAAAAAATATTTTTTTCACTTATGTGTGAGTATATAACAAGGCTTAGTATATGTAAAAAGTATTTATAACATATCGAATATGTAGATTATGTATGAAAGATAAGTTATACTAGACTAAATAGATATTTTATGTTATAAAAATAACAATTGATAAGGTGAGGAGAAAACATGGAAATCACATATGACTATTACCGTATATTTTATTTTGTGGCAAAATACCAGAGCTTTACTCAGGCGGCAAATGTTTTAAACAGTAATCAACCTAATTTAACGAAGTATATAAACAACCTTGAGAATCAGTTAAGTTGTAAGTTGTTCGTCAGAACCAACCGAGGTGTCAGCCTGACACCTGAGGGAGAAAAGCTTTACGCTCATGTGGCAGTGGCATATGAACAATTAAAAGCAGCAGAGCTTGAATTGGCAAATGATAAAAATCTGGAGAGCGGAGTGGTGACGATCGGTGTTAGTAATACAGCACTGCATGGCATGCTTTTACCGGTACTGAGCCAGTTTCACGAGAGGTATCCAAAGATACGCCTGCGTCTTTCCAATCAGACTACCCCACAGGCAGTGCAGGCATTAAAAAATGGAACTGTGGATTTTTCTCTGGTTACGACCCCGCTTCACCTAAAAAGACCCTTTTTAGAGACTGGCCTTAAGAACTTTCAGGAAATACTAATTGGCAGTCATCAGTACAAGTTCTTGGCAAAAAAACCTTTAAGTCTGACAGAGGTGGCTCAATATCCGTTGATCTGTCTGGGAAAAAATACGACTACCCGTGAGTTTTATAATACCTTTTATTCAAACCACGGCCTTGTTTTGATGCCGGATACGGAAACGGCAACGACCGACCAATTACTGCCGCTTGTTAAAAATAACATAGGCCTTGCTTTTATTCCGGAGGAATTTGCGAGAGAAGCCATCGAAAAAGGAGAGGTGATTTCAATACCGCTTTTGCAGAAAGTGCCAACCCGGACAATTTGTATTGTCGAAGATCACAGCCGTCACTTAAATATTGCCGCAAATAAGCTAAAGCAGATGATACTGGAAGTGAAAGGGTAGATTCATATAAAAAGAGTATAATGAACATATCGTAAATACATTTTACATATAGCAGTTTCTCAAGTATACTTTCTTAATAAAGAAAGGGGGACTTTTTTTATGAAAATATCGTTAATTAATTAACGATAATAATTTAACGACGAGAGTTTAACGATAAAGATTTTAAGAGGAGAAAGGGAGGAAGTTATGAATTTTTCAATCAAACCTACAATTGCCGTCTATGATTCTTTAGCAGATTTCATTGCGCAGAAAGAATTAGGCGAAAGCGACCTGATCGTTACCAATGAGTATGTGTTGTCACCTCAGTTAGACAAAGCCAGTACACCCTGCGATGTTCTTTATCAGGAGCAGTATGGACAGGGCGAGCCATCGGATGAGATGGTCGATGCCGTTCTGAAAGATATCAAAGGAAAGAACTATAAGAGGATCATCGCAATCGGCGGGGGTACTGTAATTGATATCTCGAAACTTTTACTTTTTAACGATCAATACGATGTTGAGGAAATATATGCTCAGGGCGCGAAACTTGTAAAAGAGAGAGAACTCATTGTAATTCCCACAACTTGCGGCACCGGAAGCGAGGTTACAAACATCTCGATTATGGAGTTTAAGAAAAAACAGACTAAATTGGGCCTGGCCGTTCCACAGCTTTTTGCAGATGAGGCAGCATTGATTTCTCAAATGCTTTCAACCTTGCCATACGGTGTCTTTGCAACAAGCTCAATCGATGCATTGGTACACGGTATGGAGTCCTACATATCACCAAAAGCAACGCCTTTCTCAAGAATGTTTGGTAAAACGGCAATCGAAAAGATCCTGAAAGGGTACCTGAAGATGAGAGACGAAGGGGAAGCGAAACTTCCTGGAGACATGGGAGATTTCCTGATCGCCAGCACCATGGCAGGAGTTGCCTTCGGCAATGCCGGATGTGCGGCAGTACACGCTTTAGCTTATCCCCTGGGAGGAAATTATCACGTACCTCATGGTAAGGCAAACCACATGGTCTTTGAAAGTGTCTTCAATATGTATAAAGAGCTGGGGGCAGATCTCAGTCCTGCGGAAGAAGTGCTGGTTGAGATTTTTGGCTGCAGTAAGGAAGAATCATGGCAGAAGATGTTCGAGCTGCTGGACTTCGTGTTAGAGCGGGAAAAACTGGGCGGTCTGGGAGTAGACGACGTGAAAGCTGAAGAGATGGCAACTTCAGTAATCCAGAATCAACAAAGATTATTGGCAAACAATCCAATTGAACTGTCACATGAGCAAATCAAGACAATTTATCAGAGATGTATTTAAATGGAAACATCCATGTCACTAAGGGGTGAAAGAACCCCGCCTAAGTCGACAGGATGTACTTTGAAACTAAGGCTTGAAAATACCAAGCCTAAGATGCATAAGCAAGGAGGATATTAATGAAAACGAGAGAAGAATATATAGAAAGTTTAAAGAAGCTTAACTTAGAAGTTTATTTACTGGGTGAAAAAGTGGAAAATCCGACTGAGCATCCGATTATCAAACCATCTATGAATTCCGTTGCAATGACCTATGAGTTGGCACAGCAGCCGGAATATGAAGATTTAATGACCGTGACCTCCAGTTTAAACGGTGAAAAAATCAACCGTTTTACACACCTGCATCAAAGTACGGATGATTTGGTCAAAAAGGTGAAGATGCAAAGACTACTGGGTCAAAAGACAGCATCATGTTTTCAAAGATGTGTTGGTCTTGATGCGGCAAACGCTGTTTTTTCTACTACATACGAATGTGATGAAGCACATGGCACAAACTATCATGAAAACTTTAAGAAATACTGGGACAGAGTTCAGAAAGAGGACCTGGTTGTTGATGGAGCGATGACCGATACGAAAGGGGACCGTGCCCTTTCTCCTTCTCAGCAGGCCGATCCGGATATGTATTTAAGAGTTGTTGAAAGAAGAGAAGACGGTATCGTGGTGCGTGGCGCTAAGGCTCATCAGACTGGAATTGTCAACTCTCATGAAGTCATCGTTATGCCCACCATCGCACTAAGACCAGAAGATAAAGACTATGCGGTAGCCTTTGCACTGCCGGCGGATGCAAAAGGGATTTTTATGATTTACGGACGTCAAAGCTGCGATACCAGAAAGCTTGAACCAAACGCAGATATTGATGTAGGTAATAAAAACTTTGGCGGACACGAAGCGTTGATGATCTTTGATGATGTATTTGTGCCAAATGAACTGATTTTCATGAATGGAGAAACTGATTTTGCAGGAATGCTGGTTGAACGGTTTGCTTCTTATCACCGCCAGAGCTATGGAGGCTGTAAAGTTGGAGTTGGCGATGTCCTGATCGGTGCAACGGCACTGGCTGCAGATTACAACGGCGTACCAAAGGCGAGCCATATTAAAGATAAGATTATTGAAATGAATCACTTGAACGAAAGTTTATACTCATGTGGTATTGCCTGTTCTTGTGAAGGCTGCGCGACCAAAGCTGGTAACTACTATGTGGATACTCTGCTGGCAAATGTCTGTAAGCAAAATGTCACTCGGATGCCTTATGAAATTACTCGCCTGGCTGAGGATATTGCCGGTGGTCTTATGGTTACAATGCCCAGCCAGCAAGATTTCGATAATGAAAAATTAAAACCATATATCGAAAAATATCTGAAAGGTACTGACGATGTACCGACAGAGGACCGGATGAGAATCCTGCGGTTGATTGAAAATATTACCTTAGGAACAGCAGCAGTGGGATACCGGACAGAATCTATGCATGGTGCAGGTTCACCCCAGGCTCAGAGAATTATGATCGGCAGACAGGCAAACGTTGCGCACAAGAAAGAGCTCGCAAAAGAAATTGCCGGAATCAATAAGAAAAAATAATGTAACTCAGACATTGTGTAACAACCATGCCGCTAGGTTCAAAAAGATCTCACCAAGCCAGCAGGTTGTATTATACCACGAGGTTCGAAAGAACCTCGTCAAGTGGTATAAATATGGAGTGAATAAATGCAAAATTTCAAAGAAAAGTATAAGGACAAAATTGTCAGCGCCGCTGAGGCGGTCATGCATATTAAGGATAATGACCGGATTGCCATCGGTCATTCCTGCGGTGAACCAAGAGCTCTGACAAAGGCTCTTTGTGACCGTATGGAGCAGCTTGAAGGAGTGGAAACTACACATATGGTCGGAATGGGAGAGAGTGGATATTGTACCGAAGCAGCAAATGGTCATATCAGACACAATTCTCTCTTTGTGGGAACCAAGAACGAAAGAACTGCAATTAAAGAGGGGCGGGCCGACTACACCCCTCGGTATTTTTCAAAAATACCAGCCCTGTTCACGGATGGCTCATTGCCGACAGATGTCGCTTTAGTGCAGGTTAGCAGTCCGGATAAGCACGGCTATGTAAGTTTTGGTATTTCAGTAGACTATACATATACAGCTGCTAAGGTGGCGAAGCTTAAGATTGCTCAAGTGAATAAGCATATGCCCAGATGTCACGGCGAATGCTTTATGCACATCAGCGAGTTTGATTATCTGGTTGAGGAAGATACTCCTTTGATCGAACTTGGGCGCAAAGAGCTCACCGATGTTGAGAAAAAGATTGGTCAAAACTGTGCCAGTCTGATTAAGGACGGAGATACCCTGCAACTGGGTATTGGCGCACTTCCTGATGCAGTTTTATTATCATTAAAAGATAAAAAAGATTTAGGCATTCACTCAGAGATGTTCTCGGATGGTGTGGTGGAGTTGATCGAAGCCGGCGTCATAACCAATAAGAAGAAGAACTTTAATCCCGGAAAACTGGTAGCAACTTTCCTTATGGGAAGCAAGAAACTGTATGATTTTATTGATGACAATCCCATGGTGTATATGGCTTCTGCAGACTATACAAATGACCCGTATATCATTGCCCAAAATGATAATCTGATTTCCATCAATTCTTGTCTTCAGGTGGACTTCATGGGGCAGGTCAGTGCGGAGAGCATCGGCACAATGCAGATTTCAGGTGTCGGCGGTCAGGTTGATTTTGTCAGGGGCGCAAATATGTCAAAGGGCGGCAAGTCAATTATTGCCATGACCTCAACTGCGAAAGGCGGCAGTGTTTCTAAAATTGTTCCCATGCTGGAACAGGGGGCAGCAGTTACTACAGGAAGAAATGATGTTGCTTACATCGTGACGGAGTACGGGGTTGCGGACCTCAGAGGAAAATCTCTCAGAGAGCGTGCCAGAGCACTGATTATGATTGCCCACCCAAACTTCAAAGAAGAGCTTATCGGTCACTGGGAAGAGAGATTTCAAAGCAAATGGCAGGATATATCGGAGGAGTAAAGATGGATTTTAATTTAAGCAATAAACATGAAATGGCGAGAACACTATTTAAGGATTTTGCTGAAACAGAGGTAAAACCTCTTGCGGAGGAAGTGGATGAAACAGAAACTTTCCCGGAAGAGACTGTAAAGAAGATGGCGAAATACGGATTTTTAGGAATTCCGGTGCCGAAAGAGTATGGCGGGCAGGGCTGCGATCCGCTCACTTATGCAATTTGTGTAGAGGAGCTGGCAAAGGTATGTGCCACCACTGCAGTTATCGTATCGGCACATACTTCCCTTTGTATTGATCCGATTATGACCTATGGAACTAAGGAACAGAAAGAAAAATATCTGCCGCCTCTTGCCAAAGGGGAGAAGCTTGGCGCTTTTGGTCTGACTGAACCGGGTGCTGGAACAGATGCCCAGGGACAGCAGACAAAAGCCGTACTTGACGGCGATGAATGGGTATTAAACGGCAGTAAGGTTTTTATCACAAACGGTAAATATGCAGATGTTTACATTGTGATAGCAGTCACCGGAATGGTGGAGAAAAAAGGCCGGACAATGAAAGAAATATCTGCTTTCATCGTCGAAAAAGGAACACCTGGATTTTCTTTTGGAACAAAAGAGAAAAAAATGGGTATCCGCGGGTCTGCTACATATGAGCTGATTTTTACCGATTGCCGGATTCCTAAGGAAAATCTTCTGGGACAGAAAGGGAAGGGATTTGGGATTGCGATGCACACGCTTGACGGCGGGCGGATCGGAATCGCTGCTCAGGCGCTTGGCATTGCCGGAGGTGCTCTTAATACTACGGTTGAATATGTCAAGGAGAGAAAGCAGTTTGGCAGAACAATTTCCCAATTTCAGAATACCCAGTTTCAACTTGCTGATATGGCGACTCGGGTACAGGCAGCTCAGCTTCTTGTCTATCGGGCAGCGGTGGCAAAAGGAAATGGCGGCCATTTCAGTACAGAAGCTTCGATGGCAAAGTTATATGCTGCTGAAACGGCGATGGAAGTAACCACCAAAGCGGTTCAATTGCATGGAGGTTACGGATATATTCGTGAATATGGTGTAGAGCGAATGATGAGAGATGCAAAAATAACTGAGATTTATGAAGGCACATCAGAAGTACAGCGCATGGTGATAGCTGCTAATCTTTTAAAATAGGAAACACCAGCAATACCGGGCTGGGAAAAAATCAAGCCTAAACTGATAATACAGGAGGATATAAAGTGAAAATAATTGTTTGTATAAAACAAGTGCCGGACACTAAGGGCGGCGTACAGTTTAATCCGGATGGAACATTAAACCGGGGAGCGATGCTCGCAATTATGAACCCGGATGATAAAGCCGGACTTGAGGCAGCACTTCGTTTAAAGGATCAATATGGTGCCGAGGTAACGGTTATTACAATGGGGCTTCCAAAAGCCAAAGATGTCCTTGTAGAAGCGATGGCGATGGGCGCAGATAAATCGATCTTAGTTACCGACAGAATGCTTGGCGGTGCGGATACATGGGCAACTTCAACAACTCTTGCAGGTGCGATCAGAAACCTTGAGTATGATTTAATCATTACAGGGCGTCAGGCGATTGACGGTGATACTGCACAGGTAGGTCCCCAGATTTCAGAGCATCTTCATATTCCGGTTATTTCTTATACCCAAAAGCTTGAGATTGACGGTGACTACGTGATTGCACAGCGTCAGTACGAAGACAGATATCATATAGTAAAAGCAAAGATGCCTTGTCTGATCACAGCTCTGGCGGAGCTCAATGAACCCAGATACATGACTCCGGGAGGAATATTTGCAGCTTACGATGCGGAAATAACTGAATTTAACCGTCAGCATCTCATCGATGTGGATGATGCCGATTTGGGGCTGAAAGGATCTCCCACCAAGATTGCAAAGGCGTCTGATAAGGTTAGAAAAGGCGCCGGGGAACAGGTAAACCTGGATCCGGAAGCATCGGTAGGGTACATACTTGAGAAGCTAAAAGAAAAGCATGTTATATAGATAAGGAGACTATAATAGGATGAATTTAAATGAATATAAAGGTGTATATGTCTATGTACAGCAGGTGGATAACAAGATCGACGGTGTTGCTCTCGAACTTCTGGGTAAGGCGAAAGACCTGGCAAAAGATTTAAATACTGACGTGACAGCAGTTCTTTTAGGCAGTGATGTGAGAGGATTGACAAAGAAGCTTGCCCAGTATGGCGCGGATAAGGTGATTCTCGTTGATGATCCGGCTTTAAAGGATTATCGGACGGAACCATACACACATGGTCTTTCCTCTGTTATAAATGCATTCAAGCCGGATATCGTCCTGGTAGGAGCAACTGCCATTGGCCGTGATTTGGGTCCCCTTGTATCGGCCAGAGTTAAGACTGGGCTTACGGCTGACTGTACTCAGCTTGATATTGGTGACTTTCCACTGAAAGCGATGGAAGGGAAAGAACAAAAACATAATCAGCTATTGATGACCAGGCCGGCTTTTGGAGGCAATACGATTGCAACTATTGCCTGCCCGGATAACCGTCCCCAGATGGCAACTGTTCGTCCGGGAGTTATGCAGAAAATAGATAAGATAGCAGATGCGCAGGCGGAGATTATTGAATTTAATCCCGGCTTTGAGGAAAATGCACAGTACATTGAGATTCTTGAAGTAGTCAAATGTATCTCTGATACAGTGGATATTATGGATGCCAACATCCTGGTTTCCGGCGGCCGCGGAGTGGGCGGACCGGAGAATTTCTACATTCTTGAAGAGCTTGCCGAAGCGGTTGGCGGTGAAGTCAGCTGTTCAAGAGCCGTGGTAGATGCAGGTTGGAAGCCGAAAGATCTCCAGGTTGGGCAGACTGGTAAAACAGTACGGCCAAATGTATATTTTGCAGTTGGTATTTCCGGAGCAATCCAGCATGTTGCCGGGATGGAAGAGGCTGATATTATCATCGCAATCAATAAGGATGAAACGGCGCCGATATTTGATGTGGCAGATTATGGAATCGTTGGAGATTATAGTAAAATTCTGCCCATGCTGACGAAAAATCTTAAAAGTTATGCAGCTATGGAGGCTTAAACATGGAATATTTTGATTTGATTTCAAAACGACAGAGTATCAGAAGATATCAGGAGGAGAGTATTCCCCGCAGGGATATAGAAAAAATATTGAATGCGGCGAGAATTGCTCCCTCAGGAAAGAACCTTCAAAATTGGTTTTTCTTCGTCCTCGACAATAAAGAAATCATTGAAGACCTATGTGAGGTTATCGCAGCAAAGAATGCTGAGATTTCCGATGAACTGGCCAAGAAAGATGAAGAAGCCGGAGCAAGATTTCGCAAGTTCTGTAAAAATTTCACCTTATTTGTTAAAGGGGCTCCGGTAGTCATTCTCACTTTTGGAAAAGACTATCTGCCCTCCGGCTATCATGAGTTAAAAATGTGTGGTGCTGCCAAGGAGGAATTGGATTATCTGGCTTATAAACCATGTCCGGGGATGCAGAATATTGGAGCTGCAATGGAACATATAGCTCTTGCAGCAACGGATCTTGGTTACGGGTCCTGCTGGCTGACCAGTGCCAATTATGCCGGAGCAGAAATTGAAAATCTGATGAAAGAGAAAACCGGGATACACAAAGAAGATTATTTCTTCACTTGTATGATGAGCCTGGGCATACCTGCAGATGGAGTGCACAAGAGTCCAAACCGAAAAAATCTGGACGAAATCACTTTTTTTGTAGACTGATATATTTTTTGTTCAAGCTGTATTTGAATAGAATTACTATATCGTGTTACGGAGAGTGAGAGATACTAAAAGTGATGATATACAATATATATGTCAGCAGTGAAAAGGGGATATTTAATATTGGTGATTTTTGAAAAATGGTTGGTGGAATTGCACAAACAGAAGAAGTTAATGGGGGTGTTTGTGTAAATAAATCACAATATTAACTTCTGAATAATCATGTGGTTGTTAAAACATTATCAATGTGATATTCTATAATAAATACATATAGCCTGAGTATTTCAGTATTATACATCATATTTAGTAGGAGCTGTGAAAGAATATATGAAATATGTATTTTATAGCGGATAAAGACATATTTTTTTAAGAAAGTATTGTTAAAAAAAAGACGATTACTTGAATTAAGGGAGGAAAATCACATGAGTAGAAAAATCACCATCATTGGAGCCGGGAGTGTTGGATCAACAATTGCATATACACTGTCAAACGAAGATCTTGCTTCAGAAATTGTAATGATTGATATTAACAAAGAAAAGGTATCAGGGGAGGTTATGGATATCGTCCAGGGGACCTGTTTCCGTAATCCGATTTCAATCATTGCCGGCGAATATGAGGATGCTGTGGACTCGGATATTGTCATCATTACATCAGGAATTGCCCGTAAACCGGGGCAGACCCGTATCGAACTGGCACAGACAAATGTTAATATTTTAAAGAGTATTACACCGGAAATTGTCAAAGCGGCACCGAAGGCTCTGTATGTGATTGTCAGTAACCCAGTGGATATTATGACGTATGTATTTACGAAGATATCAGGGCTTCCGGAAAATCAGATTATTGGATCGGGAACCATTTTAGATACAGCCCGGCTTCGTTGCGGATTGTCAGAGCATTTTAAAGTAGCTCAGAAAAACATTCATGCTTATGTATTGGGTGAGCATGGTGATACTTCATTTATTCCTTGGTCATGTGCTGATATCGGTGGTGCGAATGTTGCAGAATATACGAAGATTGCCCAGTCTTTTGGACAGGAAATCGATGAGCTGGATCAGGATGCAATGATTGAATATGTTCGTAAATCAGGCGGGAAGATTATTGCGAATAAAGGAGCCACCTTCTATGCAGTATCCGTATCAGTAGTGAAGTTATGTGCAATGCTGCTGGCTTCATCTGACTCGATCTCTACGATATCGACGATGCAGCACGGTGAATACGGTATTGAAGATGTCTGTCTGAGTACTTTGACACTGGTCGGACCAAATGGGGTACAGGGAAGAATTCCAGTGAAACTCAGTGAAGAAGAGATGGAAAAACTGCATGCAAGTGCAGAGGCACTGAAGGCGGTTATTAAGCAAATCGATCTGTAGTGTAAGTAAGGAGGAACTATGAAATACAGTTATTATCCGGGGTGTACCCTCAAAACCAAGGCAAAAGACTTAGATACATATGCCAGGATTTCAGCGAAAGCGCTTGGATTTGAGCTGGAGGAAATAGAAGAATGGCAGTGCTGCGGCGGAGTATATCCGCTGGGCACTGACGAGATTGCTTCCAAGCTGTCCTCAGTTCGCGCTTTAAATGATGCCAAAGAAAAAGAACAGGATCTGGTCACCTTGTGTTCAGCCTGTCATCATGTCATTAAGCGGGTCAATGACGATATGAAGAATGTGGGTGACATCCGGACGCGGGCTAACAATTATATGCAACTGGAAGAACCTTATGCAGGTGAAACTACGGTCCTTCATTTCCTGGAAATCCTTCGTGACCGTATAGGGTTTGATGTTTTGAAAAAGAAAGTTGTGAATCCTTTAAAAGGCCGGGCAATCGGTGCCTATTACGGCTGTCTGCTGCTTCGTCCAAGTGAAGTGTTAGCTTTCGATAATCCCGAGAATCCGACGATTATCGAGGACTTTATACGGGCGATTGGCGGGACTCCGGTCATCTATCCGTACCGCAATGAATGCTGCGGTGGTTACATATCGCTCAAAGAGCCGCAGGCAGCACAGAACATGACTGATAGGATCATGGATTCAGCCGCGTCATTTGGCGCTGATTCACTGATTACAGCCTGTCCGTTATGTCTTTATAATTTAAATATGAGTAAAAGCGGTTCTAAACTGCCCGTACAGTATTTCACTGAACTGCTGGCGGAAGCGCTGGGCCTGATTGATAAAAATGAGGAGGTACAGGCATCATGAGTCACGGAAAATCGCAGACACAGAAAATGAAAGAAATTACTGGCGTCGACCCATATAAATGTATGAAATGCGGCAAGTGCTCGGCAACCTGTCCTTTGTTTAATGAGATGGATATAAAGCCGCATCAGTTTGTATCTTATGTACTGAATGAAGATATAGATGCTCTGGTGAATTCGAAATCACTCTGGAAATGTCTGTCATGTTTTGCCTGTATCGAACGCTGTCCGCGGAATGTTAAGCCAGGGAAACTGATTGATGGTGCACGGCAGCTGGTAGTGCGCCAGAGAGGTGCAGACTATCTGACACCGGAGGATATCCCGGAACGTTTAGACCCGGAATTACCCCAGCAGCTTTTAGTCAGTGCATTCAGAAGATACAGGAGGTGATATAAGTGCAGAGGATTGGAGTGTTTGTCTGTCATTGCGGGAGCAATATCTCGGCAACGGTAGATGTTGAAAAGGTTGCTCAGATGTCCCTGCTGGAACCGGGAGTGGTTCATGCAGAAGACTATCAGTATATGTGTTCAGAAGCCGGGCAGGCAAGAATAACAGAAGCAGTAAAAGAGAAAAAATTGACAGGAATCGTGGTATGTTCATGCTCTCCCCGGATGCACGAGACAACTTTTCGAAATGCCGCAGAGCGGGCTGGTATCAATCCTTATATGGTTGAGATTGCGAATATCCGTGAGCATTGTTCCTGGATTCATAAAAATATTGAAGAAGGTACTGAAAAAGCAATTATTCTGGCACGGGCAGCGATTGCTAAAGTAACACTTAATGCACCGCTTAAGCCGGGTGAAAGCCGGGTGACTAAAAGAGCACTGGTAATCGGCGGCGGAATCGCCGGTATTCAGACCGCACTTGATATTGCCGAAGCAGGATATGAAGTGGATATTGTTGAGAAAACGCCAAGTATCGGCGGGCGGATGTCACAGCTTGATAAGACGTTCCCGACCTTGGATTGTTCGGCCTGTATTCTCACACCTAAAATGGTGGAAGCCTCAGCCCACGATAAGATTAATATTTATACCTATAGTGAAGTGGATCAGGTGAGTGGTTTTGTCGGTGATTTTACTGTGGATATCAGGAAAAAGGCCCGTTCTATAAATATGGATAAGTGTACCGGATGTGGTGTCTGTTCAGAAAAATGTCCGTCAAAGAAAATATCCAGTGAGTTTAACCGTGGACTAGGGAAACGCAGCGCGGTTTACACGCCGTTTGCTCAGGCTATCCCCAATGTACCGGTGATTGACCGTGAAAACTGTATTAAGTTTAAAACCGGTAAGTGCGGTATTTGTGAAAAGGTGTGTCAGGCCGGAGCGGTAGACTATACCCAGGAAGATGAGATCATCACTGAGAAGTATGGTGCAATTGTCGTGGCGACTGGATTTGATACAATTAAATTAGATGATTTTGATGAGTATGCATATAACCAAAGCAAGGATGTTATCACCTCGCTGGAGCTGGAACGGGTAATGAACGCAGCCGGCCCTACGAAGGGGCACCTGGAACGTCTTTCTGACGGCAAAGCACCGAAGAACATGGTGTTTATACAGTGTGTCGGCTCCCGTGACGTCACCTGCCGGGGGAAAGTGTATTGCTCAAAGATCTGCTGTATGTATACCGCTAAGCATGCGATGCTGATTCGTGATAAATATCCGGATGTAAATGTGACTGTATTTTATATTGATGTACGGACTCCCGGAAAGAATTTCGATGAGTTCTACCGCCGGGCAGTTGAAGAGTACGGTGTGAATTATGTCAAAGGTCAGGTCGGTAAAGTTGCTCCTCAGGCAAATGGCCAGCTTCTGGTACAGGCGGTTGATCTGCTGGATAATAAACAGATCCTGATGGAAGCTGACATGGTTGTACTGGCAACGGCAATTGAGCCGGAAGCAGGAGTACGCAAAATTGCGACCATGCTGACAGCCAGTATTGATACCAATAACTTTTTGACTGAAGCACATCCCAAACTTCGTCCGGTTGAATCACCGACTGCCGGTGTCTTTCTCTCCGGTGTGTGCCAGGGTCCGAAAGATATTCCTGAGACAGTTGCTCAGGCGGGGTCGGCGGCAGTAAAAGCAATCGGTTTGCTGGCAAAAGAAAAGCTGATGACCAACCCCTGCACAGCGAAGTCCGATGAATTATTGTGTAACGGTTGTTCAACTTGTGCCAATGTTTGTCCTTATGGCGCGATTACATACGAAGACCGTGAAGTGAATGATCATGGTATCCGTGAGGTCCGGCGCATTGCAGTAGTCAATAATGCCCTTTGCCAGGGCTGTGGTGCATGTACCGTAACCTGTCCTTCCGGTGCTATGGATTTACAGGGATTTTCGAATAGACAAATTATAGCGGAGGTGGATGCAATATGTCGATAACAGCAAAAACAGAATTTAAGCCTAAAATTGTTGCCTTCTGCTGTAACTGGTGCAGCTATGCCGGGGCAGACCTGGCCGGCAGCAGCCGTCTGAGTTATCCGGCTGATGTGAAGATTATCCGGGTGCCCTGCTCATGCCGGGTAAACCCGATGTTTGTCCTGCGGGCATTTGAAAAAGGGGCGGACGGAGTAATCTTATGCGGATGTCATCCGGGAGACTGCCACTATAGTACCGGTAATTATTATACCAGGAGAAGGATGACACTGTTATTCTCCATGCTGGATTATATCGGTGTAGAACAGGGCAGGACCCGGGTCGAGTGGGTGTCAGCTGCCGAAGGTGTAAAGTTTTCGACGACAATGAATGAGTTTGTCGAGAAGATTCATTCGCTGGGGGAAAATGTAAGATTGGGGGATTTACGATGCAGGAATTAGTAAAGCGTGCAAGTGAGCTGCTGGCTGACGGGAGTGTGGCACGTGTTCTTGGCTGGAAAGCCGGTGATCTGCCTTATAATCCGGAGCCCGCTTACTTTGAAAATGAAGAGCAGTTACGCTCATTTGTCTATAATGGATTTTGCGGCGCAAACTTAAGTAAATACATGATTGAAGCATCAAAACTGGAAGGAAAGACATTGGTTTTTCTAAAACCATGTGATACATACAGCTTCAATCAATTAATGAAAGAATATCGGGTTGACCGTGAAAAGGCATGGATTATTGGTGTGGGATGCCGTGGCAAACTAGATATCGAGGCAGTGAAAAGAAGCGGGATTAAAGGGATCGAGAGTATTTCCGAAGAAGACGGTGAGTTAAAAATCAAGACCCTTTATGGTGATCACAGTATCAGTTACGCTGAGGCGATGCTGGAACGTTGTCATAGCTGCAAGGGGAAAGAGCACCGGGTTTACGATGAACTAATCGGAGAATCCGAAGAGACAAATGATTCGGAACGATTTGCCGGGGTTACAGAGATTGAGGCGATGAGTCCGGAGGAGAAATTTGCTTATTTCCAGAAAGAACTGAGTAAGTGCATCCGCTGTAATGCCTGCCGCAATGTCTGTCCGGCCTGCAGCTGCCGAAAATGTGTATTTGACAGCAACAAGTTTGACAGCGCCCAAAAAGCCAATACCGATTCATTTGAAGAAAAGATGTTTCATATCATCCGCGCTTTCCATGTGGCCGGACGATGTACCGATTGCGGAGAGTGCAGCCGGGTCTGCCCCGAAGGGATTCCGCTTCATCTGTTTAACCGTAAGTTTATGAAAGACATTGACGAGTTATATGGTGAATTCAGAGCCGGTGAAGATGCTGAGACAAAAGGACCACTGACCGATTTTACATTTGAAGATGCAGAGCCGGGTGTGGTGGCAGAAAGGGGATAATGTATGTATAAGATTAAAACTGAGAATTTAACGGCATTATTCCAAAAAATTGCCGGTCATCAGGAACTTTATTTACCGGTCCGTAATGCGGGCCAAGTCAATTATGCAAACTGGAGTGATGAGGCCGAGGTGGATCTGAATGTTCTTAATACGGTAAAGTCACCAAAGGATGCTTTTTTTCCGCAAAGTGAAAATCTTTACACCTGTAAACGGGATGGCAAGAAGATTACCATTGAACCGGAACAATTAAAAAGTCAGAATTTCGTAATCTTTGGTATGAGATCATGTGATTTGAAAGGTGTTGAAGTCCTTGATAAAGTGTTTCTGGAAGATCCATTGGATACCTTTTATGCGGCCCGGCGCGATCATGGAACGATTGTTGCGATGGCTTGTAATGAACCCGAGGAAACCTGCTTTTGTAAGGCTTTCGGAATCGATGCGGCGGAACCAAATGCCGACGTTGCAACTTGGATGGCGGGGGCAGAGTTGTATTGGGAGCCACTTACTGAAAAAGGGGAAGCCCTTACCGAAATGGTTAGGGAATTACTGGATGATGGCAGTGAAGAGGCAGTCGAAGAGATGAAGACTAATATCCGCCGGATTATTGCAAAACTGCCGTACTCTGACTTGTCGATGGATGGCTGGAATGGTGAAGTGCTGGATGAGAAGTTTAATTCAGAATTATGGGATGAACTGTATAAACCTTGCCTTGCCTGCGGAACTTGTACCTTTGTCTGTCCGACCTGTCAGTGTTACGATATTAAAGATTATGACACCGGGAATGGAGTGCAGCGTTACCGCTGCTGGGATTCCTGTATGTACTCTGATTTTACGATGATGGCCCACGGCAATAACCGGACCAATCAGATGCAGCGTTTTCGCCAGCGCTTTATGCATAAGCTGGTATATTTTCCGGCTAATAACGACGGGATGTACTCGTGTGTGGGGTGCGGACGGTGTGTGGCAAAATGCCCGTCATCACTGAATATCGTTAAAGTGGTAAAAGCATTTCAGAATCAGGGAGGTGAACAGTAATGAGTGAATGTACCTGTAAGAAAGACTATCAACTCGATACTTTGATCCCGCTGGTGGGAGTCGTTACCGATATCCGTCAGGAAACACCGGATGTAAAGACCTTTCGCGTCAATGCACCCGAAGGCGGAAAGCTCTTTGAACATATGCCGGGACAGTGTGCGATGGTATGCGCGCCTGGCATCAGTGAAGGAATGTTTTCCATTACATCATCACCAACCAATAAAGAGTTCCAGGAATTCAGTATTAAGAAATGCGGAATTTTAACTGACTATCTTCATGACCTGGAAGTGGGCAGTGAGATTACCGTCCGCGGTCCTTATGGTAATAACTTTCCGGTTGAGACGGAACTAAAAGGAAAAAATTTATTATTTATTGCCGGTGGTATCGGCCTGGCTCCGCTTCGCTCGGTAATTAACTATGTTTTGGATAACCGTGATAATTACGGCACGGTCGATATTCTTTATGGTTCCCGGTCAGCGGATGACCTGGTGCAGTTAAAGGAGATTCAGGAAGTCTGGATGAACACCAAAGGCGTGAATGTTCATCTGACGATTGACCGTGAGCAGGAAGGATGGGACGGAAATGTTGGATTTGTTCCGGCCTATCTGAAAGAACTGGGCTTTACTACTGATAAAACAGCTCTGGTATGCGGACCGCCGATTATGATTAAATTTGTTCTGGCGGCCCTGGAGGAATTGGGATT
Organism: Ruminococcus sp.; assembly: GCA_013911065.1. GTDB lineage: Bacteria > Bacillota > Clostridia > Lachnospirales > Lachnospiraceae > Muricomes. The sequence continues at coordinate 120,396 of JACERV010000009.1, read as the reverse complement.
CAGTAAGGAACAGGTGTATACGACTTTGGAACTCAAGATGAAGTGTGGTGTCGGAAAATGCGGACGCTGTAATATCGGTTCCAAATATGTATGTAAAGATGGCCCGGTGTTCCGCTGTGACGAGATAGATGAGTTACCGGATGAATATTAGAAAGGACTGGTAGAAAAATGCAAGAAATGATAGATGTATATTTTTTTGGTAAAAGATATAGCGTTCCGGCGGACTTAACCATTATGACAGCCATGGAATATGCCGGTTATACCCTGAGCCGCGGCTGTGGCTGCCGCCATGGATTCTGCGGTGCATGTGCCACAATTTACAGAGTAAAGGGTAAGAATGAGCTTAAGACCTGTCTGGCCTGTCAGACTCAGGTGGAGGCGGGAATGTATGTTGCCAGTATCCCATTTTTCCCAACTGATAAACGGACTTATGATATTGAACAGATTAAGCCGACCGAACAGATTATGATGGAGCTTTATCCGGAAATCTACAGCTGTATTGGCTGTAATGCCTGTACCAAGGCTTGTACCCAGGATCTGGATGTGATGCAGTATATTGCTTATGCCCAGCGGGGGGACTTTGAGGCATGTGCCGAGGAATCTTTTGACTGTGTTGGCTGTGGCTGCTGTTCCACCAGATGTCCGGCCGGAATCTCTCATCCCATGGTCGGCGTGCTGGCACGAAGATTAACCGGTAAGTATATTGCGCCGGAGACTGCTCATTTGAAAAAGCGTGTTGAAGAGGTTCGCAAGGGCGCTTTTGATGAATTGATTGAGCAGATTATGGAGAAACCGATTACAGAGATGAAGGAACTTTATAACACCAGAGAGATTGAAAAATAGGGAGGGGAGTTTTTTATGATTACAGAAGCAATGCGCGAGTCTATCAAAAAAGTAGAAGCAACCCGTGCCGAGCGTATGGGTGTTGAGCCGAAACGTATGACCGCGGACGAAAAAGATGCCCTTCTCAAGGCGTATCATCCGGATTATCGCGAAAATGGTTTTGCGGACATTAAAATTGGACCTAATAAAGGACAGAAAGTACCTGCCGAATTGGGCAGCTTATTGAATTCCAACAGCCGCATCTTACATAAAAAGATTGATCTTAGCAAAGTGGATTATGAGGCGGATGTTCTGGTCATCGGCGGCGGCGGTGCCGGTGCATCGGCTGCAATCGAAGCCCACGAAGCCGGAGCCGGTGTGGTAATGGTAACCAAGCTGCGGATTGGTGATGCTAATACGATGATGGCAGAAGGTGGAATTCAGGCCGCTGATAAAGAAAATGATTCGCCGGTTCAGCATTATCTGGATGCTTTTGGCGGAGGTCACTTCGCGGCGCGCCCGGAACTGCTGAAGCGTCTGGTAATGGAAGCGCCGGATGCAATCAAATGGCTGAATGAACTGGGCGTTATGTTTGATAAAGATGCTGACGGCAGAATGGTTACTACCCACGGCGGTGGAACTTCCCGGAAGCGGATGCATGCCTGTAAAGATTATTCCGGCGCCGAGATTATGCGGACCCTGCGTGATGAGGTGCTGAACCGTGATATTCCGGTGGTTGAATTTACTGCAGCAGTAGAGTTGATTAAAGATGACAAAGGCCAGGTGGCCGGAGCAGTTCTGCTCAATATGGAGACTGGCGATTACATGGTGGCAAAAGCGAAAACGGTGATTATTGCCACTGGCGGAGCCGGACGTCTGCATTATCAGAATTTCCCCACCTCCAATCATTATGGGGCGACTGCAGATGGACTGGTCATGGGCTACAGGGCGGGAGCGCCGCTGCTTTATCAGGAAACGATTCAATATCATCCCACCGGTGTTGCCTATCCGTCACAGATTTTTGGTGCTCTGGTAACTGAAAAAGTCCGCTCTCTGGGGGCGATGCTCATTAACGCAGAGGGAGAAGCATTTATGCATCCGCTGGAAACCCGCGATGTATCAGCTGCTTCTATTATCCGCGAGTGCAGTGACCGCGGCAAAGGGGTAGAGACACCCCTTGGCAGCGGTGTATGGCTGGACACTCCGATGATTGAAATGCTTGGCGGCGAAGGGACAATTGAAAAACGAATTCCGGCGATGCTGCGGATGTATTTAAACTATGATATTGATATGCGTAAGGAACCCATTCTTATCTATCCAACCCTGCATTACCAAAACGGCGGATTGGAAATCGGCGGCGAAGGATTTACAAAAGCAATTGATAATCTTCTGGTAGCCGGTGAAGCAGTTGGCGGAATCCATGGTAAAAACCGTTTGATGGGAAATTCTCTCCTTGACATTATTGTATTTGGACGAAACGCCGGAAAGGCAGCAGCCCAAAAAGCGAAGAAAATAAAATTAGGTACATTTAATCTGGATCATGTAGTACAATATGCAGAGGAACTTAAAAAAGCCGGTGTTGAAGCGGACGATATATCACCATTGTTACTGCCGCAATATGCCCGTCATGAAAGATAGAGATTAGGAGAATAAGAGATGCGAGAAATTCAGGTAAGCCAGATAACAGATGTGATTGAGCGCCTTTGTATCGAAGCAAATGAACATCTGCCAGGAGATGTAAAAGATGCAATTCAGACTTGCCGTGCCTGTGAAGATTGGGATATTGCACAGGGTGTACTGGATCAGATCATCGAAAATTATGAGATTGCTGATCAGCAGAATGTTCCGATTTGTCAGGATACCGGGATGGCCTGTGTATTTTTGGAAATCGGCCAGGATGTACATATTGCCGGCGGTGACTTAACAGATGCAGTCAATGAAGGTGTCCGCCGCGGATACGATAAGGGATACCTCCGGAAATCGGTTGTCGGTGATCCGGTCCGCCGGGGGAATACCGGCGATAATACGCCGGCTATGATTTATACCGAAATTGTGCCGGGAGATCAATTAAAGATTACAGTGGGACCAAAAGGATTCGGCAGTGAAAATATGAGTATGATCCGGATGTTCAAGCCTTCTGCCGGACTTCAGGGAATCAAAGACTTTATATTGGAAGTTGTGGAAACGGCAGGACCTAATCCCTGTCCGCCGATGGTGGTTGGCGTAGGCATCGGCGGCACGTTTGATAAAGCGGCATTACTGGCCAAAAAAGCACTGATGCGTCCCATCGATACTGCTCATGAAGATCCCTATTATGCGGAGCTGGAAGTAGAGATGCTGGAAAAAGTGAATCAACTCGGCATCGGCCCCCAGGGCTTTGGCGGCCGGACGACAGCAATCGGATTGAATATTGAAACACTGCCGACGCATATTGCCGGAATGCCGTGTGCAGTCAATATCAACTGCCATGTAACGCGTCATAAGTCGGAGGTGATATAGATGGAAAAATATATTCAACTGCCATTAACTGAAGAATTAGCTAAGACACTGCACGCCGGTGACACTGTATATTTAACAGGGACCATTTATACTTCCCGTGATGCCGGTCATAAACGAATGTGCGAAACTCTGGAGCGTGGTGAAAAACTTCCTTTCGACCCGCAAAATGCAACGATTTATTATGTTGGCCCGACACCAGCTAAACCGGGTCAGGTAATTGGTTCAGCTGGTCCGACGACCAGCGGACGGATGGATGCATATGCACCGACGATGATGTCGGTCGGCGCCAGGGGAATGATCGGTAAAGGGGCACGTCTGCCGGAGGTTGTAGAGGCAATGAAGAAGCACAGTGGTGTGTATTTCGGAGCCATTGGAGGAGCCGGAGCGTTGCTGGCTAAATGTATTAAAAGTTCAAAATTAGTAGCTTACGAAGATCTGGGTGCAGAAGCGCTCCGGGAATTATATGTGGAAGATATGCCATTGGTAGTTATTATCGACAGTGAAGGCAATAATCTGTATGAAGATGGCAGAGCAGCCTATCTGAAACAGAAGTAGTAGACAGCCTGGGGGAAAACAGACAGAATCAATATGGGGTTCCTCAATCTCAAAGAACTATTTGATTAGAAGATAATTGACATTTTCTATAATATTGACTATAATACACTTAACAAGGGAGCCGTTGGTCAGCGTACACCTGACCGCCGGTAAGATTAAGTCTTAAAATAGCGCCTTATCTTGCTAGGACAGGGGCGCTATTTTTTGTGTTTAAAAATCGCTATAACAAGGGTTATAACAGCACAAAGCATGATAACAAAAGTAAATAAATCACTATATGTAACCATAAGCACCAGCCACCTTTCTTTCGTGCGGCGGCTGGCATAACGCCCCAACGGCTCCCTGGGTGAATATATTATTGTCAATGTCATGGAGAAAAGTGCAAATAAGGACGGTCTATTAAATAAATAACGTCCTTTTTTTGTCCGCTTTTCCTGATTATAATAAATGTAGAATCGAAAAAGTACGAAGGAGGCACAAAATGGAGAAGTATTATTTGGCCGTTGATATCGGGGCATCCAGCGGGCGTCATATGCTTGCATCCATGGTGGACGGAAAGATGCATCTTGAAGAAGTGTACCGTTTTCCGAATGGCATGGATAATAAGGATGGTACATTGTGTTGGGATGTGGACCGCCTGTTTTCCGAAATTAAGAATGGTCTGAAAAAGTGTAAAGAGCTTGGCAAGATTCCGGCTTCCATGGGGATTGACACATGGGGTGTGGATTATGTATTGCTTGATAAAGATGATAAGATTTTGGGAGATACTGTTGGTTACCGTGACAGCCGCACAACAGGGATGGACGAGAAGGTATATGAAAAGATTTCTCTAGAGGATTTATATAAGAGAACCGGAATCCAAAAGCAGATATTCAACACGGTTTATCAGCTCATGGCGGTAAAGGAGGCACATCCTGAATATTTGGAACAGGCAGAAGCGATTCTGATGATACCGGATTATTTTCATTTCTTGCTGACCGGTGTAAAGAAAATGGAATATACCAATGCAACTACGGGACAGCTAATCAGTGCTGTGACAAATGACTGGGATTATGAGTTGATGGATATGTTAGGGTATCCTTCCAAGATGTTCCAGCCTGTTTCTATGCCTGGCGCAGTGGTAGGGAATTTTTCAGAAGCGATACAGAAAGAAGTAGGGTTTGACTGTAAGGTTGTGCTGCCTGCGACACACGATACTGGTTCTGCTGTACTGGCAGTTCCTACAAATAATGATAATGCAATTTATATTAGTTCAGGCACATGGTCATTGATGGGAATTGAAAGAAAAGAAGCGGATTGTTCCATGGAGAGCATGAAAGCTAATTTTACAAATGAAGGCGGCTATGATCACAGATTCCGTTATTTGAAAAATATTATGGGATTGTGGATGATTCAATCTGTCAAGAAGGAATTTGAAGAGGATCTGTCCTACGGCGAGATTTGTGCAAGAGCATCACAGGAGACAATCCCATCTATTGTAGATTGTAATGATAACTGTTTCCTGGCTCCTCATAGTATGATTCAGGCTGTGCAGGACTTCTGTAAAAACACGAATCAGCAGATACCGGATGGTGTGGGCGAAATAGCAGCAGTTATTTACAACAGTCTTGCAAAATGCTATGGTGACACCATCAAAGGAATTGAGGCAATTACCGGTAATACATATGATGCAGTTTATGTTGTAGGCGGCGGAGCGAATGCGGGTTATCTGAATGAGCTGACCGCAAAGTATACCGGAAAGCAAGTATCGGCAGGACCTACAGAGGCCACAGCTATAGGCAACATCGTTGTACAGATGCTGCATGACGGTGTGTTTGCAAGCCTTCCTGAAGCGAGGGCATGCATTGGGGAATCATTTGATATAAAGAAATACGATGAAAATGGAAAACAATTCTGAAAATGAAACTCAAAGGGGTCAGACCCTTTTCAAAAGGGACAGACCCCTTCGAAACTTTGAAAAAGGAGGATATTACTATGACAACGAAAGAAAGATATGAATCAGCAAAAGAAATTTATGCAAGTGTTGGTGTTGATACTGACAAGGTGCTGGAGGCTTTGAAATCTGTACCGATTTCTATGCATTGCTGGCAGGGAGATGATGTAGGTGGATTTGACAGAGAGGGTGCTCTTACTGGAGGAATCCAGGCTACAGGAAATTATCCGGGAAAGGCAAGTACTCCGGAAGAGCTGATGGCTGATATTGATAAGGCGTTAAGCCTGATTCCAGGAACACATAGAATTAACGTACATGCAAGTTATGCTGTTTTTGAAGAAGGTGAATGGGCTGACCGTGATAAACTGGAGCCTAAGCACTTTGAGAAATGGGTAGAGTTTGCGAAAGAGAGAGGTCTTGGACTGGATTTTAACCCTACTTATTTTTCACACCCAAAGGCAGCAGAATATACATTAACGAGTCCTGATGAAGATATCCGCAGGTTCTGGATTGAGCATGGGAAGGCTTGTATCCGTATTTCCCAATATTTTGCTGAGGAGTTGGGAACTCCTTGTCTGATGAACATTTGGATTCCTGATGGATTCAAGGATGTTCCGGCTGACAGGATGGGACCAAGGGCAAGATATAAAGATTCCCTGGATCAGATTTTGGGAATTGATTATGATAAGGAAAAAGTTCTTGTATGCCTGGAGTCTAAAGTCTTTGGTATCGGACTGGAAGCTTATACAGCAGGTTCCGCGGAATTTACAATGAATTATGTAATGAATAAGGGCATTGTGCCTTTGATGGACAATGGTCACTATCACCCGACAGAAGTGGTTTCTGACAAGATTTCTTCTATGCTGTTATTCAATGACAAGATTGCGCTTCATGTAACAAGGCCAATCCGCTGGGACAGTGATCATGTTGTGCTGCTTGATGATGAGACAAAAGAGATTGCAAAGGAAATCGTAAGAAATGATGCTCTGAGCAGAGTGATTATCGGACTGGATTTCTTTGATGCAAGCATCAACAGAATTTCTGCCTGGGTAGTTGGTATGAGAAATATGCAGAAAGCCTTGATGCTAGCCATGTTAAGTCCAAGTGAAAAGCTCAAGGAACTGCAGGATACACAACAGTTTACAGAATTGATGGCAGTACAGGAAGAGCTGAAATGTTATCCGTTCGGTGATGTATGGAATTATTTCTGCGAAGTTAACAATGTGCCGGAGAGAGCTGATTGGTTTAAAGAAGTACAGCGTTATGAAACAGAAGTGCTTTCTAAGAGGGCATAATCAGATTTTGCAATAAAGGAGAATCTCGCAAGCGAGATTCTTTTTTATTGGCGCAATCTGATAAGGTGTTTTGTATATGTGGCAAATGTAAATGGAATATTTCAAGTGTATAGGGGAAAGTAAGATGTGTCATGCAAGTACAAACTGCTTGACATATTAACCAGTAGATAAATATCATGCACCTGTGCTATGATAAGGATATAAAAAGCTGAACGGATATGGATATGCTGTACAGAAATTAAGAGCATGAAGGGAGTGGGCTGTATGGAAAGAAAGCAGTATCCTGGAATAAATATGGAGAGAACAGGGAGCTGGCTGCGTTATGTATGCAGAGTGAAGAAGATTTCTGTGAAAAAGCTTTGTGAATACATGGGGCTGGGATCGCCCCAGTCAATTTATGCATGGTTTTGCGGGAGGACACTCCCATCCCTGGATAATTTTTACGCCCTGGCTCAGGTTGTGTCCATGCCATTGGATGAGCTGATCGTGAATCAGGAAGAGCATCTTCCTAATGGCTTCTGTGAAAAAGAAGGAAGTAAGAATATAAGAATACTGATGTACAGGATGCGTTTTGTACTCTGAGTAATCCTTTGGCCCTTTCATTTACCTCTCTAAAAAGCACTTGAATGCGTTCACTGAATAATTCATAATCAGTGATTCCGGCATTCCGGCAAGGGCTATAAGCTCCAGCGCATGGGAAAAGTCACCAACATTCCTGGTGCCATGGCTGTCGCTTGCCAGTATTACGGGGTAATGAAAGTGCCTGCACAGATTTAATATCATCAAGTCATTGAACCGGGTGTCTCCCCGATATCCATCAGGACTTAATGAGCTGTTATTAATTTCGAGCAGTACATTGTACTTCATCGCCGCTCTGACAATCTCAAGATAATCTACAGGATATTTTACATCGTCACAATGCCCGATTATGCGTACATTTGGGTTTTTCATAGCGGCAATGTAAGCCTTGGTGTTCTCCTCCGCAGTACCAGGTTTTTTAACTGGTTTATGAATGCTGGCAATCGCATAATCCAGCTTTTCAAGAATAGAATTCTCCAAATCCAGCTTTCCGTCATTATTTAGAATGTTTACCTCGACTCCGTAAAGCATTTCCACGCCAAAACGCTGCTTTTGGGCATGTGCCAGACTGCGGAAGTAAGAAGGTTTTCCTCCGCCAGGGGTAGCAGGGCCGTGGTCTGATATGCCGAGCAGCTTTAAATTGCCGGCGGCCGCAGCTTTGGCCATATCTGTGATTGTTGCAGCAGAGGCATGGCCGCTGGCAATTGTATGAGTATGTATATCCAATTCAAAAGACATAATGTTGAAACCCCTCTGTCTGAAAATCTTACACTTCAACCATGGCTTGATTTCATTTTGCGGTATCTTGCCCTGACAAAGCATCAAATAATTGTTTCCTGATAAAACTCCAATATATAGTATGCGGGATTTACCCAGGTTTGTCAAACATCATTTGACAATGCACAATAAACCATATAATGTAACGGAATAAAAAACTGGCCAAGCTGGCCCAAAATCGGCAGAGGCTGTTTTGATAGTGAACTTCCACCTCTTCTATTACACATATTCATGAGGATTATAAATTTTGTGAACAGTAGATGGAAATCATGGTGTTTGTATCTAAATTTTCTGAAAAAGTACCTTTGAGGACATATTCATGCAGCATAATCAGCGGCAGGTACCCTTGTTTGAACAAATCCTGGCCAATTGAAAAATCAATTTTCTCTTCCAGCAGCAGCTTTTTTGTATGTTCAGAAAAATCATGGCATACGATTCGCATATGGCCGTCAAGACCGGCATCTGCTACAGCTTTTGTACAACCGACAACACTGCGATTTGCCATATATATGGCATTGATATTGTGGTTTACACTTAGCTCTGTCAGTACTTTTTTATAAGTAAGTTGGTAGTTGTTGTAAGTTTCAATCACTTTTATTTTATCTTCAGAAAAGCCAAGTTCATTCATTCGCTCCAGAAATCCCTTAAGTCGTGAGTGATGTCCGAAAAATTCCAAATTTCCAACGGCGGCTAAAATGTTATCTTCCTTGGAAATACATTTGCTAATGATTTGGGCTGCTATGCGTCCGCTCTTATTATAGTCTTGTCCGATAAAACAAAGTCTTTCGCTATCCGGTATGTCAGAATTGTAGGTGATAACCGGAATATTCTTTTCTTTCAATTCTTTGATTTTCTCCGTGATTAGTAGATCATTTATAGTACAGATAGATAAAGCAACTGCACCTTCTTTGAGAAGTTCCTCTAACTTTGTGAGATTTTCTTCTGGAATATCGGTCTCACACTCTTTAAAAATAACTTTAACGTTGACGCTTTCTAACTCCTCCTCGGCTGCAGCGATACCTCTTAATATCTCCCATTTAAAGTGACCGGTCCAGTTAGGCATGAGCACACCCAGTATAATAGAAGGTGAATTTATTTGAGTGAGATTATTCTGATGTGCCTCGCGCGGAGAGAGATAACCGGTTTCGGAAATGGCCTTCATAACTCGTTCATATACCCCCGAGCTCACATGGGCGCGGCTGTTAACCACGCGGTCGACTGTGCCTCGTGAAACACCGGCTTTTTCAGCAACATCTTTTATAGTAGGTTTCTTGTGTTTTTTATTCATAATAATCATCTCCTGCCGGATGCGAAACGTAAAACATCCACTATACTTTGTGTAATAGCACATATTACAAGAATTATATCATGCACAAAAATTGTTGTAAATATAACAATCCTATAAATGTAAAACCCAACCGTTGGAAATGTCAATATTACTAAAAAACGCAATTACAAATCAGTAAAAAGGACGAATATGACCAATGGATAACAATTGAAATTGACATAATAGCACAAATGTAAGTATAATATAGATGCAAAAGCACAAATGTTTCATAAGCACGCGCTTGGCGAGAGCGCATAATAAGTTCGAGAACAAATAACGGAGGAGATAAGGACATGAAAGCAGGGATTATTGGAGCAGGAAGGATCGGCAGAGTACATGCGCAGAATATTGCACGTTTCGTGCCGGAAGTAGACATTAAAACAGTAGCGGATCCGTATATGAATGAGGAAACAGAAAAGTTTTTGAAAACGACTTGTAATGTTGCACAGGTAACCAAAGATGCAGGGGATGTATTAAAGGATGTTGAAATTGAGGCAGTTTTGATTTGCTCTTCGACTGATACGCATTCGAAGTATATTATTGATGCAGCTAAAGCAGGAAAACATATTTTCTGTGAAAAGCCGATTGATTATGATTTGGCTAAAGTGCATGAGGCGATTGCTGCTGCGGAAACTGCCGGAGTGAAATTACAGATTGGATTTTGCCGCCGTTTCGACCACAACCATCGTGGTGTCTATGATATCGTTAAGTCAGGTAAGATTGGGAAAGTACATATGATTAAAATTAGTTCAAGAGATCCGGAGCCGCCGTCAATTGATTATGTAAAAGTTTCCGGAGGAATCTTCTATGACATGATGATTCATGATTTTGATATGGCCAGATTTTTGGCCGGTTCAGAAGTGACTGAGGTAATGGCAAATGGTTCAGTATTGATTGATTCGGCAATTGGTGAAGCCGGCGATGTAGATACAGCCGTGGTAGTGATGAAATTTGAAAATGATGCGATAGCAATAATTGATAACAGCCGTAAGGCAGTTTATGGTTATGACCAGAGAGTTGAGGTATTTGGCTCTGAAGGTTGTGTGAAAAATGAGAATGATGTACCGAATACTGTTATTTTATCCGATGCGGATAAAACCAGTTGTGAGAACACGTATAAAATTATGTGGGATCGCTATACGCAAGCATTTGTATCAGAGATTCAGGAATTTGCGGATGCGGTAGTGAATGACAAAGATGTTTCGGTAAATGGCATGGATGGTCTGTATCCGGTAGAAATGGCAGCAGCAGCAACAAAGTCACTTAAAGAAGGCCGTCCGGTAAAAATAGAAGAGGTGAAATAAATGAGCTTACAGAAATGTGCGTGTATTGACACGCTATATACGGAATTGGAATGGAACGAGCGGTTTAAAGCGGCAAAAGCGGATGGTTTTAACGCAGTAGAATTCTGGGATTGGCGAATTCGTGACTTAGATGAAGTGAAGAAAGCGGCAGAAGAGGCCGGAATAGCAATAAGCGGGTTTAACGGAGATGCGGATTTCTCATTAGTTGATCCAACGCATAAAGAGCAATATCTTGACTATTTAAAACAATCAATTGCTACAGCAAAACAGATTGGTGCGAAGAGTGTAACCATTCATTCGAACGCATTAGGCGATGGCGGAGTTGTCGTAAATCATTATGACGATTTATCAGATACTGTAAAGCTTTGTTCGATGTATGATACATTGCTGGAGTGTGCTAAGACAGCAGAGGAAGAAAAAATCAATTTGAATTTGGAAGCCTTAAATATTACGACCGATCATGTGGGAAACTTTCTTGAATTTACACAAATGGGTGCGGAAATTTGTCAACTGATTAATTCCCCGCGACTTAAACTGCTCTATGATGTTTATCATATGCAACTGAATGAAGGCTGCATTTGCGATACCATTTCAAAGTATGCAGACTGGTTCGGACACATTCATGTTGCAGATGCACCGGGACGCCACGAACCGGGAACCGGAGAGATAAATTATAAAGAGGTGATTCGACATCTGGAAGCGTGTGGTTATAAAGGTTATGTTGGATACGAATTATTTCCGAAAACTGACACAAAGACTGCGGTAAAGGCAATCATGGAAGCTTGCTAGATTAAATATCGGTAAAGCGGGAGGAAAAGAATGGAAGAGAATTATTTGGTCCAAATGGAAGACATAACCGTGGAGTTCCCCGGTGTACTAGCGCTTGACAAGGTGAAATTTAATGCAAGATCAGGGGAAGTCCATGTGTTACTGGGAGAGAATGGTGCCGGAAAATCTACAATTATGAAAGTTCTAGCTGGTGTAAATACGAATTACGAAGGAAAAATTACATATAAAGGAGAAGAAATCATCGCTAAAAGTGTTGATGAGCAGCGAAAACGGGGCGTTAGTATAATTTTTCAGGAAATGAATTTATTGAAAAATCTTACTGTTGCCGAGAATATCTTTCTTGGACGTCAGCCAATGACGAAGCTTCGAAGTGTTGACTGGAAGAAGATGAATGCTGAAGCACGACGTCTTTTGCAGGAAATACATTCGGATATTTCTGAAAAGGCTCAAGTTTCTTCTTTGTCTGTCGGACAGATGCAGATGGTGGAAATTGCAAAAGCGCTATCATTTGACAGTGACATAATCATTATGGATGAGCCGACCTCGGCACTGACGGAAAAAGAAGTGCAGGCGCTATTTGAAATCATTGCTAAACTAAAAAAGGATAATGTTGCAATTATATATATTTCCCATCGCTTAGAGGAAATTATGAAAATTGGAGATCGGTTAACTGTTTTTCGTGACGGGAAATATATTGATACGGTCAATATTGCGGATATCACGATGGATGAAATGGTATCGATGATGGTTGGCCGGGAAATGACCGATTATTACCCAAAAGTGAGTGTTAAACCGGGGCAGAAGCTTCTTGAAGTAAAGAATGCCAAACAGAAAAACACTCTTAAGGGCGTATCTTTCTATGCCAGAGGTGGTGAAATTACTGGATTCTACGGACTGATGGGAGCCGGACGTACGGAACTTATGCGGGCAATTTTCGGTGCGGATCAATTGGATAGCGGAGAAATTTTTATTGGCGGGAAGAAACATAAAATCAGCAGTTGTGAGCAGGCGAAATCCCTGGGTATGGCATTTTTAACCGAGGACCGTAAAAGCCAGGGCCTGATTCTGAAATTTGATTTAAATCAGAATATCTCATTGGCGAATTTGGATAACTCAATGGGAAAATTCGGGCTGGATATGGACAAAGAGAACCGCAATAATCAAAAATTGGCAGATTCAATGAATGTTAAAACCCCTTCTCTCAAACAAAAGGCAAAGAATCTTTCTGGTGGAAATCAGCAGAAAGTAGTAATCTGCAAATGGCTGAATACCGAGGCTGATATTTTCATATTCGATGAGCCCACCAGAGGAATTGATGTTGGTGCTAAAACGGAAATTTATAAGATTATGAATAGTCTTAAGGAACAGGGAAAAGCAGTGGTTGTTGTCTCATCGGAATTGACAGAATGTATGGGGATATCGGATCGCATATATGTCATGCACGAGGGAACGATTACCGGAACGGTTGAAGTTAATGATATGCAGTACATTACGGAAGAGTTGATGGTGGGTTATGCAACTGCCTCAAAAAAGGCAAAGAAGGTGGAAGAAAATGAAAAAGAAAATTAATTTGACAAATATGACATCGGTAATTGCACTTGTTGTTCTGTGCCTGGTTCTTTCAATTGCGGAACCTGCATTCCGCTCGTTTGGTAATTTGATTAACATTTTTCAACAGGTGACAGTAATTGCAGTAATTGCTTTAGGAATAAACCTGGTTATATTTACTGGAGGAATTGATATATCGGTTGGGTCAGTTGTTGCCTTCACTGGTATTGTTATGGGAAAAATAATTGTTGAGGGCGGCATGCCCCCGTTTGTTGGAGTACTGGCAGCCTTGGTAATTGGACTTTTATGCGGAACGTTTAATGGGGTGATGATTGCTAAGTTCAAATTACAGCCGATGATTGCAACGCTGGCAATGATGAGTATGGCCAGAGGTGCGGCATTAACTTTGGCAGATGGACAGACGATTACCGGCTATTCCGAAGGCTTCCGCTGGATTGGAGTAGGTGTTATTCCAGGGACGCAGGTTCCTGTGCAGATTGTATTTATGATTATTTTTTACCTGATTGCATTTTATATTATGCGCTATCGAAAATTCGGGCGTTATATCTATTCAATTGGCGGCAATGAGGAAGCAACCAGATTATCCGGTATTAATACAGTGCAATATAAGATTATGGCGTATGCGATTTCCGGATTTTGCGCAGCGATTGCTTCAGTAATTTTAGTGGCAAAGCTTAATTCGGCTCAGTCTACGGCGGGGCTTGATTATGAAATGGATGCGATTGCCTCCTGTGTTATTGGTGGTTCATCCTTACTTGGTGGTTTTGGTTCGGTCTGGGGTACATTTGTCGGGGCAATTATTATGATTGTAATCAGAAATGGATTGAATTTATTGAATGTATCTTCAAATTTACAAAAGCTTGTGATTGGTGTAGTCATCTTGCTGGCGGTATTGGCAGACTCACTTAGACATAAGGACGACGCAAAATAAGAAAAAATGGAGGATAGGGTTTATGAAAAAGAAAGTATTAGCGGTATTGTTAACAGCAACAATGGCAATCTCAATGGCAGCTTGTGGTAATTCATCAGAAGGTGGTGACAAAGACATTAAAATAGCCTATATTGTTAAAGCTAAAACAGATGAATTCTGGACCGCTATGGAAAAAGGTGCTTATGCGTATGCCGAAGCAAATGGTGTTGAATTATCTTTCCAGGCACCGGAGAAAGAAACGGATGTTGAGAAGCAGGTGCAAATGGTAGAAAATGCTGTAATTAAAGGATTTGATGCAATTATTTTATCGGCGGCTGATTCAAAAAGTCTGGTGCCTGCAATTGTAAAAGCTAATAATGCAGATATTCCGGTCATTCTGGTAAATGACGTAATTAATGAGGAGGCGCTATCAGCAGAAGGCGGACATGTGGAGACCTATGTTGGTATTGACCAGTACGAGGCTGCATCGTTGGCCGGGACGTATGCACAAGAGAATACCGAGGGTGGAAAAGTGGCCTATTTGGAAGGGATTTCCGGTGTTGCGGCTCATGAAGAACGCTTGAATGGCTTTAAAGATCAGGTTGATTTCGAGGTTGTGTCATCGCAGACGGCAAAATGTGATCGTAATGAAGCTTTTAATGTTATGCAGAATGTGTTATCTGCAAATCCGGAAGTGAATGTTGTCTGGGCTATTAATGCAGAAATGGGTCAAGGCGCTATTCAGGCAATTGAGCAAGGTGGATTTTCCGGTAAAGTGCAAGTGTTTGACTTTGATGCAAGCAGCGATGATATCGAAGCAATCAAGGCGGGCACGCTGATCGGTAGTGTAGCGCAGTTCCCTAACTTGCAAGCAGAAGCCGCGATTCAGGCTTGTCTGGATGTGCTTGATGGTAAAGAATTAGAAGAACATACAAAAACGAAGGCAGAGTTGATTACTGCCGATAATGTTGAAGACTTTGAGGCAGAAAATAAATAGTAGCGCGAGGAGAACAAAATGCTTGATCAGAATAAAATCAAACTGGGGATCGCACCAATCGCGTGGACAAATGATGATCTGCCGGATTTAGGTAGTGAAAATACATTTGAGCAATGTGTGAGTGAAATGGCTTTAGCCGGATTTACAGGGTCAGAAATAGGCAATAAGTATCCCAAAGATTTAACCGTGCTAAAGAAAGCACTGGATTTAAGAGGTATAGAAATATGTAATCAGTGGTTTTCAAGTTTTCTAATCAGCAGACCGTTTGCGCAAGTAGAAGATGCATTCCGCCAACAGCTTATGTTTTTAAAGGCGGTGGGTGCTCAAGTTATTGGCGTATCGGAACAGAGTTACAGTGTTCAAGGGATGCAGAATACTCCAATTTTTGGTCAAAAGCCGAAAATGAATGATGTGGAATGGAAGACATTTTGTGAAGGCATGGATAAGCTGGGAAGAATTGCCTGGCAGGATTATGAAATCCAATTGACCTTCCACCATCATATGGGAACCGTGGTGCAGGATGCTGACGAAGTGAAACGGATGATGGAAAATACGAATCCTGACTATGTACATCTATTGTATGATACGGGACATTTTGCTTATTGTGATGTTGACCCATTAGACATGTTTCAGAAATATAGTGGTCGTATTCGCCATATTCATTTGAAAGATATCCGGCGTAAAATTGTGGACGAAGTTAAGAATAATAATAAAAGTTTCCTCGATGGTGTACGGCTGGGCACATTTACTGTTCCAGGTGACGGTGTAATTGATTTTGAACCGATTTTTGCAGAAATTGAAAAATGTAGATATAGCGGGTATATGGTAGTGGAAGCAGAACAAGACCCAGCTAAAGCCAATTCACTCGAATATGCTATAAAGGCAAGACAGTATATAAAGCAAAAGACAGGATTATAAAAAAAGAGGAATCAGATAATAGATATTCTTGTTATTTCTCTTAAAACAGTCAAAATAATGAAATGGAGAAAAATACTTGCGTTGGTTCTAAGGACTTTCGCAAGTATTTTTAATTGTAGGCTGGCTCCCTATTTTGGGTTTTATTGCATGTTGTACAATGTATAAGAAAGTTATAGAAACCAATAAAACCAACTATAAAAAAACTTATGTTTGTTGGGTTTGTGTGTAAAGCACAAGGTATAATCGTTGTTTTCGTTGACTTGTATATGGCGTTGAAGTATAATGATACCAGTTAAGCGTATTTGGTGAACTACTAACGCTCAATAAGAAATCTGTTCTTGAACGTTGGCAGTTGAAAAAGTATATGATATTCACATATAAAGAAAGGAGTAACAAAACTAATGGGACTTTATACTTATAACAGTACTGACATACCGAAATCGGAGCGTATCCCAAAGCTTGTTGAGAACCTGTATGCCAGGATGCCGGAAATCGAGTCGGCCAGAGCTGTGCTGCTTACGGAATCTTACGAACAAACAGAAGACGAGCCTGTTATCATCCGCCGTGCAAAGGCGTTCCGGCATATTTTGGAGAATATCCCAATTGTCATCCGTGATTTGGAACTGATTGTTGGCAGTACAACAATAGCTCCCCGGGGATGCCAGACTTATCCGGAATTTTCTTACCAGTGGCTGGAGGAAGAGTTCGATACGGTAGAGACCAGATCTGCGGACCCCTTTTATATATCGGACAAAACGAAAGAAGAACTCAGACGGGTAAATGGGTATTGGAAGGGCAAGACAACAAGTGAGCTTGCTACGACTTATATGGAGTCTGAAACTTTGCTTGCAATAGAGCACGGTATATTTACACCTGGAAATTATTTTTATAATGGTGTGGGACATGTGACAGTAAAATATGGTGAGGTTTTGAAGATAGGCTTTTCGGGGATTAAAGAGAAGGCCAGGTGCCAGAAGGCGAAGCTTAACCTGACGGACGGTGATTACCAGCAAAAGTCAAGATTTTTGGAAGCAGTAATGATTAGCTGTGATGCTGCTGTTACATATGCAAAGCGTTATGCAAAGCTTGCTCTGGAGGAAGCCCAGAAGTGCCCGGATATGACACGGAAGAAAGAACTGCTTCAGATTGCACAGAATTGTGCGAATGTTCCGGAGAAGGGAGCATCAAGTTTTTATGAGGCATGCCAGTCTTTCTGGTTTGTGCAGCAGTTACTTCAGATTGAGTCCAGCGGACATTCTATTTCACCGGGAAGATTTGACCAGTATATGTATCCTTATTATAAGGAAGATATTGACAGTGGTAAGATAACAAGGGAATTTGCTCAGGAGCTGATGGATTGTATTTGGGTGAAGCTAAATGATTTGAATAAGTGCCGGGATGCTGTTTCCGCAGAAGGATTTGCAGGGTACAGCTTGTTCCAGAACCTGATTGCCGGAGGGCAGAATGAAGATGGAATTGATGTGACGAATGATTTATCATTTATGAGTATTCAGGCCACTATGCATGTATTTCTTCCCCAGCCTTCACTGTCAGTCAGAGTGTGGAATCAGACGCCCCATGAATTCCTCATAAAAGCGGCGGAGCTGACCCGTACAGGGATTGGATTCCCTGCATATTATAATGATGAGGTTATCATCCCTTCCCTTGTAAGCAGAGGGCTGACTTTGCAGGATGCCAGGGATTACAATATTATTGGATGTGTGGAGCCACAGAAATCAGGAAAAACAGAAGGATGGCATGACGCTGCATTTTTTAATATGTGCCGTCCACTGGAACTGGTATTTAGCAATGGAATGGATAAAGGGATTCAGATAGGACCAAAGACGGGCAGAGTAGAAGAGATGAAGACATTTGAAGAGTTCTACGGCGCCTATAAGGCACAGATGGATTATGCAATTAAGCTGCTGGTCAATGCGGACAATGCTATTGATGTGGCACATGCCGAAAGATGTCCGCTGCCGTTCCTTTCCTCAATGGTAGACGATTGCATAGCGAACGGAAAAACGGTCCAGGAAGGCGGCGCGGTGTATAACTTCACCGGTCCCCAGGGCTTTGGAGTCGCAAACATGGCAGATTCACTGTATGCAGTGAAAAAGCTGGTTTATGATGAACAAAAAGTGACTATGAAAGAAATGAAGGAAGCACTGGCGGCGAATTATGGTAAGGGATTAAGCGAAGAAGATGTTGCATTTTTGACGGCGAAAATAGCCGGCAGTATGAAAGCGGCGGGACAGACTGTAGGTGAGCAGGAGATTTCCGCAATTCTGAAGACGGTAGTTGCCGCTTCAGAGGCACCAGAGGTAAAGACAAAGGGTGAAAGAATTTTGAAGTTGATTGAAGAAGTGCCTAAGTTTGGAAACGATATCCTGGAAGTGGATGCATTTGCAAGGGATGTGGCATATACATACACAAGACCGCTTCAAAATTACAGAAACCCAAGAGGAGGTATTTTTCAGGCAGGGTTGTACCCTGTATCGGCAAACGTACCTTTGGGTGCTCAAACTGGGGCAACTCCTGACGGACGTCTGGCATATACTCCAGTTGCCGACGGGGTCTCACCATCGGCAGGAAAAGATGTGAACGGGCCTACCGCTGCTGCAAACTCAGTATCCAGGCTGGATCATTATATTGCATCTAACGGAACCTTGTTCAATCAAAAGTTCCATCCCTCTGCACTGAGCGGCAGAAAGGGGCTTGAGAATTTTGTGGGACTGATCCGTTCTTACTTTGAGCAGAAAGGGAGTCACATGCAGTTTAATGTAGTAAGCCGTGAAACCTTGCAGGATGCACAGAAGAACCCGGAACAGTACAAGCATCTGGTAGTCAGAGTGGCAGGATACAGTGCATTGTTTACCACACTGTCCAAGTCACTTCAGGATGATATTATACAAAGGACGGAACAGGGCTTCTAACTTGGAGAAAGGAACCGCAGCATGAATGACTATTTGAAAACGAAAGGCCGCATTTTTGATATACAGCGGTATTCTATACATGACGGAGACGGGATCAGGACGATTGTATTTCTAAAAGGATGTGTTTTAAAATGCCGCTGGTGCTGCAATCCTGAGTCACAGCAGTATGAAATTGAAACGATGTTGGTACAGGGTGAGCCCAAGGTAATTGGAAGGGATGTTACAGTTGAAGAAGTGATGGAGACGGTGGAAAAGGACCGTACTTACTATAGAAAGACCGGAGGCGGACTTACTCTGTCGGGCGGTGAAAGCCTCTGTCAGCCTGAGTTTGCTGCAGCACTTCTAAAAGCAGCCTGTGAGGTGGGTATTAATACGGCACTGGAAAGCATGGGATGTGCGCCCTATGAAGTGATTGAGGGACTTCTTCCCTACTTGGATCAGTATTTACTGGATATTAAGCATATGAATCCAAAGAAGCACAAAGAATATACAGGACGCTCCAACGAACTGATGCTGGAAAATGCCATGAAGATAGCACAATCGGGCGGGACGGAATTAAGTATACGAATACCAGTGGTTCCGGGATTCAACGATACAGTTCAGGAAATACGTGATATTGCAGAATATACAAAGAAACTCGGTAACGTCAGGCGGATTCATCTGCTTCCGTATCACAGGCTCGGCCAGGATAAGTATGAAGGTCTTGGCAGAGAGTACCTGATGAAAGATGTGGAGCCGCCGTCAAATGAAAAGATGGAATTGTTGCTGCAGGCTGCAGAGCAGGCATCCCAAATGGAATGCCAGATAGGAGGTTAAGGCAGATGAATTATGAGCAAATACCTGAAAGAATTGTACAGGAACTGGTTCCGGGCAAGGAAATTACGATTGCCCACCTGATTGCAAATCCTGATATCACATTGTATGAAAAACTGGGACTTGATCCAGGGGCGGAGTACAGTAAATCAGCGATAGGTATACTGACTATCAGCCCGGCAGAAACAACAATTATTGCAGCCGATGTGGCAATTAAGGCAGCAGGAATTGAACTGGGATTTGTGGACAGATTCAGCGGTACTTTAATTATAACGGGTACAATTTCCGAGACAGAAGCTGCCATCTGTGCAGTTTTGGAATATATCAAACAGAAGATGGGCTTTTCTGTATGTGAAATAACAAGGACTTAGTTTACGATGAAGAAAATTGTACTGATGGGCCGGAGTGAATGTGGAAAAACCACATTAACCCAGGCATTAAAAGGTGAGGAAATTCAATATCATAAAACTCAATATGTAAATAACTTCGATGTTATCATAGATACCCCGGGCGAATATGCCCAGACAAAACATCTGGGATATGCTCTTGCTCTTTATGCTTATGAAGCAGATGTAGTAGGGCTTCTGCTGTCCGCGGTGGAACCGTATTCTCTGTATCCGCCCTGTTGTACTGCTATGTGCAACCGTGAGGTGATTGGGATTGTGACAAAAATCCATGATGAGAAGGCAGATGTAAACCGGGCAGAGAGATGGCTGAAGCTTGCCGGATGCAAAAAAATCTTCCATGTTGATTCTAAAAATTATGAAGGAGTTTCCGAGATTCTTGAGTATCTGAAGGAGGAGGGGGATGTACTTCCCTGGGAAATGGAAGAAGAAGGAAAAAACGGCGAAAGCACAATAAAAACAACATAAAAATAAGTTGACTGATGTGGGTTTGTGTGGTAATATCGAGTTAGAAACAACAAGAAACAAATGTTTAGTTTTGTTTTAAGAATCCAAGGAGGAAAAATAGGATGCAAAACGAATACGAAATTAAAAAAGAAATGTGTGAAATTGGTAGAAGGGTTTATAACCGTGGGATGGTTGCTGCAAATGATGGTAACTTTTCTGTAAAACTGAATGACAATGAATTTTTATGTACGCCAACAGGTGTCAGCAAAGGCTTTATGACACCGGAATATATTTGTAAAGTGGATGCGGAAGGAAATGTAATCCAGGCAAATAAGGGATTTAAGCCATCTTCAGAGATTAAAATGCATATGCGTGTATATAAAGAAAGACCAGATGTTAATTCTGTAGTACATGCTCACCCGCTGTACGCTACAACATTTGCTATCGCTGGAATTCCTCTGACACAACCAATCATGCCGGAGGCTGTTATTGCTTTGGGATGCGTTCCGATTGCAAAATATGGAACACCATCTACCGTAGAAATTCCTGATGCAATATCTGAGCACTTACAGTATTTTGATGCAGTATTACTGGAAAACCACGGAGCGCTTTCCTATTCTGACTCCTTGCTGAATGCTTATCATAAGATGGAATCTTTGGAATTCTATGCACGCCTGTTATACCAGTCAAATATGCTGGGCGGACCACAGGAACTGTCCAAAGAGCAGGTAGAAAAACTATATGAAATCAGAAGACAATTCGGTCTTCCGGGAAAACATCCTGCAAACGTATGCCCTAATGCTAAAGAAGGCAAACCAAGCTGCCATAGCTGTGGAAGTTCATGCGGTACAGGGACAACCGATGCTTCTGCTGCAGATGCAGACTTAGTTGCATCCATCACGAAGAAAGTAATGGCTCAGCTTGGATTGTAAAGATTAGAAGTGAGGACTGCTATGAACGAACAGGATATTACCAATGCTGTGAAAGCAGTGTTAGATCAAATGAAAGAAAAGGGTTCTCGTCCAGAAAATGGACATGTATGCAGGTGCAGCCAGCATAAGATGACATTGAAGGCAGCCAATGCCCTGATTGAGAAGGTCAAGGAAAAGGCAGCTAAGATGGGAGTCAGTATTGTAATTGCTGTTTCTGACCAGGCAGGAAGACCTGTAGCCGTCCAGTCTATGGATGGTGCCTACATAGCAAGTTTTGACATTGCAGTAAATAAAACATTTACTTCAGCGAGCCTCAAGATGTCGACAGAAGCACTTAGTCATCTAAGTCAGCCGGGCCAGCCTTTGTATGGGATTCAATTCACAAATGAAGGGAAGATTGTTATATTTGGCGGCGGGGAACCGTTGGAAGCAGATGGTAAAATAATCGGAGCCTTAGGGGTCAGCGGCGGGACGGCCGAAGAAGATACCGCCATTGCTGCTTATGGCAAAGAAATTTTTGAGGAGGTATTAGCGTGTCTGTAAGTGAACAGGTGATTCAGGATATAGTTCAGGAAGTTATGGCAAAAATGCAGATTGCATCCGAAGTATCCAAAAGCCGCGGCGTATTTGCCGGAATGGACGAAGCAATAGAGGCTGCAAAAAAGGCACAGAAGATTGTCAGCAGAATGTCCATGGATCAAAGAGAAAAAATTATTTCTAATATTAGAAAAAAGACAATAGAAAATGCTGAGATTCTTGCACGTATGGGTGTACATGAGACAGGCATGGGTAATGTGGGCCATAAAATTTTAAAACATCAGTTGGTTGCGGAAAAGACACCGGGAACGGAAGATATCACAACAACTGCATGGTCAGGAGACAGAGGGCTGACACTGGTAGAGATGGGACCCTTTGGTGTTATCGGTGCGATTACACCATGTACAAATCCAAGTGAGACGGTTATCTGCAATACAATAGGGATGCTGGCAGGGGGCAATACAGTAGTATTCAATCCACACCCGGCAGCAACTAAGACATCTATTTATGCAGTGAATCTGTTAAATGAAGCTTCTATAGAAGCAGGAGGCCCGGATAACATCGCATGTACTGTTGAGAAACCGACCATGGAATCCAGTAATATTATGATGAAGCATAAAGATATTCCGTTGATTGCTGCAACAGGAGGCCCGGGTGTTGTAACAGCTGTTTTATCCTCTGGTAAGAGGGGAATCGGTGCAGGTGCAGGTAATCCTCCGGTACTTGTGGATGAGACTGCGGATATCCGCAAGGCGGCAGAAGATATTATAAATGGGTGTACATTTGACAATAACCTGCCTTGTATTGCTGAGAAGGAAGTTGTGGCTGTAACCTCCGTCGTAGAAGAATTAATTCACTACATGGTCAGTGAACAAGGATGTTATCTGGCAACTAAAGAGGAACAGGATGCATTGACAGCAGTTGTTTTACAGAATGGCAGATTGAACAGAAAGTGTGTGGGAAAGGATGCCAGGACTTTGCTGGGAATGATTGGAATAAGCGTTCCGGGCAATATCAGGTGTATCATATTTGAGGGAGTTAAGGAGCATCCATTAATTGAAGAAGAACTGATGATGCCTATTCTGGGTATTGTCAGGGCAAAAGATTTGGATGATGCGATAGAACAGGCACTCTGGCTGGAGCATGGCAACAGACACTCTGCACATATCCATTCAAAAAATGTAGACAATATCACAAAATACGCAAAAGCAATGGACACAGCGATTCTTGTAAAGAACGGCCCATCTTACGCGGCACTGGGATTCGGGGGCGAAGGCTTCTGCACATTCACCATTGCCAGCAGAACAGGTGAGGGGCTCACAAGTGCAAGTACATTTACAAAGAGAAGACGCTGCGTAATGGCAGAGAGTTTATGCATTAGGTAAAACAGGAGGAAATAAAATGGAAATGAATTCCGCAAGTGTAGAGGCAGTTGTAAAGCAGGTGCTGGAAAGTATGCTGGAAAAACAGATTACTCCGGCGGCAGGCGCAGCAGCAGGAAGCGGAGCAGTACCGAAGACTGCACGTGTTGCTATGTTGACAGCTCTTGAGCATTATGATATAAAAGAATATCCGATACCGGAAGTTGGGGACGGAGACATCCTGGTAAAAGTAGAGGGATGTGGTGTGTGCGGCACAGATGCTCATGAGTTCAAGAGAGACCCATTCAGCCTGATTCCGGTTGTTCTCGGACATGAAGGTACCGGCGAAATTGTAAAGATGGGTAAGAATGTGAAAATTGACAGTGCCGGAAAAGAATTGAAGGTTGGAGACAAAGTTGTTACCTGTATGATTTTTAAAGATGACCCGGACATTACAATGTATGATCTGAATAAGCAGAATGTGGGCGGCGCTGACGTATACGGACTGCTTCCGGATGATGACATTCATTTAAACGGATGGTTTTCAGATTACATACTCATTCGTGAGGGTTCTACAGTTTTCAATGTAAGTGACCTTGATTTGAAATCCAGAATTCTTATTGAGCCGTGTGCAGTTCTTATTCATGCAGTAGAACGGGCAAAAACCACAGGTATTTTAAGGTTCAACAGCAGAGTAGTAGTACAGGGATGCGGACCTATCGGTTTGATTTGTATTTCAATCCTCCGTACTATGGGTATTGAAAATATTGTTGCTGTAGACGGAGAACAGAAGAGACTGGATTTTGCTAAGAGAATGGGCGCAGACAAGTCTGTAAACTTCAAAGACTTCAAAGGAATTGAAGCTCTTGCAGAAGGTGTAAAAGATGCATTTGGCGGACATCTTGCAGATTTTGCATTCCAGTGCACAGGTTCACCGGCAGCACACTCTAACATTTATAAGTTTATCCGCAACGGCGGCGGACTCTGTGAGTTAGGATTCTTTATCAATGGAGGAGATGCAACGATCAATCCTCACTTTGATTTGTGCTCTAAGGAAATCACACTGGTTGGTTCCTGGGTATATACTTTGAGAGATTATGCTACAACATTTGATTTCTTAAAGAGAGCAAAAGCAATCGGCCTTCCAATGGATGACCTCATCACTCATGAGTTCCCGCTGGAGCAGGTGAATGAAGCTCATCAGGCCAACCTGAAAATGGAAGGACTGAAAATTGCTATTATCAATAAATAGCAGCAATCCCAAAAAGGAGAATTGATATGGGAGAAGCAGTAGGCATGTTAGAGGTATTCGGGCTCTCAACAGCATTTGCGGCGGCTGATGCCGGATGTAAGGCTGGAAATGTACGTCTGGAAACCTTTGATAAAAATAAACCGGCAAATGCAGATGAATTGCCTGTACCACTGATTGTAATGATAAAGTTTCGCGGAAGCGTATCCGATGTTCAGGCAGCACTAGAGGCAGCTAAAAGGAAGGCAGAGGAACTAGCAGGAATTGTAGCTGAATACGAAATTGCAAGACCAACAGAGGATACAGAAAAGATGCTGAAACTGAGCGGTTTAGATAAAGGAAAACCCAATAAAATTTTTGTAGAAGAAGTCTAGGAGGAAATGAAAATGGCACAACTGGCATTAGGAATGGTAGAAACAAGAGGTCTTACAGCAGCAATTGAGGCAGCAGATGCAATGACAAAATCTGCTGAGGTTACATTAGTAGGAACAGAGAAAATCGGCTCAGGACTGGTAACAGTTATGGTACGCGGAGATGTAGGAGCTGTAAAGGCAGCTGTTGAGGCAGGAGCTGATGCAGCAGGAAGACTGGGAGAATTAGTAGCAACACATGTAATCCCAAGACCTCACAATGATGTAGAGAAGATCCTTCCAACCGTATAAGAACTACAGCAAAGGAGCAGTCTCATGGGACAGGCGTATGGATTTTTTGAAATTCCGAGTGTGACAGCCGCAGTCGTTGCCATTGACATTATGTGCAAGACGGCAGACGTGCAGTTTGTTACCTGGGAAAAAAAGTTAGGTGGAAGACTTGTAACAATTATTATCCGCGGAGATGTATCTGCTGTAACGCAAGCCATTGAAACTGCCGCAGCAAATGGAATTAAGAAACCCGTAGCGCAAGTGGTAATTGCAAGTCCCCATGAAGAGATTATCAAAATCATTAATAACAGTGTAAACCGAGTAATTTAGGAGGCAGTCAGATGGCGGAAGAAAAGAAATCAACCGGTGAAGAACAGGCCCCAGGCACCTCTAAACCAGAAGAGGCAGCAAAAAGGAGTACAGCTAAATCTACCAGTGCTGTAAAAGGTAAGGCTGGTATAACGAAAGCTGCATCCACAAAGAAAACAACTACGGCGAAAGCGCCCGCTAAAGCAGTACAAAGAGTAAAGCAGACGGCGCAGCAGGTGGAACAGGTAGAAGAGATTCAATTAAAGGAGGAAAAAAGAATGTCACAGGAAGCATTAGGAATGGTTGAAACAAGAGGTTTGGTAGCATCAATCGAAGCAGCAGACACAATGCTTAAAGCTGCAAACGTAGTGTTAGTTGGAACAGAAAAAATTGGTTCCGGACTTGTAACAATTATGGTGCGTGGAGACGTAGGAGCTGTAAAATCAGCCGTTGAGTCAGGCGCAGAAGCAGCAGGAAGACTGGGAGAATTAGTAGCAACACATGTAATCCCAAGACCACACAATGATGTAGAAAAGATTCTTCCTCAGGTTAAATAATTATGGATAACGGCAATGTAGAATTAATCACAAAAATGGTATTGGAAGCCATTGATAAGCAAAAGACTTCTGATAATACCGGGTATATGGTGCCGGTTGGAGTGTCCGCAAGACATGTCCATTTAACACAGGAACATGTAGAGGTTCTGTTTGGCCCAGGTTATCAGCTGACAAAGAAAAAGGAACTGATGGGCGGACAATATGCATCAAATGAACTGGTTACCATTGTGGGTTTGAAGCTTAGAGCCATTGAAAATGTCAGGATTTTAGGGCCTGTGAGAACGAAGTCTCAGGTAGAGGTTTCCGCGACAGATGCTATCCGTCTTGGCGTGAAGGCTCCAATCAGAGAGTCAGGAAATATTGCCGGGTCGGCTGCGGTTGCAGTGGTGGGACCAAAGGGAGCACTTTACCTGAATGAGGGATGTATCATAGCCAAAAGACATATCCACATGGCGCCTAAGGATGCGATGGCAGCAGGGGTACATGATGGAGATACCGTATCCGTAAAAGCGGATAATGAAAGAGGAACTGTTTTCAATCATGTTCAGATTCGTGTAGATGACAGTTTTACCTTGGAGATGCATATTGACACGGATGAAGCAAATGCAGCCAGGATTGTAACAGGAGATACAGTAAGAATTATCAAATAAGACAGAGTATTGTACAGATATCGTATACTCGTTGAATTACTAATGTTCAATAAGTATACCTAAGATTATAGGGGATGCCGCGGCATCCCCTACAAGAATAAAGAGAAAAGCGGATTCCAAATATCTGCTTTGACCCGCACAAGGAGGATGTTATGCTGATAGGTAAGATAAAGGGAAGTGTTGTCTCAACACGCAAATGTGAAAATTTAGTCGGCAACAAGCTTATGATTGTGGATGTTTTGGAGCATATGCAGACAGGAGCAAAACAACTCATTGCGATTGATAAAATAGGTGCGGGTGTAGGCGATTATGTGTTAGTGGCACAGGGAAGCGCGGCCAGAATTGGTTCCGGGATGCCGGATGCACCTGTTGATGCGGCGATTGTTGGTATTATTGACGATGGAACAGGACTGGAGTAGTGAACTATGGATATGAAAGAATTGAGCAGCATATTGCAGCAAGCCGGTATTGTTGGTGCAGGTGGTGCGGGCTTTCCTACATACGCGAAGTTAGATGAACGCGCGGAAACAATTATCCTGAACTGTGCGGAATGTGAGCCGCTGTTGAAATTACATAGGCAATTACTGGAGAAATATGCACAGGAAATCGTTGAAACCTTTCACATGATAGGGCAGGCTGTAGGAGCCAAAGAAGTTGTGATTGGAATCAAGAAAGCCTATATTAAAACAATTGATGCACTGAATGAAGTAATAGGGGAATACCCCGAGGTCAGGCTTGGACTGTTGGATGAGGTATATCCGGCGGGTGATGAAGTTGTATTAATTTATGAAGTGACCGGCAAGGTGGTAAAGCCGGGTGGGCTCCCCATTGAAAGCGGAGTAGCCGTATTTAATGTTGAGACCGTATACAATGTATATAAAGCTGTCAGCCAGAAGCTGCCGGTTGTAGATAAATTGGTATCTGTTGTGGCTGAGGTAGAAAATCCGGTAACCGTGAGAGTACCTCTTGGCACAACAATGGAAGAAGTAGTGAGAATGGCCGGCCATGTTACGGTGAAGAACCCGGTATATTTCATCGGAGGACCGATGATGGGCTTTATCGGCAGTGGTTCACAGCCGGTTACTAAAACCACAAATGCGATATTGGTATTACCAGAGGAGCATTTGATTATTCAGAGAAAAAGAGAAAAGTCATCGATAGATTTGAAACGTGCGGCAGCCTGCTGCTGCCAATGTAATATGTGTACAGATTTATGTCCAAGAAATCTCCTGGGTCACCCTGTAGAACCACATTTATTCATGAGGGCGGCAACCTGTAAGGATGTACAGCAGCCGGACATATTTTTGAATACGATGTTTTGTTCTTCCTGTGGCTTGTGTGAAATGTATTCCTGCATGCAGGGGTTATCACCAAGGTCTTTGATGACAGAATATAAAGCAGGGTTACGGGCGAATGGAATAAAGCCCCCCCAAGGTGTTGTGCCCAAAAAGGTGGGAAGGGAAAGAGAGTACCGTAAAGTTCCTATGGAACGCTTGATGGCAAGGCTGGACCTGACCCGTTATGACAAGGAAGCTCCTTTGGATGAGTCGTCAGCCCACATCCGAAAAGTAAAGATATTGCTAAGCCAGCATATCGGAGCACCTGCATCCGCGGTTGTGAAAATGGGGGATAAGGTGCTAAGAGGGCAGATGATCGCTGAACCGGGCAAAGGATTAAGTGTAGGCATTCATGCAAGTATTGAGGGTACGGTCAGTGAAGTGAATGAAAGATTTATAATCATAGAAACGCAGGAAGGACGTGCAGGCAATGAGTAAGGCAATTGGAATGGCAGAATATAAGACTGTTTCAGCAGGTGTCGTGGCAGCAGATGCTATGGTCAAGACTTCTGATGTGAATATCATTGAGGCCCAAACGGTATGTCCGGGAAAATACATTGTAATTATCTCAGGGGACTTAAGTGCGGTAAATGCAGCAGTTGAAACTTCCAGAACACTGCATGGAAAGCACCTGATTAACAGCTTTATTCTTGGTAACCCACACGAATCCATTTTTCCGGCAATCTATGGAGCTTCAAAGATTGAAGAAGTATCTGCTCTGGGAATACTGGAGACATATGATGCAGCGTCTATTATCGTGGCGGCAGATGAGGCCGCAAAGACAGCAATTGTTGATTTAATTGAGCTTAGAATTGCCCGGGGGATGTGCGGGAAATCTTATCTAATGCTGACAGGTGAGGTTGCAGCAGTAGAAGCTGCGATTGAAAAAGCGGAAGCGGCAGCAGCAAAAGATGGGATGTATCTGGACTCATCTATTATCGCACATCCGGATGCTCAGATCCGCGAGGCAATTTTGTAACAGTCCCGCACGGGGAATCGGATTTGCGGCTGAACTGTAATGTAACTTTCAAAATACGGTAATACCGGGAGGCAACGTGATGCTTGCAATAGAGAGACGTAATGAAATATTGGAAAAACTTCAGGCTGAACGGCGTGTAGTGGTAAGTGAACTTAGTCAGTTATATGAAGTGTCTGAGGAGACAATCCGCAGGGACTTGGAAAAGCTGGTGAATGACGGCTATGCTATTAAGAGTTACGGCGGTGCCGTAATGAACGAAAATGTGAGTATTGATCTTCCCTTTAATATCAGGAAGAACCGTAATGTAGTCGGAAAGCAGCGTATTGCGGAACTGATGAACAGCCTGATACACGATGGGGACAGCGTTATGCTGGATGCCAGCTCAACAGCAGTGTACATTGCAAAAGCATTAAAAGATAAGAAGAATTTGACATTGATTACAAATTCAATAGAAATCATTATTGAATTGTTTGATGTGCCGGATTGGAGTGTGCTGTCCACCGGCGGCGTATCGAGAGAGGGTTCCTTTGCCCTTGTAGGACCTCAGACAGACAGGATGCTTCGCTCCTATCATGTAGATAAGACGATTATTTCGTGTAAAGGAGTTGACCTTGCTGCAGGTATTACAGATTCCGATGATCTTCATGCGAATAATAAGAAAACAATGCTGGAAGCGGGAAAACAGAAGATTCTTGCAGTGGACAGCAGTAAGTTTGGGCAGACAGCATTTACATCAATCGGAATGCTGGAAGATATAACGACTCTTGTTACTGACGAAAAGCCTGGAGACATATGGCTTCGGAAGTTTGAGGAGTTGGGGATAGAGTGTATCTATCCGGAATAGAGAGTGTGGCAGGAAGCGCACTCTCGAAGAAGTGCGGGTTCGTTTGAATAATCTTACGAACCCGCACTTTTTTTAAAGTCTACAATATATATTTAGTTCGGATTTTTGGGGCTGAGGTGCCGAATCCATTTTTCTAATAATAATCTCTATATTCGCTTGGGGTCATATGCACAGAACGTTCAAAGGCACGTAAAAAGGTAAGGGCGGTTTTAAAGCCAACCTTGCTGGCAATTGAGCTGACGGAAAGTTTGGAATAAGCAAGCAGTTCTTTCGCCTTATTTATCCGGTATTCATTCACATACTTGTGGACAGTCACTCCCATCTGCTGCTTGAATATCTTGCAAAAGTAATATTTGGAGAAACCCACTTTGTTAGAAATCGTTTCTATACTCAATTCTTCTTTATAATTCAAAGAAATATATTTCAAAGCTGCGTTGATGCTGCTCTCCTGTGCGGGGGTTAGTTCTTTTATTGCCTGCAAATCGTAAACAATATCATAAAGGGAAGTAAAAATATTGTGTACCAGCATAGAGGAATGTATATATTTCCATCCGTCATTATTATTTCCTGTCGGTTCACACAATATATGGAAAAGCTCCATAAAAGAGTCCAGCACATTTGTGAAGGGGTTGCACAAAACAATATTGTCGTGGGTGCGGACCATGTTATAGAACAGCTTGGAATGGCTTCCTCTAATAATAAAATAATAATACCTCCATTCCTTTGAAACCCTGGTAAAAATCAGCGTGGTATTGCAGGAGGTAACAATAACAGAATTGGGCTGGACATAAAAGGTTCTCTTGTCTTTTGTATAGCGTACTGTCCCTTCAACAGAGTATAAAAGAAGGTATTCACTGTAATTATTTTGTTTCCCAAGAGTGAATTTCTTTTCACTGCAGTAACCACATTCTTTAATTATAAAAGGAAAAGAATCTCCCATCGGGTTTGGAGAGAAGCTTTCAGAATAAAATTTTTCGGGAAAGTCTTTCTTCGGTGATGCCATAATATGTATTCTCCAGTCCATATGTTGTAAAAATGCTACAAAAATTATAACATTGTGGGTTAAAAATGACAAATACTTTAAAATGACAATTTATGATAACGAAATAACAATTTATGATATTGAATAATAGAGGAAAGGTAGTGATACTAGGTGCATGGATAGGTGGATATGGGAAAGAGGTCAAACAGAAAATGAAAAGGTGAAAGGGGAAAGCAGAATGAGTGAGTATATCTTGGAACTGAAAGATGTGGTAAAAACTTTCGGTGGTGTGACTGCATTGGACGGCGTACACTTTCAGTTAAAAAAAGGTGAGATACATGCTCTTATGGGTGAGAACGGTGCCGGTAAGTCAACATTCATCAAAGTAATAACAGGAGTTCATCAGCCGGACAGCGGTATGATGCTGCTGGAAAAGGAGAAGATTACCCTTCGTTCTACGGAAGATTCGGCAAAACTTGGGATAGCGGCCATATATCAGCATGTTACGGCTTTTCCGGATTTGTCAGTAACAGAAAACATCTTTATGGGACAGGAAATAAAGAATAAGTTTGGGATTTATAATTGGAAACTGATGACTCAGAGGGCAAAAGAGCTGATTGAGCCATTGAGTAAAAATATTGATGTATCTAAACCAATGAGTACACTTTCTGTTGCACAGCAGCAGTTGGTAGAGATTGCAAAGGCTTTTTCAAGAGACGCGAGAATCCTGATTATGGATGAGCCTACAGCATCACTTTCAAGAAGGGAATGTGAAGAGCTGTACCAGATTACAGAACACTTGCGGGATGAAGGGGTATCCATTATTTTTATTACACATAAGTTTGAAGATATGTACCGTCTGGCAACCAGAGTTACGGTATTTAGAGATTCAAAATACATAGGCTGCTGGGATGTGGATAAGATATCCAACCAGAAATTAATTGCAGAAATGGTTGGACGTGAGCTGACACAGATGTATCCTCCCAAGAGTGCTCAAATTGGTGATGTTGTGCTGAAAGTGAGCGACATTTCCAAGGAGGGGTACTTCAAGAATGTGTCTTTCGATGTACGGAAAGGAGAAATTCTTGCATTGACGGGACTGGTTGGTGCGGGACGCACAGAGGTCTGCCAGAATATTTTTGGCATTATGACGCCAGATTCAGGTTCTTTCGAACTGGAAGGAAAGGCCGTAAAGATTAACAGTCCGATTGATGCATTAAACTATGGAATCGGCCTGCTGCCGGAAGACAGACAGACCCAGGGACTTGTGAATGAGCTTCCCATTTATCAAAATGTATCTTCTGCCGATATGAGCAGGTTTGTAAAAGGCGGCAGAATTGACGTGGCAGCGGAGGCAAAAAATGCCATTGAATTGTGCCAGAAGATTCAGCTTAAGGCAAAGGATATCAGTGCTCCGCCGTCTTCTTTATCAGGTGGAAACCAGCAAAAAGTAGTCTTTGCAAAATTGCTGAGCTGTGATTTGAAAGTGCTGATTTTGGATGAGCCCACCAAGGGTATCGATGTTGGTGCCAAGTATTCCATTTATGAAATTATGAATGAACTGACAGCAAATGGATATGCGATTATCATGGTATCTTCGGAAATGCCGGAGGTTCTTGGCATGGCAGACCGGATTGTGGTTATGAGAAATGGAAGGATTGCCGGAAAGTTCGATACAGACGGCACAACCCAGGAAATGATTTTAGAAGCATCTTTAAAACATGAAGATGGGAGGGAAAGTTAGGAATGAGAACTACAGAAAGTAATAAATCAATCCTTGCAAAAATGACAGGGAACAGGAACTTCGGTTTGCTTCTTGGACTTGTTGTTCTCCTTATTCTTGCAGCAATTATTACCCCATCAATGTATTCGGTGAACTCAATTATTAACATGCTTCAGAACAATGCAGTCTACGGGCTTCTCGCAATTGGGGAGATGATGGTTATTCTGACAGCAGGTATTGATATCTCTATTGGAGCAACTCTGTCCCTGACAGGTGTGGTATGCTGTCGCCTGATGGCAGAAAATCCAAATGTGCCGGCAGTTCTGTGGATCCTGCTTGCACTGTTAATCGGCGCACTGTGCGGTGCATTTAACGGAATTCTTGTAGGTTATTTCAAAATGGTACCTATGATTGCAACGCTTGGAACAATGTATGCATTTAGAGGATTTTCCTTCTTGTTCAGCGGCGGACAGTGGTGGTTTCCTCATCAGTTTACAGAAGGGTACTTAAAGTTTGCCACACTAAGAATCTTGGGTATTCCGTCGATTTTGTGGATCCTGGTTCTTGTGTTTGCCCTGGCAATTCTTTTCCTGGGATATACATCAAGAGGAAGACGGATTTATGCAATTGGGACAAACCGCGAATCCTCACAGGTTGCAGGTATCAAAGAGGAGCGGGTTGTATTTCTCGCAATGACACTTTGCGGTGCACTGGCAGGGCTTGGCGGAATGCTTTATACGGCAAATTATGCAACATGCAGCTACAGTATAGGGGAAGGTTATGAAATGACAGCCATTGCAATCTGTATTCTCGGAGGCGTAAGCATCAGCGGTGGAAAAGGAAAGGTTGACGGAGTCATTATCGGATTCCTGATGATGGCGGTTATTACATACTTTATCAGCCTTCTTCCAGGCTTAAGTGTATGGTCAGATGCTATCCAGGGAGCAATCATCATTGCTGCAGTTGCACTGAACATTTATATGGAACGCTCTGCTGAAAGGAGAGCACTGAAGGAAAGGAGTGCTTTAATCTAATGAGTGGAGAAAAAAATATAAAAACATCACCTGTGAGAGATTTGGAAATAAAACAGGGGTTTAACTTATCAAAGTTTTTAGTGAGCTGGGAAATGGTATTGGTCTATATTTTGATTTTAATTAACATTGTGTTAATGGTCAAAAAAACAAATCTTTACTTTTCACAGGGAACAATTCAGGCGATCATTCAGTCGGGAATGGATGTGTGCCCTCTTGTGCTGGGTATGATCTTCATACTGATGCTGGGAGATATTGATGTGTCAGTAGCTTCCAATATGATTTTTGCATCTATGGTAACCGGATTGTGCTGCGCCTCAGGTGCGCCCGCTTTTATCGGCGTCTTTGCCGGAATCCTGGCCGGAGCACTGTGTGGGGCATTTAACGGTTATTGTGTGGCATACATAGGAATGCCTGCGGTTATTGTGACGATTGCCACGTCCATGCTGTTCAGAGGCATTGTAAAGATTATACTTGATGTCAATGTGCTGAAAGTATTTCCAAGTTTTTATACAACTGTTGCATGGGTGAATATTGCAGGAATCCCGCTTTCATTGATTCTGTTTCTGATTATGGGTGCAGTATTTGTTTTTATACTTCATAAATCAAGATTCGGAAGAAAGCTGTATGTCATCGGAAACAACGCAACATGTGCGCAGTATTCGGGAATTGATGTTAGAAAGACAAAATTAATTGTATTTATCCTTATGGGTGCTATGTGCGGAATTGCCTCTATTTTCTTTGTAGGAAGAATGGGGGGAAGTGTGTCCTCTACCATGGGCACGGGATATGAGATGACGGCTATTGCAATCTGCGTTTTGGGCGGTGTATCTACAAATGGTGGAAAAGGAAAGGTTTACGGACCTGTTATCGCAACTCTCATTATGGCATTCCTTACTTACACGCTTGGATTGCTGGAAGTAGACGCCAATTCGAGAAAAATTGTTACAGGATTTATCCTGATTATTGCAGTGCTGATTCCGAATGTGAACAGACAGCTTATCGCCAACATCAAGTTAAAAGCGATTTATAAGGGAAATAAAAATGTAGAAGCATTAAATAACAGGACGGCAGAAGAAGTAAAAGCTTTGAAAAATGCAATGGCGGAGATAAAAAAAGATACTGCATTAAACGAGTCTGATAAAACAGCAAAAATTAAAAAGTATAAGGATAAGATTGCATCTCTCCAAAAGAAATGTAAAGAGCAGAGCGCAGCATGGCTGCAGGAGCAGAAGGAGGATGAAAGAAAAGCCAGAGAGCGTTTTGCAGTAAAGTAACCTTGAATATTAGCAGCTCAATCAGTATTTTTATCTAGTATTTTGCTATAGGCAGCGGAAGGCTGTTTATAAAATAAAAAACAAGGAGGAAGTAGTATGAGAAATTGGAAGAGGTTAGTAGCGTTAGGTGTAAGCGCAATGATGCTGGCATCACTGGTGGGATGCAGTACCACGAAAAGTGAAACAGCAAACGGGGAAGATGCAGGGGATAAGACTGCAGAAGCTTCCAGCGGCGGTTCTCTGGAAGGAACAAACGTATTTATGTTCAAGTCTACAGGAAATACCTTTGGAGATTTGATGTATGAGGGATTTTCAGAGTATTTGGAAGAAAAGGGGCAGAAAACAGCATATAAAAGCCCTGCCGAAACAACAGTTGCTGCACAGGTGCAGATGTTGGACGAACTGATTACCCAGAAGGTGGCTTCTATTACAATTTCTACAAATGGTGACGCTGGCTACGATGAAGTATTTAAGAAGGCAAAAGAAGCAGGAATCCCTATAGTATCTATCGACTCTGAGGCAAATCCGGAATACCGCGTTTGCCACGTAAATCAAGCTGAAACAGCAGACATTGGGTCTTATCTTATCCAGGCAGCCGTATTAATCACACTTGGCGTTGATTATCCTGGGGATGGAAAGATGGAAGAAACAGTAAAGAGCGAACTTGCTAAATATTCAGGAGATGAAATCAAACTGGGCGTTCTTTCCGCATCCATCGACACACCGGTACAAAACTCATGGATTGCAGAAATGGAAAAAGAATTGGCAAAGGATTTCTATGCAGGCAAAGTAAGTCCGAACCTTGACAAGAAATATGGTAACGATGACTTGACAGAGTCTACAACCCAGGCACAGGCATTTATCGCAGAAAATTCTGTGGACTGTATCATTTCCCCTACAACCGTAGGTATTGCAGCAGCAGGTCAGGCACTTAAGTCCGCAAACAGCGGCATCAGACTGACAGGTCTGGGGCTTCCTTCTGAAATGCAATCCTTTATGCCTAAGTCATCAGACGACAATGCATTTGATTCTGTTTGCCCGTACATGATGCTGTGGGATGTTATTCACCTAGGGGCAGTGGCAGGAGCAGCTATAGACGCAACACTCAATGACGGATTTGACGGAAAGGTTGGTTCTTCATTTAGCATGGAGAAATTCCGGGACTATGACGCCGCAACATACGAGGCATACCAAAGTGGAGATGGAACAGCAGTCCTTGCAGGAACACCGTTTATCTTTGATAAAGATAATATGAGCCAGTGGATTGACGTTCTGTAGGATACTGATTTATAAAAAAAAGGGAAAGAATTCTGAGTAAGGAATTCTTTCCCTTCTTTATTCCTTATTCACTTTTCTTACCATTGTACAGAGGTACATGTTTTACTTCAAATTTTATCCCTCCATGACTTTCTATATGCAAGAGGAGTAATACCCTCCCGTGTTTTAAATAGATTAATAAAATGAGTCACATGATTTATACCCGTTTCGAAAGCAATCTCATGAATGGACAAGTCAGAATATTTCAGCAGTTCTTTGGCATAAGAGATACGGGTTACAATGAGATACTCATTGATTGTGAGTCCCATGTATCTTTTGAATTCTTTTGATATATGATAACGGCTTCTGTGAGTAAGCTCTTCAAAATGAGAAAGTGAAAGCTCCGATTTGAAGTTTTTGTTAATTTCCCGGGAAATTTCTTTTACGTAATCAGGAATAAGAAAGGTATCTGCACTGTTAGTAGCAGTTTGAAGCAATAGTTCCGTCAGAATACTATTAATCAGATTAGAAGTAACCAGCTCTGTGGTTAAATCTCTCTTCTTATAAAGCCCAATAATCCTCCAGAGTGTGCGTTCCATAAAGCAGCCGTCTCTGCAATTTAAGATACGGAATTCATTTCTTGTAAATTCTTTATAATAGCCCAGAGCACTGTTTCCATTAAAATGAATCCAGAGAATTTCCCAGTCTTCTTCTTCGTCTGTATGGTAAAGATGGTGCTGTTCACAGTGAATAAAAAAGCATTGTCCTTTCGTGAGAGTATAGTCACGGCCCTCATATTGCAGATGCCCTTTCCCGGACACTGTATAAACAATCAAAAAGGAGTCCAGGTTCTGACGTTCAGAAAAATATGGATAAAAGGTTTTAAAATATCCGATTTCCTGTGTATAAAAATATGTTGCTTTAGCCGTCCTGCTGGACGTAAGAATCAAACGGATGGAGTCTTCGCTCCAGGTGTGGAAACCTCGTTCCAAAAGTGTTTGCTGCTTCATAAATACCACCACAATATTCTGCTATTTTTAAACAATTTGCTTGGATGCAATTCTTATATTACAAGATTATAATGTATTTGTAAACAAATAACAAAGCAAAGTTAGCTTATGGCTGAGCTGTAACTAAATGTATGCATGGATAGCAGGAGGTTAAGTTATGTTTGAGAGAAAAAATCTAAAAAAACCTAAAATCGGAATTTATTCTATGGGATTGAAGCATTACTGGACACAGTTTCCGGGACTTCAGGAAAGGCTTATAGAGTATGGGAAGTTTATAACCGAGAAAGTAGAGCAATTCGGCGCGGAAGTATATTATTATGGATTGGTTGATTGTGAACAGGAGGGCAAGAAGGCGGGAGAGTATTTCAATGTAGTACATGTGGACCTGATTCTGGCACACTCAGCTACTTATGTAACAAGTGCATCTATTCTGCCGGTTCATCAAATCTGCAGTGCACCTGCTGTAGTATTGAATCTTCAGCCAACAGCTAGGATAAATTATCAAAAGACAACAACCGGAGAATGGCTTGCACACTGCGGAGCCTGCCCGGTACCGGAGATATCAAATGCATTTAACCGTGCCGGAATAAAGTTCCGTGTTGTAAATGGACTTCTGGGACTGGATTATACACCTGAAATTTCTATGACAAATGAGGCAACTGCAGAGCGTCCCGAAGCAAAACGTGCATGGCAAAAGATAGAGGAATGGGTATTGGCTGCAAAGGTAACATGTAATTTAAGAGGGGCAAGATTTGGATTTTTGGGTAACACATACAGTGGGATGCTGGATATGTACAGTGACTTTACCATGTTCCAGGCCCAGACGGGAGCTCATTTGCAGGTACTGGAGATGTGTGATCTGGACCGTCATCTGCAGCGTGTAACGGAAGAGGAAATCGCAGAAATGAGAAGAGAGATAGAGGAATTCTTTACAATCAGTGAGGACGCGGCTGCAGATCCTCTTGCGCAAAAACCTACGGATGCACAAATGGACTGGTCTGCCAGGGTTGCTGTAGCTCAGGAGAAATTAGTAAAAGAATTTGACCTGGATGCACTGACTTATTACTATCATGGCGCACCCGGCAATCATTATGAAGAACTTCAGGGAGGTTTTATTGTAGGACATTCTCTTTTGACCGCAAAAGGAATTCCATGTGCAGGAGAAGGGGATTTAAAAACCTGTCTGGCAATGAAGGTGTGTGATATTTTAGGGAAGGGCGGCAGTTTCTGCGAGATTGTAACTGTGGATTACGAGGATAACACCATTCTTCTTGGACATGACGGACCATTCCATCTGGAGATAGCAAAAGGAAAACCAATTTTGAGAGGAATGGGACTATATCATGGTAAACAGGGAACTGGTGTATCGGTAGAGGCAAAAGTGCGCAGCGGAGAGATTACCAATTTGGGATGTACCCAGACCATAGATGGTAAACTGAAGTTTATCATAACAGAGGCTGAATCAACAGACAGGGAAGTTATGACAATTGGAAACACTCAGACACCTGTTAAGTTTAAAAAAGACCCGGATTCTTATATGGATGAGTGGTTTTGTGAATCACCAACACATCACTTTGCCATGAGTATCGGGCATCATGGGTTACTCTATGAGAAGGTAGCGGATTTGCTGGAAGTACCATCTGTTACACTGGATTAAAGCATGTGTGGCAATCGGATTATAATTGATGTTCCATGCCCTATTTTGCTTTTTACATCTACTGTTCCCTGATGGGCCGTTATAATCTGCCTGACAATCGCCATACCAAGCCCTGTTCCACCTGTAGGAATATCAGTTGAGGTTCCCCGATAATAGCGGTCAAACAAATGGCTGGCACTTTGCTCATCCATTCCTTTTCCATTGTCTGTTACCTGAATTTCTATAGGTGTACCATTTTGTATCTGTACTGTAATTGCCGTACCCGCCGGGTTATGAACAACCGCATTGACCAGCAGGTTTGAAAAAGCCCTTTTGAGTAGCCCGGCGTCACCCATTAAATAAAGGGGGTCTTCCTCTCCGAGTATTTCAAAACGATTGTCTTTAACGGAAGGCATATTTACTGTTTCCGCAACCACTCTGCGGATTAGTTCTATCAGTTCTATTTTTTCAGAAGAAAACTTGATGCCGATGGGGTGATCCATCCGAAAAGCGATTCCCAGGTCGTTGATAAGTTCCTCCATGTGGGCAGACTTATCCTTGATAAGTTGTAAAAATTCTTTCTTTTCGTCTTCGCTCCATTCATGTTCAGCCGCCAAGAGTATGTCTGTATAGCCTGAAATATAAGACAAAGGGGTTTTTAAGTCATGGGTGACGCCTGCCGCCCATTCCTGCCTCAACTGCTCAAACTCTGTCCGCCTCCGTTCGTTTTCCTGCAGGGTTGCGGAAAGAGCTTCAAGGTTCGCATAGACCTCACGGTAAAGGCGGCTGGAAGAGGAGCGAAAGCGTGTATTTGTGACGGTATTAAGATACTCTCCGTTTGATAGCTTTCTTATTTTCACTAAAATATCTGCCATTGGCCGCGCAACATAATAGCCGTAAAACAAGCAATATAACAAGTAGGCGGCAATAATTATCCCTGTTGTCAGATTAACAATAAATAGTTTTTCTGGTTGTTTGAGAACGACAATGTAGAAAATGCCTGGCAGTGAAACGAATACAAACATCAATATCTGATGCAGTATAAAATTCAAGGTAAAGCGGACAACCAGCTTACCGTTTACAAGATTTATTTTCATACCGCTTCACCTTGCCTGGGGGGGATAAATTTGTAACCAATTCCCCTTAGATTGATAATGAGAGAAGGGTTCTTTGCATCCCGCTCTATTTTTTTGCGCAGGCGCATGATATGAATGGAAACGGTTTTTTCGTCTCCAATACTGTCATAGCCCCATATATGCTCGTATAATTGCCCTGCGGTAAACACCTGATTGGGATGGTCGGCTAAGAAAAGCAAAAGTTCAAATTCTTTGGCCGGACAAGGTACTTCCTGCCCGTCTACCCACAATTGCGCGGCTTTTCTGTCAATGACAATAGGGCCGAAACGATAAATCTCTGTTGCCTGCGAAGCATTTTGATATTGTTCCAGCCTCCGAAACTGTACATTGATACGCGCGGCTACTTCCAAAGGATTGAAGGGTTTTGTGATATAATCATCCCCTCCAATCCCAAGCCCGGTCAACTTATCCAAATCACTTGAACGGGCGGTGAGAAACAATATGGGCACAGCGGTATGCTGCCGTATTTCCTGACATAACCTAAATCCATCCGTATCGGGCAGCATCACATCCAATACAATCAAATCATACAGATTTTGTCTGATTTTTTCCATTGCCTGCTGCCCTGTAAAGGCGCTGCTGATGGAAATATATCCTTCCTTGCGAAGTATGGTTTCCAGCATCTTCACAATGCCGGGTTCATCATCGACAATGAGTATTTTTTGCAGACGCATTTTTCTGCCTCCTTTTCTGGTATGGTAATTTCTATTATCTAACAATTTAAAAAAATAGCCATTATATGGATACGTCACGTTTTTTGAAAACTATCCAACTTATCAGTGAAAAAGCAGAGATATATACAAGCAAGACGGAGATTGAAAAGCCCACCGTCATTTCAGGTCTAGCCGGAATATGGAATATATATAGGCTGATGTCACTGTTAGCAAAGGGGAGGTATTTTAACCATTCAAATTTTGATGTTGCATCAATCATGGAATTACCCACAATCATAATAAACATCGAGATTCCAACCGCCAAAGCACTATTGCGCAAAACCGTAGATATGGCGATAGCAATGGCCACATAGCTCAGAATAGGAATAATGCTCAAACCGTACATTTTTATCACCTGCACAACAACGTTCTGTTGGACAATTTGTCCCTGTTGATTTAAGAACAAATCGGTGATATGAATATCTCCGAATCCATAAAGCAGCGCATTTGTTACATATCCACACACCAACAATAATGCCAGCATAACAACGGCAAACAAGGAGGCAGCGATATATTTTGAAAATAGAATTTTTGTGCGGCTGTGGGGACGAATGAGCAGTAGCTTCATCGTTCCGGCTGTATATTCCCCGGCAACTACATCTGCGGCAATAACGATTGTAAAAATAATAACCATTTCGATTAAACCAGCAGTAGTCAACAGTGCTGACCAGGGGTTGGCAGGGGGCGTGGGTATATCGTTCTCCAAACGATATTTAGCGATATTTAATTTGTTTTCATTGTCAATCCGGGCCGTACGTGGCGTCTCTGTAATCTTTGAGCGTTCTTCATACAACTGGACAAGCTGTGTTGTTTCAGCCCGCCAATTTTCTGTATTTGTG
Organism: Ruminococcus sp.; assembly: GCA_013911065.1. Taxonomy (GTDB): domain Bacteria; phylum Bacillota; class Clostridia; order Lachnospirales; family Lachnospiraceae; genus Muricomes. The sequence continues at coordinate 78,525 of JACERV010000009.1, read as the reverse complement.
CTATTTATTTTACCCATAACAGATGCCCCTATGGTGATAGCAACTAATAGTAACAGCAGAATCCATGTTAGTTTCCGGTTGTATATTTTCATACTTTCATTCGCAACTAATCCACGCATTTCTTCTCCTCCGTTATCTCCAAAAACTTATCTTCCAATGTCTGCTCTTTCGTTTGGATGCTATACACCTGAATACCTGCATTCATCAAGAGTTTATTTACTTTTGGAATTTCTTGTTTATTCATTTGAATAAACAATTGTCCTGGATGTTCCGTCGGTAAAGCTGTTTTGTCTGCTGCAGCAATCAACCGTTTTGCCTGTTCCATTTGTGCAGGTTCCACTGTGACGAAAATACGGGAAGCGCCGCCTTTATGAACAAAGTCCTGTATACTTTGAATACTGACCAGCTCTCCATTTTGCAGAACTCCAACACGGTCGCACATCAATTCCATTTCGGAAAGCAGATGGCTTGAAACGAAAACAGCCACGCCTTCTTCATGGGCAAGCCTTTTCAAATAATTGCGCAATTCGCGAATGCCTGCAGGGTCAAGGCCATTCGTTGGTTCATCCAGAATCAGAAGCAGGGGATGATGCAGAAGAGCCTGTGCAATTCCTAAACGCTGGCGCATACCGAGTGAATAGGTTCTAACTTTGTCGTGAATCTTTTCTTTTAACCCGACGATCTCAACCATTTCATTGATGCGGGTTTTTGAAACACCGGGAACCATTCGGGCATAATGCTTCAAATTCTGATACCCGGTCAAATACTTATATAAGTCAGGATTTTCAACAATGGCTCCCACATTTCGGATTGCCTTATTAAAATCCTTTGCAATGCTGTGTCCATTGATAACAACGTCGCCCTGACTTATTTTTATCAGTCCCGCCATCATGCGGATTGTGGTTGTCTTTCCTGCTCCGTTAGGGCCTAAAAAGCCGAAAACCTCTCCGGCAGGAATATCAAAAGAAAGATCATTCACGATATTCCTATTTCCAATTCTTTTTGTTGCATGTTGCAACTGTACTACTGGTGTTTGATTCATATATCTCTTTCCTTTCTATAGGCACTAAAAATACCTTTTCGGTAGTTTCAAGTAGAGTATAAAAAGTGAAAGTAAACGGATGGTAAACGGAAAGCAAACACAGCACAAACTTTCAAAGGATGGAAACGGGAAACATCCCTTCTTTTTAAAGTATGTGGCGTCTATATTCCTCAGGAGAGCACCCGAAGTGCTCCCGGAACTCTGTGAAGAATTGCTGCAGGTTTTTATATCCACATTCCTCTGCGATTTCGTAGAGATTAATTTCAGGGCGGGACAGAAGATTAAGAGCCTGTACAAGGTGGCTCTCTTTTAATGATTCATCTCCATTGTTCTCTGCCAAAATTTTAGTTTTATATTCACCGGGGATGAAGGCGGGAAGGCGGAACTCTACTTCTGTACCTTTGCCCGGAACGCTGCTATAAGTAAGTCCATACTGGGGGCCATACATGAGCTGAAGCCTCCGGTGGGTGTTATAAACACCAATGTTGGAACCGGAGCCTGATGAAACACCATGTCCGTTCAGAATATTTTCCAGTTTTTCTTTAGACATACCTACCCCATCATCAGAAATCAATATAACAATCGTTTCTTCTTCCAGCCATCCGGTAAGGACAATTGTACCCTGCTTGGTTTCTTTTTCCAGAATACCGTGAAGAATACAATTTTCAATTACTGGCTGGAAGGTTAACTTTGGAATGGAATGTTCCAGCAGATGGTCCGGAACATCGACCAGGAAATCTATTTTATCATGAAAGCGCATGTTTTGCAGCTGCACATAAATGGATACGTGTTCGATTTCGTTGGCTATAGTACTTAAGCTTTTTTTTCGGCTCAGGGTAAGCTTATAAAAGCGGGATAATTTCTGAATAGCCGAAGTTACCTCCCGGGAACGCCCCTGTTGGGAAAGCCAGTTAATCATATCCATTGTGTTATATAAAAAATGCGGGTTTATTTGGGACTGAAGGGAATTGAACTCTGCTATACGCAGGTCCTCTGCGGCTTTTGCCTGTTTCTCCATCAATTGGTTGATAACCAGGGTCATGTAATTATAAGTAGAAATCAAATCACCGATTTCATCCTGAGTATCCGCTGCAGGAAGTGCAACCGGGGGCTCTATTCTGGATTTCGCCATCTGATTGATAACTGCTGACAACCGTTTTGTAATGGAGTGGGAAAGCAGTGTGGCAATTAGGAACGCAATAATGATACAGGCTATATATACAAGGATAAATCCAACCATAATCCCAATACTTTTATTAATTATGGGCTGGGACGGCATGGCTACGACCATGTACCAGTCTGTATTTTTTATACGGTAGAACCCGGCATATACATCTTCCCCCAGCACATTTTTCAATATAAAGTTATTGGATGACATGAAATGCTCCTGTACTTCGTCATAACTGAAATGATAAGTACCGGACAGAGCAGGGTTTGTAGTAGCAACAAGATTGTCTCTGTCGTTAATGATATAAGCTACATTACTTTTCGATGTCAGATTATCTCTCAGCAGAGTATCAAAATGTTCCTGGGAAAAATAGATTGCAAGAAAACAGGGGGTATACTCATTGTTATATACCATGGTGGACTTTGTAATATATGCCATATTACCATTGTTCTTAATTTCATTTGAGCCAAGATAAAAGGAAGGACAGAACAATTCATTTAGGGCAGGAGAGCCATTGAAAATTCCATACCAGTAAGTTCCCCGTGCATTATTGATAGGAAGGAGCGTATTTGAAACAGGGCGTCCGGAAAAAACAGGATCATCCTGAGGAATATCCATATACATTTTTACATCTGTTACAAGGCCCTCATCTATGGCCCTTTCTATCGTCCCCTGGAAAGTTTCTGCGCTCTTAGAATCCGCAAGGAGACTTAAGGAGTCTGTTCCGTTAGGGCTGAGGGAGAGCTTGTAAAAATCCTGATTGGTAATCTGATTGTGTAAATCAAGAATTTTTGAAATTGTATCCTCAATCAGCGGAGCTGTCTGAGTAGATGCACTCTGCTCTGTCCGTATAGTATCTGAAATAATCATGTCATAAAGCCTTGTATAGAAAAAGACTGCCAGAACAACCATAGGGATTGTTGCAATCACGAGATGGGTAAAGGTAAATTTGGTCTGAAGTTTCAGGCCTTTATAGGATTTGCTCATGGCTGGAAATATAGTTTTCATTTCAACATCTTCTCTCTGTATTTTGACGGGGACAATCCCGTGAACTTTTTGAAACTCTTACTGAAGTAATTACCATTACTATAGCCTACCTTGGATGAAATGTCTGCAATCTGATAACGTGCATCGGAAAGAAGCTGCATTGCTTTTTCCATCCGATATTCAGTCAGATACTGATTTAGAGTATGTCCTGTCTGATTTTTAAAATACGTACATACATAAGAAGCGGAAAGAAATACATGGTCACTGATTTCCTTAATGGAGAGAGTATCCTCCGCATAGTGCTTACTTATATAGTCTTTAATCAAAAATATGGTTGAATCCTCCGGAACATAAGAGTTAATACTCTCGAAAAATTGTTCTGTCTTAGAAACAAGCATCTGATGAAGTTCCTGATAAGCGAAGCAGCTCTCCAGGTGCTCTATAATACTTTCTTCCGTACTGTTTTCACTTAAGTCCCGGCTCAGCTTTAACTTCAGGCGGCTGTCATTGATACTCATAAAAAGCTTATAATAAAGGTCTCTCACTTGATTAGGCAGTAAAACATGGTTTTGGAAATAAGTGGAATACAGATTTTGGAGTATGGCTGTACAGGCGGAAGAATCTTTCAAAAGAAGGGCTTCTGTAAATAAAACTGAAATATTTTCCGTGTCATTGATTGCGCCTGTATTTACGTGGAAATCATTCCTGTCGGAGGCAGAAAGAAGGGTCCCGGGCTGAAAGAAGAAACTGCTTTGCAGAAGAACCACAGCAGATGCATAGGAATGATAAACTTTTCCAATACCAGTTACGGTCTCACCCTGTCCAATGAAAAAATCTCCAAATACCCGGAACTGTTTTGTAAAATATTGCCCTATGGCAGTCAGTGCAGTCGCGGATGGTTTGCTGCTTCCCATAATGTGAAATACATGGTAAATTGCATGAAGCTGAATATAAAATGCCTGAAGGTGATAATGGGCAAGAAAATCAGAGAAATCACTGCGGAGTTCATGAATAGCTGAGCTGTCAGGTTCGTTTGTCTTTAGTTTTACAATGTATGTGGTAAAACTGCTTCCTGGAATCAGACGCAGAGAAAGTTCTTCTGTCAGGCTCATAATTTTCTCAACATTTTCTTTGTAAGGCTTTGTGAAAAGAAGTGCTAGATGAGAGGTCGTTTCCATAGAGTAAAGATTTTCATTCTGACGTGTGCGCAGATTCTTTCGGCGTCTTTCTTTTGCCTCCAGAACAGCTTCTTTGATTTCCTCAGGGTCCAGGGGTTTTTCCACATAGTTAATGGCTTTCAGCTTGATTGCCGCTTTTAAATATTCCTTATCAGAGTAGCCGCTCATAAAAATTACACTGGTGTCAGGGAGGAATTTCTCCAGGGCTTCTACCATCTGGATTCCGTTCATACGCGGCATACGGATGTCGCACAGTATAATGTCAGGTTTTTGGGAGCGGGCAATGTTAAGAGCATTGATTCCGTCATCAGCCTGAAAAACCTGTGTAATGCCCAAAGATTCCCAGTCCAAAGAAGCAATCAGGCCTTCCCGTGTTAATTCCTCATCATCGACAATCAATAATTTCATATAGAAACTCTCCTTTTATACAGCTTTTCAATTGCGAAACATACGTTTGACTGGCTATAGCAAAACTACCCTCGCATAATTTTATTCTAATCAAAGTTTATACAAAAATCAATACAATAATAAATTACCCAAAATCAAAATATTTTCCTGTTTCAGAAAAATTTTATCATTGTTACACTTAATTAAGAGAGGAAAAGGAGGAGAACACGGTGTCTGAATATGTTTTGGAATTAAAAGGTGTTACAAAAATATTTCCTGGTGTAAAAGCGTTGAACAACGTGCATTTCCAGCTCAAAAAAGGTGAAGTCCATGCATTGATGGGTGAGAACGGAGCAGGAAAATCCACTTTCATTAAGGTGATAACTGGTGTACATAAAGCAGAAGAAGGCGAAATGTTTCTGGATGGAGAGCAGGTAAACTTCAAAGGTCCCAGAGACGCACAGGCGGCAGGGATTGCGGCTGTCTATCAGCACCCCACATCGTATCCGGATTTGACGGTGGCAGAAAATATTTTCATGGGGCATGAGATTATAAAGAATGGCATGATCCAGTGGAAAAAAATGAATGAAGAAGCGGCAAAGTTACTGTCCCGGCTGAATGCGGACTTTGAGCCCACAGCTGAAATGGGTGCATTAAGTGTGGCTCAGCAGCAGATGGTTGAAATTGCAAAAGCACTTTCCACAAATGCCCGGATTATTATCCTGGATGAACCGACAGCGGCGCTGACAAAGAATGAATCAGAGGAATTGTACAGGATTGTTGACAAGCTCAAAGAGAATGGAGTTCCTGTCATCTTTATTTCCCACCGTTTTGAGGACATGTACCGATTGGCAGACAGGGTCACGGTATTTCGTGATTCACAGTATATCGGGACATATGATGTGGATGAAATTACGAATGCAGATTTGATCAAAGCGATGGTAGGACGAGAGATTAAGGATTTGTTCCCGAAGCCGGAGGTTCAGATTGGGCCGGAGGTTCTAAGAGTTGAAGGACTTTCCAGAGTAGGATATTTCAAAAATGTTTCTTTCAGTGTTCGTGCAGGTGAAATTGTGGGCCTGACCGGGCTGGTCGGTGCGGGACGTACGGAAGTGGTTGAGAGCATTTGCGGAATCACAAGACCTGATGAAGGCAAGGTGTTCCTGGAAGGGAAAGCAGTACATATTAAAAGACCATCGGATGCTATGGGGCAGGGAATTATTCTTTTGCCTGAGGACCGGCAGAGAGACGGTTTGATTATGAGCTGGGGGCTTGGCAGAAATGTAACCCTTCCTACTATGGGCAAGTATGCAAAGCGCGGATTCAATAATGAGAAGAAAGAAAGAGATATAGCCAAGAAGCTTTTAGAGGACGTAGATACAAAGGCTGTTACAATTTTTGATCCTGCATCCTCACTTTCCGGGGGTAACCAACAGAAAGTTGTAGTTGCCAAGGCTCTTGGACAGGAGATGAAAGTTGTCATCATGGATGAGCCGACAAAAGGTGTTGATGTCGGTGCAAAGGCTGAGATATACCAGATTATGGGAGATCTTGCAAAACAGGGTTATGCGATCATTCTGATATCCTCAGAAATGCCGGAGACTCTTGGCATGAGTGACAGAGTTATTGTGATGTGTAATGGAAAAGTAACCGGGGAATTGAATCGTGATGAGGCAACTCAGGAGGGAATTCTTGAGCTGGCTATGGAAAAATCAAAGTAAGGAGGAAATGGGAAAGATGAAAGAAAAAAAATCTATCTGGAAAACAATCACCGGTTCCCGTGAAGCAAGCTTACTGATTGTTCTGATCATTCTTTGTGCGGTTATTTCATTTAGAAGTCCTTCATTTCTGACTCTGAAATCTATTTCAGATATGTTGAAGAACAATGCAGTTATTATGATAATGACACTTGGTATGCTGGGAGTACTGCTTATCGGAGGAATCGATATTTCTATTGCATCCACACTCGCTTTTTCAGGAATGACAGTTGGTATGCTGCTCAAATATCAGAAGGTTGAAAATACATTTTTATTGTTTCTGATTGCAATAGGAATCGGGGCAGCGTGTGGATTAATTATCGGTTTGGTTATTGCAAAAGGCAGGGTGCTTCCAATTATTGCCACTATGGGTTTTATGTATATATACCGGGGCATGGCATACATGATAGGAAATAGCCAGTGGGCAAGTGCTGAAAATCTTGGGGATTTCAAGAATTTCGCTTTAGGTAAGGTTTTGGGCATTAATAATGTAGTATTAATTATGCTTATCTGTTATATTGTTTTCTTCGTTATAATGAAGTGGACCAGGATTGGCCGAAAAGTGTATGCTGTGGGAAGTAACCGTGAGGCGGCATCAATTTCAGGCATTAATGCTTCTAATATAGAACTTATGGTGTACATTGTAATGGGAACTTTGGCAGGATTGTGCGGTGCTTTGGCAGTAGCGGTTTACTCTTCTGCACAGCCAAATATGCTATACGGAAAAGAAATGGATGTTATTGCTGCCTGCGTAATTGGCGGTGTCAGTATGACAGGCGGACGCGGAAGCGTTGCAGGGGCATTTTTAGGCTCTCTGATTTTGGCGATTATCGCAAAAGCACTTCCTCTTGTAGGAATTGATTCTATTGCACAAAATACTGTAAAAGGTGTCATTATACTGACAGTAGTAATCTTGAATGTTATAACACAGCGTGTAATGGATAAAAATAATCTGAAAGGAAGGGAGATATAATCATGGCAGGAAAATCAGGAAGAACCATTGCCAATGTGCCTGAAAAATCATGGAAGAAAAGGCTTCTTTGCTGGGAAAGCATGTTGGTCGTATTATTTATCTTAATTAATATTTTTTGCGCAAGTATCTCCCAGAGTTACCAGTTATCTAATGTTTTAAGGGAAATGCCGAAATATCTGACAGAAGTGTTTCTGATGCTTTCAATGGCATACATCCTGATACTTGGAGAAATTGATATTTCAGTGGGTGCAACTGTATGTCTGTCAGCAACTATGACGTGTATGGCATGCAATAAGAACCTGCCGTTTATAATGGTGGTAATAGTGGCACTGCTGGTTGGTACAGCCTGCGGATTCATCAACGGAATGATTCTTACAAGGTTTACAGAACTTCCTCCGATGATTGTAACTCTGGCTACTCAGATCATCTTCAGAGGAATTGCAGAAATTTCACTTGGAAGCGGCGGTTCTATCTCTTTAAGCAATGCAGATGGATTCCGTATGATTGCCGGAAAGGTAGGTATGATACCATATATCTTATTTGTAGTAATCATATTTGCAGTTATTTTTACTTTGATATTAAGCAAGACCACATTTGGAAGAAGTGTGTATGCAATAGGCTCTAACAGCCGGGCTGCTTATTATTCTGGAATCCATGTGCAGAAAATCCGTTTGATTATTTACACAGCAATGGGATTTATGGCAGGACTTGCGGCATTATTCCTTACATCCGTACTTTACGGTGCAAATACGACAACAGGAAACGGATTTGAACTGGATGCAATTGCAATGGCAGTATTTGGCGGAATTTCCACGGCAGGAGGAAAGGGGAAACTCCAGGGAGGTATTATTTCCGCATTCATTATTATCTGTTTGAGGATTGGTCTCGGTCAGGTTAATATGAACCCGCAGTTAATTCTTATTATCCTTGGTGCCCTGTTAATTCTGGCAGTATTGCTGCCGAATATCGGCGGAGATGTTAAATTAAAGAAAAAGGCAGCAGTAGCAAAATAGACTATTTAAAATGATACCAGGTGCCGGGAAGGTACTTTGTATAAAAAATTCCCAAAGGGAGGAAAGAAAGCATGAAGAAAAAAGTTTTAAGCGTACTGTTATGTGTAGCAATGGCAGCGACTTTGGCTGTTGGTTGTGGAAGCAAGAGTGATTCAGGAAGTTCATCAGACTCAAAAACGGAAGACACAGCTAAAACAGAGGATTCTGGAAAGAAAGTCTATGCTATCGTAACAAAATCAGCAGGAAATCCTTATAATGAGAAGGAAGCAGAGGGATTCCAGGAAGTTATTGAAAAAGCAGGCGGAGAGTGTATCGTAAAGCATCCTGAGGCTGCAACAGCAGATGCACAGGTGTCTGTAATTCAGTCACTGATTTCTCAGGGCGTTGATTCAATTTCTATTGCCGCAAATGACGAGAATGCTCTTCAGGCAGCATTGGAAGAAGCTATGGCAGCAGGGATTAAAGTATCCTGCCTGGATTCCAAAGCAAATCCTGACAGCCGTCAGACATTTGTAAATCAGGCTGGTGTTTCAGAAATCGGTCAAACTCTGATGGATGCCGTTTATGACATTACAGGCGGTGAAGGACAGTGGGCGATTCTCTCAGCTACATCACAGGCTACAAACCAAAATGCATGGATTGATTCAATGAAAGAAATCATGAAAGATGACAAATACTCTAAGCTGGAGCTGGTAGAGGTTGCTTATGGTGATGATGAGCCGCAGAAATCTACAGACCAGACACAGGCTTTATTATCTAAATACCCAGATCTGAAAGTAATCTGCGCTCCTACAACAGTAGGCATTAATGCAGCAGCTAAAGTTCTTCAGGATGAAAAATCTTCTGTAAAACTGACAGGACTCGGACTGCCTTCAGAAATGGCAGAATACATTGGTGATGATGATGCTCATTCATGCCCGTACATGTATCTGTGGAACCCAATTGATGTTGGACGTCTTAGTGCTTATACCTCAATTGCATTGGTTGACGGAACGATTACAGGAGCAGCCGGAGACAAATTTACTGCTGGGGACATGGGAGACTATGAAGTAGTAGAAGCAGCAGATGGCGGTACAGAAATCATCTTAGGAGCACCTTTCAAATTTGAACCTTCTAACATCGCTGACTGGAAAGATGTATATTAAAATTAAGAATTTATAATAAGCAAAAAGCGGACTCCACTAAAAATATTATTATCAGATAGTCTCAAACAAGTATGAGGAGGAAGAAGGTTCCGGAGAGGAATTTTCTTCCTCATTTTGCAGCATGTATGCTATAATATAAAAAGAATTATTTGCATATAAAAAGAGAAAAAAGGATGCAGCAAGAGAATTTCAGGAGGAACAGCGATATGATAAAAGAGTATACACTTGGCCTGTATGAGAAATCCATGCCATCTGATTTGAGCTGGAAAGAAAAGCTGCTTGCAGCAAAAGAAGCAGGATTTGATTTTGTGGAAATCAGTATTGATGAGACGGAAGAAAAGCTTTCCAGGCTGGATATGACACCGGAGGAACGTTTGGGGCTTGTAGGTCTGATGCAGGAAACCGGCATCCCAATCCGTACCATGTGTCTGAGCGGACACCGGAAATACCCATTGGGAAGCAGTGATCCGTCTGTCTGCGGGAGAGGTATGGAGATTATGGAAAAGGCTCTCCGCCTTGCAGATGATTTGGGCATACGGATTATCCAACTGGCCGGATACGATGTTTATTATGAAGATTCAGACCTTGAAACAAAGAAGCGTTTCCTTGCAAATCTAAAGAAATCCGCTGATATGGCTGCAAAACTGGGAATTCTGATGGGATTTGAGACTATGGAAAATGAATTTATGAACACGGTTGAGAAGGCCATGAAATATGTAACTCTGGTCGGCTCTCCATATTTGGGAGTATACCCGGACCTGGGCAATATCACCAATGCGGCGGAAGCTTATAAAAATGATGTACTGGAAGACCTGGAGCTTGGAAGAGGGCATATTGTAGCAATGCATTTCAAAGAAACCGTTCCGGGCAAATTCAGGGAGATTCCTTTTGGGACAGGACATGTAGATTTTGAAAGCGGAGCAAAAACGGCATGGGAATTAGGAGTCCGGAAGTTTGTTACCGAATTCTGGTACACCGGAAATCCTGAATGGAAGAAAGATTTGGAATTTGCAAATACGATGTTTACTAATATATTGAGTTCATTAAAATAAGAAACATAAGCATAAGGAGATAACAGATGACTAGAAAAAGCTTTAAAATGAAATTATATCCGGGGATGGAAGAAGAATACGAAAAGAGACACAATACTCTCTGGCCGGAAATGAGAGATATGATACATGAATACGGTGGTTCCAACTATTCTATATTCCTGGACAAAGAAACCAGTGTCCTTTACGGCTATATTGAACTGGAGGACCCGGAGAAATGGGATAAGAGTGCAGATACGGAGATCTGCCGCAAATGGTGGGATTATATGGCGGATATCATGGAAACAAATCCGGATAATAGTCCGGTAGCTGTTGACCTCATCCCCGTATTCCATTTGGACTAAACTATGTGAGCCTGTTGTATCCATTTGTTTAAGATACAGCAGGCTTAAAAATTAGTATCTATTTGCATTTACATGTCATTTATAAAATATTACTCCAATTCTTGCAGGTTATGCTGCCCCTTGGGAATCACCGTTAACATTTTATTAATTTAGCAATTGACAATTTATAGAACTGAGATTATTATATAAATATAAACATAACCGAAACGTTTCGGTTTCACTTGAAGGAGGATAATATATATGCCATTAGTTACATCAGAACAAATGTTACAGGACGCTCAGGCAGGAGGGTACGCAGTAGGTGCTTTTAACGTGGAAAACATGGAGATGGTCAAAGCAGTTATCGCCGCTGCAGAGGAACTGCGGGCACCGGTTATGCTGCAGACTACAGGATCTACCATAAAGTACGGTTCTATGGAGACTTATGTTGCAATTGTGGCGGCAGAGGCTAAGAAAGCTACCGTTCCGGTCTGCCTGCATCTGGATCACGGCAGCAGCTTTGAGCTTGCTGTTCAGGCAATAAAAGCGGGATACACCTCTGTTATGATTGACGGCTCACACGAGGATTTTGAGAATAATATCGCTGTCAGCAAAAAGGTTGTGGATGTGGCGAATGCATGTGATATTCCGGTAGAAGCAGAGCTTGGCAAGGTAGGCGGAAAAGAAGATGATATAGAGGCTGAGCTGGACACAAATACAGACCCGGCGGAAGCGAAGGAGTTTGTAGAGAGGACAGGCATTACATCCCTTGCTATAGCAATTGGGACTGCCCACGGTTTTTACGCAGGAACGCCTGTATTAGATAAGGAAAGAGTTTCCGAGATTAGAAAAATAGTATCCATTCCGCTGGTACTTCACGGGGGTTCGGGTTTAAGTGATGAGGATGTAAAAGAATGTATACAGCGCGGTATGTGTAAAGTGAACTTTGCAACAGAGCTGCGGGCAGCATATACAGAGGCAGTCAAGAAACTTCTCACTGAGGCTCCTAATACCATTGATCCCAAGAAGCTGGGTATTGTAGGAATGGAAGCAGTAAAATCCCTGGTTATGGACCGTATGAAAGTGTGCGGATGTGATAATAAGGTAAAGTAGTCTTTTCTGTAAAGAGAAGTAAGACAAGCAAAGGCAGGGGAAATCATGGCAGCAACAATGAAGGATATAGCGAAGAGGACGGGCCTTGGACTTGCAACGATTTCCTCCTATCTAAACGGAGGGAATGTTAGAGAAAAGAATCGGATTAAGATAGAAGAAGCGATAGAAGAACTTAATTTTGAAGTCAACGAAGTAGCAAGAGGGCTCAAAACAAATAAGACGAAGACAATCGGAGTTATCATTCCTGAACTTAATATGACTTTCTGTACTCAAATTATTACAGAAGTAGAGGACTTGCTTAGAAGCCGGGGATATGCCACGATTATATGTGACTGCCGCAGTGACGAGAAGCGTGAGGAAGAGGCTGTAGAGTTCTTGTTCCACCGCCGTGTGGACGGCCTGATTATCATGCCCTCTGGAAAGCAGGGGAAACACTTGAACAAGTTTACCAGGGCAGGCAAGCCTGTGGTATTGATAGATAGAAAGCTAAAAGAGATTGAATGTGATTGTGTGCTCGTGGATAATGAGTGGGCATCAAAGGATGCCGTAGAGAGACTGCTTGCCGCAGGACATAAGCGCATTGGTATGATTGCAGGCCCTCAGGATATTTATACGGCAAAAGAACGGTACCGCGGATACTGTACCGCAATGGAAAATGCCGGGCTTTCGGCAGAGGATAGATTGGTTGCACATGGGGATTATACAATTGAAAGCGGTGCGTCGGCTATGAAAGAGCTTGTCAGTCAAAACCCTGATATGACAGCAGTTTTTGTGTCAAATTACGAGATGACTATGGGGGCGATTATTGAAATCAATGAATTACGAATTGAGATTCCGGGGCAGTTGTCCTTCATTGGATTTGATAATGTGGAGTTTGCCAAGGCGAATATCCCAAGGCTTAGTATTGTAATCCAGCCTACACAGGAGATAGCAGGCCATGTATCTGAATTGATGCTGAGAAGACTGGAGGAGAATGGTAATCAGGGCGAAAGAGAGACAATAAAGCTAAGGACAAGTTTCGTGGAAGGAAAATCTGTCAAAGAATAAAACACTGTGTTTCGAGGAGGAAGGGATGGAGCAGTATTTATTAGGAATTGATATAGGAACAAGCGCATGTAAAATTGCTGTATTTAACCGGGAAGGCGAGGTTATTGCAACGGCAAATGGGGATTATCCGGTATATTATCCGCATCCAGGCTGGGCGGAACAGAACCCGGATGAATGGTGGACTGCGGTATGCGGTGCTATAAAAGAGATCTTGCAGAAGGGCAGTATTTTACCGGAGCAGATTGCAGGGGTTGGAATTGACGGACAGAGCTGGTCAGCGATTCCCATGGACAAGAAAGGCAATGTATTGACCAATACTCCTATCTGGATGGATACAAGAGCTGCGGATATCTGTAAGGAGCTGAATGAAAAGATTGGAGCTGATAAGATATTTCAGCTTTCAGGAAACTCTTTACAGCCATCCTATTCTACAGCGAAAATTATTTGGTATCAGAGAAATCTGCCGGATGTTTATGAACGGACTTATAAGGTTCTGCAGTCTAACAGTTATATTGCATATAGATTGACAGGAGAGTTCACTCAGGAATTATCTCAGGGATATGGCCTGCATTGTTTTGACATGCGTACAGGGACCTGGAATGAGGAGATGGGAAAGAAGTTAGGTATTCCCAGAGAAATGCTGCCGGATATTTATCCATGTCATGAGGTAGTTGGAACGGTAACCTCCAAAGCTTCAGGTGAATGTGGACTGGCTGTGGGAACCCCGGTGGTGGCAGGCGGCCTGGATGCTGCATGCGGAACACTTGGAGCGGGAGTTATCCATCCTGGAGAGACACAGGAACAGGGCGGCCAGGCAGGTGGTATGAGTATTTGTACCGATACCTATAAAGCGGACCCAAGATTGATTTTGAGCTATCACGTAATTCCGGGGCACTGGCTTCTTCAGGGTGGGACAACCGGCGGCGGCGGTGTTATGAGATGGCTGGAAAAGCAGTTCGGAGACTATGAGCGGGAAGAAGGAAAAAGGCAGGGGAAGAATTCTCTTGTTCTGTTTAATGAGATGGCAGAAATGGTGGCACCGGGAAGTGATGGCTTAGTGTTCCTCCCTTATATGTCCGGTGAACGTTCTCCGATTTGGGACCCAAATGCAAAAGGGGTCTTTTATGGCCTGGATTTCAGTAAGACAAAAGCTCATTTTATCAGATCTGCCATGGAAGGGGTTGCCTATTCCTTAAAGCATAATCTGGATGCGGCGAAGGAAGCAGGTGCTGAAGTCAGTGTGCTTCGCTCTATGGGCGGTTCAGCGAATTCCCTGTTATGGACACAGATAAAATCTGATATTACCGGAAAGCCGATCATTGTGCCTTCATCAGACACGGCAACCACACTAGGGGCAGTTATTCTGGCAGGCGTAGGAGTTGGAATGTATAAGGACTTTGAGGAAGCAGTAGCTCTGACGGTGGAAAATAAACGGTCACATGAACCGAATTTACAAAACGCGCAGGCGTATGGAAAGAATTATCAGGTCTATTTGGAACTTTATCATAATTTAAAAGAAACAATGAAAAAGACAGGAGGCAGGTAAAATGAAAGCAGCAGTTGTATGTGCGAATGAAGATGTGCAGTATCTGGATTATGAAGAGCCTAAGGCAGGTGCGGGAGAAGTTAAGATTCGAGTTAAGGCATCTGGAATCTGCGGATCAGATATTCCGCGGGTTTTGCACAACGGAGTACATTTCTACCCGATTGTACTGGGACATGAGTTTTCAGGAGATGTAGTCGAAGTGGGAGAAGGCGTTACAAAGGTAAAAGTGGGGGACAGAGCAACTGGAGCACCTCTTATTCCATGTATGAAATGTGATAACTGCCAGAATGGTAATTTCGCACTTTGCAAACACTATAGCTTTATTGGTTCCAGACAGCAAGGAAGTAATGCGGACTATGTTGTCATACCAGAACAGAATACAGTTGTGTTTGACAAGAGTATTCCTTATGAACATGGTGCCATGTTTGAACCCTCCACTGTGGCAATTCACGGACTTCTTCAGAATGATTACCAGGGCGGAGAATATGTTGCAATTTTAGGCGGCGGCACAATTGGAATTTTCACCATGCAGTGGGCTAAAATCTTCGGAGCGAAAAAAGTAGTTGTATTTGATATCAGTGACGAAAGACTGGAATTAGCAAAGCGCCTGGGTGCAGATGAAGTTGTAAATACAATGAAGGAAAATTATATGGAAGAGGCTATGGCAATTACAGGCCAGAAGGGCTATGCATATGTATATGAGACAGCAGGTCAGGCGCCTACCATGTATATGGCATTTGAGCTGGCTGCCAATAAGGCACAGGTATGCTTCATTGGCACACCTCATGTGGATCTGACCTTTACTCCGGCAATGTGGGAAAATATGAACCGCAAAGAGTTCAAGATGACAGGTTCCTGGATGTCATACAGTGCCCCATTCCCTGGAAGAGAGTGGGAATTGACTGCTCATTACTTTGCTACAGGACAATTGAAAATTGATCCCGGATTCATTTATAAAACAATGCCCATGAGCCAGGCACAGGAAGCGTTCCAGATGTTTAAAACACCAGGACTTGTACAGGGGAAAATATTGTTAATCAATGAAGATTAAAAGCAAGGAGATAATATTATGATGCATCCATTACAGGAATTGATAGAGCGGAGAAAAAACGGGGAAATATGTGGAATCCCTTCTTATTGTACAGCAAATGAATTAGCCCTTGAGGCGATTCTCGAACATGCAAAAGAGACAGGTGAGCCGGTATTAATCGAAGCTACCGCAAATCAGATTAACCAGTTTGGCGGATATACAGGTATGACTCCTCAAGATTTCATGGATTTTATCAAGAAGATTGCAGATAAAATCGGAGTGGATGAAAAATTACTCATATTAGGCGGGGACCATTTAGGCCCCTTAACCTGGGTAAATGAACCAGAAGCATCTGCTATGGAAAAATCAAGAGAACTTGTGAAGCTATTTGTCCTGGCCGGTTTTACGAAAATCCATCTGGACACCAGTATGAAGCTGGGGGATGACAGTGCTTCTGAACCATTGGCGACAGAGGTTATTGCAAGGCGCGGTGTAGAATTATATAAAGTCTGCATAGAAGCTTTTGAAGAATTAAAGAAAAGTAAGCCGGATGCGATGAGACCTGTTTTCGTTATTGGAAGTGAAGTTCCAATTCCAGGAGGGGCACAGGAAGTCGAAGAAGGCATCAGCGTTACAAAAGTGGAAGATTTTGATGGTACTGTAAGTACATATCAGCGTATCTTTGAAGAAAATGGATTGGCAGATGCATGGAATGATGTGATTGCAGTCGTGGTACAGCCAGGTGTTGAGTTCGGGGATGCACAGGTATTTTTGTATGACAGGGCTGAGGCAGCATCTCTTTGCAGCGGACTGTCAAAATATCCAGGTATTGTATTTGAGGGTCATTCTACCGATTATCAGACAAAAGAAGCTTTAAGGGAGATGGTGGAAGACGGAATTGCCATCTTAAAAGTGGGTCCTGCATTAACCTTCGGATTATGCGGTGCTTTATATGCATTGGAAGCGATAGAAAATGCGCTGATTCCAGAGGAGAAAAGATCCCATTTTGCAGAAACCCTGGACCGTGTGATGGTTGAGAATCCCGGTAACTGGCAAAAACATTATTCCGGAACAGAGGAAGAAAAAGCATTTGCCAGAAAATATAGTTTTTCTGACCGTTCCCGGTATTATATGGGAGAAAAAGAAGTAGCGGATGCAATTGATAAGTTATTACACAACTTATCAGAGGTGAAAATTCCGGCCAGCATTCTCCACCGCTGCATGCCTCTGCAGTATGAAAAGGTGATGAGCGGGCAGATTGAAGCAGACCCGAGAGCGCTTGCTAAAGACGGAGTTTTGCAATTTGTAATGGATTATGAATACGCTGTAAACTAAAAAAGGAGGCAAGATGATGGGTGAATTTATTAACCCGGCGGATGTGCCGAAAGTAAAGCTTTATACGGGAGAGGAAATCCCCTGTGTGGGAATGGGAACCTTTGGTTCCGACAGGAACGCACCGGAACTGGTTTCCGCTGCTGTGGCAGGTGCAGTCCGCTGTGGATACCGCATGTTCGACTGTGCTGCATGTTATGGGAATGAAACACAGATTGGGGAAGTTTTTAAAGAAGCTTTTGATGAAGGCGTTGTAGAAAGAAAAGATCTCTATATCATGACAAAAGTATGGAATAATATGCATGAAAGAGTGGAAGAGTCCTGCAAAAAGAGTATTGCGGACTTACAGTGTGATTATATCGACATGTTTTTTATCCACTGGCCATTTCCAAATTATCATGCACCGGGATGTGATGGAGATTCCCGCAACCCGGCTTCCAGGCCTTTTAGTGTAGACGAGTTTATGAATACATACAGACAGTGTGAAACGCTGGTGGAAAAAGGGCTGGTACGCCATATTGGACTTTCCAATATGACAATTCCCAAGATGGAAGCGGTGTTGCCTTTGATGAAAATTATGCCGGCGGCATGTGAGCTGGAGCTTCATGTATCTTTCCAGCAGCAAGAGCTGTTTGATTATCTCAATGCCCATAATATTCAGCCTGTAGGCTATATGCCTTTGGGTTCTCCGCGAAGACCGGAGAGAGATATTTTCCCGGATGACGTGGAAGACTTACAGATGCCGGAAATGCAGGAGATTGCAAAGGCACATGGTGTGCATCCGGCCCTGATTGCACTGAAATGGGGACACCAGAGAGGGCAGATTTCCATTCCTTTCTCTGTAAAAGAAGAAAAGTATGTAACGAACCTGAAGTGTCTGACAGAGGATCCTCTTACAGAGGAAGAGATGGCAAAAATTGCAACCCTGGAAAGGAATAACAGGCTCGTAAAAGGGCAGGTATTCTTGTGGGAAGGTGCAAAAGACTGGCATGACCTGTGGGATGAGGGCGGAGTAATTGTAACTCTGTAAAATGAACCGCTAAGGGATTCTAAAAGAAATAGGGCAGGAAATGAGGAGAGCCAAAAATGTGATGGGGAATCACATTTCCCTCAATTCCTGCTTTATTTCTTTTACAATTGGCAATCTTGATGTATAATATCCGCAGATGTGGTAAGTGGAAGATAAGGTCATAAGGGAGGCATAAATCATGTATAAAGTTTTACTGGTAGATGATGAGATTTTAGTCCGGGAGACAATCGGTGCCAAGATTGAGTGGGGACAATTGGGATTTGAATTGGCTGGCGATTGTGAAAACGGGAAGGATGCAATCGAATTTCTGAAAGAGACATCTGTTGATGTAGTACTGACGGATATTTGTATGCCATATGTAGATGGGATGGGATTGAGTAAATATATTTATGAAAACCTGCCTCAGACAACAATTATTATCTTCAGCGGGTATAGTGACTTTGATTATGCAAAGCAGGCAATACAGTATAAGGTGGCGGAATATATCCTGAAGCCGGTGACCGCGAAGGAGCTGTCAGAAGTATTGATACGGATCAGAGAGAAGCTGGATAGTGAGCGGAAGCAGGAACAAAAGCTGGATGAGCTGACGAAGGTGTATCACAGCTATACGAAAAATGAGTCATTGATTGTTTCCAGGATACTTACCCGCCTGGTCCGGGGAACCCAGGAGGCCCAAAAGAGCCTGCAGGAGCTGGAGGATTTTGGTATTTCTGTTAAGGGGCTCGCTTACAGGGTGGCGGCAGTGGATATTGATGTGTATTCCGGCCTGTATGAGATTGAGGATGAAGTGAAGAAGGAAAGTGCACTGATGTCCTTTGTGGTAGAGAATATCAGCAATGAAATTGTGAATAACCATAAAGCGGGATTGGCATACCGGGATTCTGACAACCGTATCTATATTCTGTTTTGTACAAATAAACCGAAGGAATTTATGAAGGAAACAGGTGCCATATGCCAGGAGATTAAGGATATGGTTTATCAGGCTATGAAGCTAAGTGTTTCTATGGGAATCGGGATTTCCGTGAATACGCTGCAGGAGCTTTCCAAATCCTATGATTCTGCCACAGAGATTTTAAGATACAGATACACAAAAGGGGGCGGGGTTATTTTTGACTCTGAGGAGGTCTCAATCCCAAAGAATCCAATGGAGCTGGAGAAGAGTTTGAAAGAAATAGCTTCTGCGATGAGAGGGAAGGACGAAGTACTTTTGAAGGAGGCCCTTAACTCTGTGGAGAACCAGATGAAATCAGAATACGTGGGCCACAACAGAGCTGCCGCTTATCTGCATCAGGTACTCAGGGTTGTATATGAAACGGTATATGAAACGGATGAGAGTTTCTTACTGAAGGATTCGGATATCTCCGGTATTACAGATGCGGGGAATCTAAAAGAAGCCATGCTCCTGATCCGAAAATATGCAGACAAGGGAATGTCGGTGATGTCTGCCGCAGGGCAGTCCAGCGGAGAGCGGCAGGCAATGCTGGCTATGGATTATATTAAAGAGAATTATAGTAATCCCGATTTGAGTCTTAACCATATCTGCGATTACCTGAATATCAGCACAAGCCGTTTCAGCAGTATATTTAAAGAGGCTACAGGAAAAACATTTATGGAAGTACTGGCAAGTATCCGTATGGAGAAGGCAAAGCAGCTTCTTAGGCAGACAAGCCTGAGGAATTATGAGATTGCAGAAAAGGTGGGCTTTAGTGACCCGCACTACTTTAATATCGCATTTAAGAAAATGACCGGAAAAACCCCAAAGGCGTATGCCAGGGAGAATTAAGACATGAAAAGGAAAAAAGAATTCAGGACAATATTCAGCAGATTCAAAAGCATTCAGAGTACAATGCTGGTTTCATTTTCAGTACTTATGGTAATCGCAGTGCTTATATTCCTTTTTATTGCATTGAACTTTACAAAAAGCACAATTTATGAGAATTCAGTTGATTATACCTCTCAGATTATCAAGCAGGTGAATTATGATATTGACTCCTACATGGATTATTTGCTGAATATTTCATCTATTATTGCTAAAAGCAGCGATGTTTCCGAATATTTGTACAATGAGGAACAGACAGAAGAAGAACTGGAAGAGGAACGGGAGCGTATATTGTCTCAATTTGCAACAATCCGGGACAGCAGGAGTGATATTTATAATATAGCAGCAGTTGCAGATAATGGACGCAGCATATTGAACGACGGAAACGATTCGTTTACGGAATATATTAATATCAAGAATCAGAGCTGGTATATGGCTGCCCTGACTTCTGAGAAAGGAATTGCAATTTCCTCTTCCCATGTCCAGAATGCAATAAAAAGCAGTTATAAATGGGTAATTACATTGAGCAGAGCATTGATAAACTATAAAACAGGGAAGAATGAGGGCGTATTTTTCGTAGACTTGAATTACAGCGCTATCAGTGAGTTGTGCAGCAACAACAGTATAGGAAACAGGGGCTACATTTTTATATTAGATGCAAATGGAAATATTATTTACCATCCCAAGCAGCAGCTGATGTACGGGGGCCTGATGACGGAAAACATAGAACAGATTATGTCAAGCAAGTCTAACCATTTTCTTACAGAAGAGGGAGATAAGTTATATACGATTTCTAAATCCGATATGACAGGCTGGACAGTAGTTGGAGCAGTTTACACCTCAGAGCTGCTGAAAAATAATAAGCAGGCTCAGATGTTGTACCTTTTGGTAGCCGCAGTACTTTTGCTGGGTGTAACGGCAGTCTCCAGCATCATATCCAGAGAAATTACCAAACCAATCCGGCAGCTCCGTGATTCCATGAGTATGGTGGAGAAGGGGAAATTTGATAAGGCGAATGTGGCAGTTACAGCGGCAAATGAGGTTGGAAGTCTCAGTAAATCATTTAATGTTATGACAGAGCGTATTCATACATTGATGGAACAGAATGTATATGAACAGAAGCAGAAGAGGAAGAGTGAGCTGAAAGCACTTCAGGCTCAGATAAACCCACATTTTCTGTATAATACACTGGATTCTATCATCTGGATGTCAGAAGCTGAGAGAAATGAGGAGGTTGTCCTTATGACTTCCGCTCTTGCAAAACTTCTTCGCCAAAGTATCAGCAATGACAAGGAGCAGGTATCCATTGCAGAGGAGATGGATTATGTGCAAAGCTATCTGACGATTCAGAAAATGCGTTATAAGGATAAGCTGGAATATTCCATAGAAGTAGATCCCGAAATTAAAGATGTTATGATCATCAAATTTGCCCTGCAGCCTATTGTGGAAAATGCCATTTATCATGGTCTGAAGTATAAGCAAACCAAGGGAAACCTGAACATCAGAGGTTTTCGCCGTGAAAAAAAGGCTTATATTACCATAGAAGATGATGGAGTGGGGATGGATGAAGAGACATTATGCCATATTTTTGATGAATCCCAGAAAGAGCATAAGTTTAATGGAGTAGGAGTAACCAACGTGCAGAAAAGGATCCAGCTTTATTATGGCGGAGAATATGGGATTTCTTATGTAAGCAGGAAGGGGGCCGGGACAGTGGCAACAGTTACAGTGCCGCTGGAGTCAGAGGTGGATGATGAAAAAGCAGACAAGTAAAAAAATTATAACTGGAATATTTTTCGCTGGTATGTTTACTGTGATTTTCCTGATTACATTCAGCCTGCTGTATCCACAGGACCAGGAAAAGAAGGTATATAAAATCATTTTAATACCAAAGACGGTTGATAATGCAAATGGATTCTGGACCTATCTGATGGCAGGTGCCAGATTAGGAGCCGAGGAGTTTAATGTAGATATTGAGATTGCAGGAGGGAACTACGAAGAAGATGTGGAAGGGCAGATACAGCGTATAAAGGAAAGCATCCAAAAGAAACCCGATGCCATGTTGGTTGCACCCTGCAGCTACTCCGAAATGACAGAGACCCTGCGAGGGGTTGTGGACAGCGGAATTAAACTGATACTGATTGATTCTGTAATAGATAAAGATATTTCCGAAAGTATTGTTGCCACAGATAATTATCTGGCAGGAAAAGAACTGGGAGAGTTTACAAAGACGCTGCTGACAGAGAATTCGGAAATTGGGATCGTAGGTCATGTAAAAGGTACTTCTACAGCAATAGAACGGGAGAAAGGTATGAGAGAAGGGCTGGGAACATATGAGTCTCAGGTGAGGGATATTGTATTCTGTGGTTCTTCTTATGACAAGGCATATTCATTGACCGTGGACATGCTGAAGCAGTATCCTAAGATAGAAGTTATTATGGGGACAAATGAATGGTCGACGGTAGGAGCTGCCAGAGCGATAAAGGCCTTGGGACTTGCGGGGAAGGTTAAGGTAGTAGGCTTTGACAATTCCATTGAAGAGATTCAATTTCTGGAGGAAGGCGTCTGCCATGGGATTATCATACAGAAACCATTCAACATGGGATATCTTGGGGTGGAGCAGGCAGTGAAAATTTTGGACGGGAAGCAGGCAGAAAAAAACCTGGATTCCGGCAGCAAAATGATTACAAAGGACAATATGTATGAAGAAGAAAACCAGAGGCTTCTTTATCCCTTTACCGGGCAGCAGTAGATTTTAGTATACCTTCTGGAATGTTAGTAGTTCAATAAGTATAAAAAATAGAATTTTGTCGCAAAAAGGTTAAAAAATTACAGGTTGTAATTTTTTAACCTTTTTTAGTAAGATTTTCAATTTCAAAAAATCCAGAAATATTATACCATCAACATGAAAAGGGTGCTATACACTTTAGAATTGGAGGAATGAGAAGTGGAGAAGATTAAAAACAACGCACTGGTTAAGAAGGTTGGCTTTAACAGAGTAGTCTTATTCTGTGTGCTGATACTGATGTACATCGTATTTGCCATTTTAAGCCCCACATTTCTTAGCTACAACAGAATCTTGAGTGCATTAAATTATGCTTACTTTTTAGGGTTCTTATCATTGGGAGTTACATTTGTTATCGCAACGGGAGGAATTGATTTTTCTATCGGACCGGTCATGTTCTGCGCTGCTTTGATCAGTGGATCCTTGCTTACAAAATCAGGCGTGCCACTTTTGGTATGTTTACTTGTTTCAATCCTGGTAGGTACTGCCTTTGGTATTGTGAACGGATATCTGGTTGCTTATTGGAAGATGCCTTCTTTTATCACATCCATGGCAAGTATGATGCTTGCAAAAGGTGTGGGTTCTGTATTTACGAAAACACAGAGTATAAGCTGGCCCCAGTCCACACAGGAAAACGGCGGGTTCAGAATGCTGGTTAAGGTTACCACGGCAAGCGGCTCACAGATTCCTACAGGGTTGATTTTCCTGCTGGTGGTTGCAGTCATCTGTGCGGTTATTCTGAATAAGACGAAAATCGGAAGATACATACTATGCTTAGGCAGCAATAAAGAAGCTGTCCGCCTTTCCGGTGTGGATGTAAGGAGATGGGAGATGCTGGCATACATCATCTGCGGAACTTTGGCAGGTATCGCCTCTATCGCCTATGTAGGTGCTTATACAACGGTTCAGCCGGGACTTGGCGATACGTTCAACAATGATGCAATTGCAGGCTGTGTTATGGGGGGGACGTCTATGGCAGGCGGGATTGCTTCCATCAGCGGCACATTTATTGGTGTCATGATTATCTCCCTTCTCCAGGAAGGTATTCTGGCAATGGGATTTCAGAAAGACTGGCAGTACGTGATTACCGGACTGATTGTGCTTGCAGCAGTATATGCCGATGTACGCAGCCGCAAGAGAAAGAATTAATTTGAGATTAAGAATAGGAAGGTGAGAACGTGGGAGAAGTAATTTTAACAATGAATGGTATTGATAAGTCTTTCCCCGGAGTACATGCGCTTGACCATGTTAATCTGGAAGTAAAAAAAGGTGAGGTTCATGCCCTGATGGGAGAAAACGGAGCCGGAAAGTCTACGTTGATGAAAGTGTTAACCGGAATCTATACAAAGGATGAAGGAACAATTACATATGAAGGAAAAGAAGTTGAATTCTCAAATCCTAGGGATGCACAGGCAGCAGGTATTGTAATCGTGCATCAGGAGCTGAACATGATGAATCATCTTACCGTTGCACAGAATATCTTTATCGGGCGGGAGATGATGTCAGGAAAGCTCATCAGTGACAAGAAAATGAATGAAGAGGCAAAGAAGCTGTTTGATAAGCTGAACATTGACATTGATCCCACAGAGAAAATGGGCCGCCTGACAGTCGGCAAACAGCAGATGTGTGAAATTGCAAAAGCAATCTCCCATGATGCCAAGGTCATTGTTTTCGACGAGCCTTCAGCAGCCCTGACGGAAGCTGAGATTGATGAGCTGTTTAAGATTATCCGTGACCTGAGAGAAAAACAGTTGGGTATTGTATATATTTCTCATAGAATGGATGAGATTAAAGTTATCACAGACCGTGTAACAGTTATGAGGGACGGCAGTTATGTAGGGACTTTAATCACAGAAGACTGCACAAAAGATGACATCATCAATATGATGGTAGGACGTGTCATTTATGAGGACCCGAAAACAGAGAGTAATGTTGCGCCGGACGCACCGGTTGTCCTGAAAGTGGAGCATCTGAGTGCAGGCAAGATGGTAAAGGATGTCAGCTTTGAACTGCGTAAGGGTGAAATCCTGGGATTCTCGGGCCTTATGGGGGCAGGACGTACCGAGACGGCAAGAGCATTGTTCGGTGCAGACCCGAAAGAAAGCGGGGATGTCTATGTCAATGGCGAAAAAGTAGAGATCAAGAGTCCAATGGATGCGGTAAGACAAGGCATTGGATATCTGTCTGAGGATAGAAAACGTTATGGCATCGTGGTACAGAAGACGATTTCAGAAAACTCTACCCTTGCCTCTTTGGATGATTATATGAATGGCATTTTCATTAACAAGAAAAAAGAAGCGGAAGTAGCTCAAAAATATGTAGAGTCTTTGAAGACCAAGACACCGTCTGTTGAACAGTTGGTTGTGAACCTGTCAGGCGGGAACCAGCAGAAAGTGGTTATCGCAAAATGGCTGGTAAAAGACTGTGATATCCTGATATTTGATGAACCTACCAGAGGAATAGATGTTGGGGCAAAGAGTGAGATTTATCACCTGATGAATGAACTGGTAGCGGAAGGAAAATCAATTATCATGATTTCCTCCGAAATGACAGAAATTCTTAGAATGAGTGACCGTATTGTTGTAATGTGTGAAGGCAGGAAGACTGGCGAGATGTCCATTGAGGAGGCAACTCAGGAAAAAATTATGCACGCTGCAACACTGAGAAATTAGGAGGAGATGAGAAAATGGGAAAGAACGAGAAAAAGGGAAACGTATTTACCAATAACCCATTGGTAAGAGCGATTGGAACCCAGAAAATAGTTGTAGTCCTGGTGATTGTCCTGCTGGCTCTTTTCTTCAGTGTTATGAGTCCGGCGTTCCGCCAGTATGCAACAGTGGTCAGTATTTTTGATTATTCATACTACATCAGTTTTATGGCAATTGGTGTTACTTTTGCTCTGATTACCGGAGGAGTAGACCTCTCCATCGGGACCGGAATGATTGCCAGCGGTCTGATAGGAGGTTATCTGATTACCCATCAGGGAGTGCCCGTTGGGGTCGGTATACTTGCTTCCGTAGTAGTGGGACTTTGCTTTGGGCTGTTCAATGCACTGCTTATTGCAGTGATGGATCTGCCGCCGTTTATTGGGACTCTTGGTACTATGATGATTGCCAGAGGGCTCGGCTCTATTCTGACAGGGGGCATGAGTATTACATGGCCTGCTGCAAGTGTTCCACAGGGATGGTTTCGGAGTATCTTTAAGATTAGTATAGGCACCATGAAGTTTCCTTTAGGGTTTGTGATTGTAGTCCTGGTTGTTATCCTGATGTCTACATTTTTGAACAAATCAAGACCGGGGCGTTACATTATTGCTATCGGAAGCAATAAGGAAGCTACAAGACTTTCCGGTATCAATGTTGTAAAATGGCAGTCATTGGCATATATCATTTCTGGTATCTTTACTGGAATCGCAGGTGTTGCTTATTCTGCAACCTTCCAGGCTGTAGCACCTGGAACAGGAGCCGGCCTTGAGCTGGATGCCATTGCCGGAGCAATCATCGGCGGAACTTCCATGACAGGTGGTTACGGGACAATTGCGGGAACACTGCTCGGTGTATTTGTAATGTCACTGCTTAAGACAGGGCTTCCGTTTATCGGACTGCAGGCGAACTGGCAGCAGATTATTACAGGTATTATCCTCATAGTAGCCGTATTGATTGATGTATTAAAAAACAGTAAACAGGTTTAGTCACAAGGAGATTTACAATTATCCTGATTAGGATTAACTCTGCCGGAGGTGGCAGTTTTAATAAAAATTAAAATTCCATAGGGAGGAAAGAAAGCAATGAAGAAAAAACTTTTAAGCGCATTGTTATGTGCAACACTCGTAGGAACCCTGGTGATTGGATGTGGATCAAAAGCTGACAATTCATCCTCAGATGCAAAGACTGACGAGACATCCTCAGAAGAGAAGTCTTCTGGAGGGGACTTGAGCATTGAAATCGTATCAAAAGGATTCCAGCACCAGTATTGGCAGGCAGTTCTCAAGGGAGCTGAACAGAAGGCAGAAGAATTAGGCGTTAAGATTAACTTCGTAGGACCTAACTCAGAATCAGATATTGCAGACCAGGTACAGATGCTGCAGAGTGCCATCAATGCACAGCCAGGTGCAATTGCATTGGCAGCTCTTGATACAGAAGCTTGTCTGGATGCTATATCACAGGCTCAGTCTGCAGGAATTCCAATTGTCGGATTTGACTCCGGTGTTCCGGGAGCTCCGGACGGCGCAATCGTAGCGAACGCTTCTACAGATAACTATGCTGCTGGTGAACTGGCGGCAGAAGAAGGATACAAGGTCCTGAAAGACAGAATCGCAAATGCAAAAGAGCCGGTAAGAATCGGTGTTATGGGACAGGATGCAACATCTGAATCCGTTGTAAACCGTGGTCTTGGGTTTATTGATAAAATTGCTGAACTGTGTGAAGCTGATGGTAAGACAGTTTCTGTTGAAGGAAATGACAGATACGTATCTGACTGTAAAGTTGAAAAAACAGACGGCGCTGACGTTATTATTGATATAGCAGTACCGGCACAGGTAACATCTGAGCTTTCTTCTCTGGACTGCCAGACACTGCTGAACAAAAAAGATATAATCTGTATTTATGGTTCTAACCAGCATTCTGGTGAGGCTATGGTAACAGGTGATGAAAACCTGAACAAGTTTGGAAAAGAGGATGATCAGGTTGTAGGTATTGCATTTGACTCTGGTGAAGTTATTAAAAATGCAGTTAAAACAGGTAAATTTATTGGTGCTATCACACAGGCTCCGGTAAAAATGGGCGAAACAGTTGTTGAGCTTTGCGTAAAAGCTGCTAATGGCGAGTCCGTTTCTGACGTTGACACAGGATGCCAGTGGTACACAGCAGACAACATGGAAGATGCAGAAATCGCTCAGAACTTATATGACTAAACCCTGGCATTAAGGGGCAGGATTTGCTATCAGACTCTATATAAAGCAGAGATAGAGAGGACGCCTCAAAACTACGGATTTTTAAAATTCATAGGAAGAGGCCTCCTCTCTAAAATATCAGGCTTTCAGATATTGTTTTGGGGTTGTACCTTTATATTTCTTAAAGGTTTTTATAAAGTAACTTAGATCATTGAAGCCGGAATTGTATGCCACCTCAGTGATAGACTGATCCGTTGTCAGAAGCTGATAGCAGGCACGTTCTATCCGGTAATAATTTAAGTAGTCTACAGGTGTACGGTGTGTCATTTCCTGAAAAAAGCGGCAAAAGTATTTGGGGGACATGTGCACAATATCTGACATCTCTTTCAATGAAAGTTGGGTGCGATAGGAGGACTCCATAAATTCCAGCGCAGTTTTAAGCTGAACGATACGCCGGTGGTTTCTGGGGGAGCTCTCAGGAGCCGAATTATAATATTTTTTGGAAAAAATAATTCCAATCAGTTGATACAGAGTGCCAAGTACCGCCAACTGATATCCATCTCTTTTAGAGGTGATGGCATCGAACATAGACCAGACTGTTTGGTGGATATCGTTATAAGTCTCCGGGTAAACGTAAATAAGCTCCACCTCATGGTCAATAATCTGGCGGATGAGCTTACAGCAGGAATCATTTTTATTCATCAGCATATTCATATCAAAGACAATGCATTCATAAGTACAGTCTTTCGGGGCTCCGGCATGAAGAGCACCTGCAGGAATAATGATGGAAGAACCTTGCAAAACGGCATATTCCTGATCATCTATGGAAAGGTGGAAAGTCCCTTTTAAAATGCGGATGATTTCAAATTCCACGTGCCAGTGGAAGGACATAATGTATTGCGGATGTGTGGGGGAAATATGATGAAATTCCAATGGAAAGTCAGCAGTGCCCCTCTGCCAGCTTTCCCGGTAATTGACATATTGCATAAATCTCCTTTATGTGAATATTGTTATATTTTTTACCATTATAGCACAAGTATCTTTTGGGGGACAATGGTAAAATATAACCAATGACATGAATAACCAGCGAAGCGGATTGAAAATATCCGCTTTGCATGCGTTGATAAGGAGGAAGAAGGGTGAATAATGACAAGAAACAGGTGCTTGCATTTGATTTTGGAGCTTCTAGCGGACGTGCCATTCTGGGAACCCTGGAAGACGGGAAAATATGCATGAAAGAGGTACACCGTTTTTCAAATGACCCGGTTATCGTTGGAAAGACAATGTACTGGGACACATTGAGACAGTTTTTTGAGATAAAACAGGGTATTATTAAGGCGAAAAAACAGGGTGGTTTTGAAAGTATTGGAATTGATACATGGGGTGTCGATTTTGGCCTTTTAGATGAACACGGAGTATTGCTGGAGAGCGCAATACATTACCGGGATGACAGGACACTTGGAATGCAGGAAGAAGTATTTAAGAAAGTTCCCAAAGCTGAATTATATGATATGACAGGAAACCAGTTTGAGAATTTTAATACGGTATTTCAGCTTTATGCATTAGCACAGAAGAGACCCTGGCTCTTGGAGAGGGCGGACAAGTTTCTTCTGACACCGGATTTATTTAACTATTTCCTGACAGGTGAGAAGATGGCAGAGTACACCATGGCTACGACTACACAGCTCATGGATGCAAGGAATAAGGAGTGGTCTGCGAAGATTCTGAATGGCCTTGGGATTCCAACAGACATCTTCCCGGAGATTGTCCCAAGTGGTACTGTAGTGGGTGCTTTGAGTGAGGATATTTGTGAAGAGCTTGGTGTACAGCCGGCAAAAGTGATTGCGGTTGCAAGTCATGATACGCAAAGTGCTGTAGTGGCTGTGCCGACACAGGAGGAAGACTTCATATTTATAAGCTGCGGAACATGGAGCCTGTTTGGAACCGAACTAAGGGCCCCAATTATCGGAGAAAAATCTCTGGAGTGCAATGTAAGTAATGAAGGCGGCTATGGTGACACCACCACATTGCTGAAAAACATCAGCGGGCTATGGCTTGCACAGGAAAGCAGAAGACAGTGGATTCGGGAAGGCCAGGAATATTCCTTTGGGGAGTTAGAGCAGATGGCTATGCAGGCCGAACCTTTCCAGAGTTTTGTTGACCCTGATGCGCCGGAATTTATACCTGCAGGAAATATACCGGAGCGTATCCGGAAATTCTGCGAAAGAACAGGGCAGAAAGTTCCAGGGACTGTGGGTGAGATTATGTGCTGTATTAATCAGAGTCTGGCGCTGAAATACAGATATGCACTGGAGCAGATTGAAGCATGTACCGGAAAGCATTATCTGACCATCCATATGATTGGCGGAGGAATCCAGAGTAAGCTGCTGTGCCGGATGACGGCAGGAGCCAACGGACGTAAAGTGATTGCAGGACCGGTAGAGGCAACGGCACTTGGAAATATTGCAGTACAGTTTATGTCTCTTGGAGAAATTAAGGACATGAGCGAGGCAAGACAGATTATTGCAAATTCAGAAAAAACGTATGAGTACATTCCACAGGACAGCGAAAAGTGGAATGCAGCATATGAAAAGTTTAAAACGATTATTCAAAAATAAGGAGGAAACAAATCATGGCAGAATCAAGGCTTATCGGAAGTTATCCGGTGATTGGCATCAGACCCACTATTGACGGAAGAAGAGGAGTACTTAAAGTACGCGAGTCTTTGGAAGAGCAGACTATGAACATGGCAAAGTCTGCTGCAAAGTTATTTGAAGAAAATCTGAAGTATTCAAACGGAGAACCTGTTAGGGTTGTCATTGCTGATACTACAATCGGACGTGTTGCAGAGGCTGCTGCATGTGCAGATAAGTTCCGGAAAGAAGGCGTTGACATTACAGTGACTGTAACACCTTGCTGGTGCTATGGTGCAGAGACAATGGATATGGACCCGCAGACAATCAAGGCTGTATGGGGATTTAACGGAACAGAGAGACCGGGTGCAGTTTATCTTGCCTCCGTACTGGCTACACATACACAAAAAGGACTTCCTGCATTTGGTATCTACGGTCATGACGTTCAGGAAGCTGACGATACGGAAATCCCTTGCGACGTAAGAGAAAAGTTATTGAGATTTGGCCGCTCTGCTGTTGCAGCAGCAACAATGAGAGGTAAATCTTATCTGCAGATTGGTTCTATCTGTATGGGAATCGGCGGATCTATTATTGATCCTGCATTTATCGAAGAATATCTTGGTATGCGTGTGGAATCTGTAGATGAAGTAGAAATTATCCGCCGTATGACAGAAGGAATCTATGATGAAGCAGAATATCAGAAGGCTCTTGCATGGACAAAAGAAAAATGCAAGGAAGGATTTGACAAGAATCCTGAAGAGCGTCAAAAAACCAGAGAGCAGAAGGATTCTGATTGGGAATTCGTAGTAAAAATGATGTGCATCATCAAAGATATGATGAACGGCAATCCTAACCTGCCAGAGGGAGCAGAGGAAGAAAGAGTAGGACACAATGCTCTGGCAGCAGGCTTCCAGGGACAGAGACAGTGGACAGACTTCTATCCGAACTGCGATTTTGCAGAGGCTATGCTTGCTACATCCTTTGACTGGAACGGAGCAAGAGAACCTTATGTTCTGGCAACGGAGAACGATGTTCTGAACGGACTTGGAATGATGTTCACAAAGCTGCTTACCAATTCTGCACCTATTTTTGCGGATGTTCGTACTTATTGGAGCCCGGACGCTGTAAAGAAGGCAGCAGGAGGCTATGAGCTGGAAGGCTATGCAAAAGAATCTGACGGATTCATCCATCTGATTAACTCAGGTGCGGCTTGCCTGGATGCAAACGGACAGGCGAAAGATGCAGACGGAAACGGATGCATGAAGCCGTGGTATGAGGTGACAGAAGCAGACCAGGAAGCAATATTGAATGCTACAACCTGGAACTATGCAGACCTTGGATATTTCAGAGGAGGCGGATATTCCTCCAGATTTGTGACAGAAGCAGAGATGCCTGTTACAATGATTCGTCTGAACCTTGTGAAGAATTTAGGGCCAATGCTTCAGATTGCCGAAGGATGGACCGTAAAACTTCCGGATGAGGTAACAGATGTACTTTGGAAGAGAACAGACTATACATGGCCATGTACATGGTTTGCACCAAGAATGACAGGTAAAGGTGCATTTACATCTGCTTATGATGTAATGAATAGCTGGGGCGCTAATCACGGTGCAATCAGCTATGGACATATCGGAGCTGATTTGATCACACTTTGTTCTATGCTGAGGATTCCGGTAGCTATGCATAATGTTCCGGAAGAGAACATCTTCAGACCTACATCCTGGAACGCATTCGGACAGGATAAGGAAGGCCAGGATTACAGAGCGTGCCAGGCATATGGACCGCTGTACAAATCCATCAGATAGTACATATCATTTTAAAAAAGACAGGGTTGAAAGAGAATCTTTCAGCCTTGTCTTATATAAGGAGGCAAATATGTTAAAAGGTATTCCATCAATTTTATCACCTGAATTATTAAAAGTATTATGCGAGATGGGCCACAGTGACAGGCTTGTTATCTCTGACGGAAATTTTCCGTCAGAATCTATGGGCCGGGATGCAATCGTAATCCGCTGCGACGGACATGGTGTGCCGGAAATACTGGAGGCAATCCTCAAGGTTTTCCCATTGGATACTTATGTTGAAAAACCAATGAATCTAATGGAAGTTATGCCGGGAGACCATGTAGAGACACCTATCTGGGACACATATAAGGAAATCGTCTCAAAATATGATGAAAGAGGTGCGGAAGCTGTCGGAAATATAGAACGCTTCAAGTTCTATGATGAATCAAGAACAGCTTATGCAATTATTGCCACAAGTGAAAAAGCACTTTATGCAAACGTTATGCTGCAAAAAGGTGTGGTGGCTGAATAACAAAATAAAATGTCAGTAGAACTTTAATTGCCAATATGATATCATCGTTATATATAACATGAGAGATAAACGAGGAACATGGGCTATGACAATCACAGAGATTGCAAAGATGGCAGGAGTTTCTGTATCTGCCGTTTCGAGATACCTGAATGATGGGTATATCAGCGATGAGAAAAGAAAAAAGATTAAAGCGGTTATTGATAAAACAGGATACAAGCCATCCAAGCAGGCGCAGATTTTAAGGACGAAAAAATCAAAGGTAATTGGAGTAATCCTGCCCAAAATCAGTTCGGAATCCATTGCCAGGGTAGCTGACGGCATCAGTTCGGTACTTTCGAAAGCAGGGTATCAGATGCTTCTGGCAAGTACGGAGAACAATCCCAAGAAAGAGATTGAATATCTGAACCTCCTGCAGAATAACCCGGTGGATGGAATTTTATTCTCGGCATCGGTTTATGATAAGATGCACCAGGAAGCGCTGAAAAAGCTGAATATACCTGTAGTAGTCATCAGCCAGCAGTTTGATGGGTTTGCCTGTGTCTATCATGACGACTATGGTGCGGCAAAGGCAATGACAAAGCTGCTTCTTGAAAGTGGAAAAAAGAAAGTTGCACACATAGGCGTCATCCAAAGTGATGAGGCGGCAGGAAAGAGCAGAACAGAAGGCTACAAGGATGCCATGAGGGAATGTGGAATGGAAGTGCCTGCCAGTATGATGGTAACTGCCGGATTTACCATGGATGCAGGGTACGAGAGTATGCAGAAGCTCCTGAGAAAATGTCCCAGGCTGGATGGAGTGTTCTGTGCGACAGATACTTTGGCGGTAGGAGCATTGACCTGCCTAAAGGATATGGGACGCAAGGTGCCGGATGAAGTTGCGGTAGCAGGAATCGGACATAACCGGGTATCCAGAGTGGTGACCCCCAGGCTTACCACAGCACATCTCTTTTACCGGACAAGTGGGATAGAGGCAGCAAATCTGCTTTTAGAAATGATAGATCATCAGGATAATATTTGCCGGCAGACAAAACTGGGATATGAGGTTATAAGAGCTGAAAGCGTATAAAAAATTAAGAAAAGGCAGAGGGTATTGTGGCAGTTCCACATATTCTCTGCCTTTTTATATAATAAGAAACTGCGTGTTTCCTATTATATAAAAACCCTCCGTGGGATCGCACTGCGGCGTCAAGGAAGATGTTGCTATCGCAACTCAACCCAGGCGGAGAATCTCGCAAGCGAGATTCTTTCTTGATTATAATAAATATTCCTGGTCAATTTCGTGTTATATAAAGTTTGTAAAATATAGCCAAAAAATAACTTGCAAATTTGTACTATCTACCTATTTACAGATGAAAAAAATATGTTAAAATGTAATCAATATATGAAAACGATTTCATATATAAAGATGCACAATAACAAATAAATCAGTAAATAATATATTACTTTGCTGATAACGTTATCATGAGGGAGGTCATTATGGACTATCATTCAATAGCCGGACAAATTTTAGAAAAAGTAGGCGGGAAAGAAAACTTGATTTCAGCAGCGCACTGCGCCACGAGACTGCGGCTTGTTGTAACTGACAATGCCAAGTGTGACAGCAAAGCAGTGGAAAACATTGACGGAGTAAAAGGAGTGTTCTTTGCATCCGGGCAAATGCAGATTATATTAGGGACTGGTACGGTAAATAAGGTATATGATGAATTTATTAAAATTGCCGGCATTTCTGAGGCAAGCAAGGAAGATATAAAGAGGGAAGCGGCAAAAAAGGGAAATCTATTTCAAAGGGTAATTAAGACAATAGGTGATATTTTTGTTCCTATTATTCCGGCCATTGTGGCAAGCGGATTCCTGATGGGACTTATGGAATCACTGAATTTCATGGTAAACAACGGGTTTCTGGATATTAATACAAATGGATCCATTTACCAGTTTGCGGTGCTATTCAGTAATGTGGCGTACATATTCCTTCCAATTCTGATTGCGTTCAGTGCAGCAAAGGTATTTGGCGCGAATCCATTTCTGGGTGCTGTTATCGGAATGATTATGCTTCATCCGAATTTACAGAATGCATGGACGGTTGCTTCAGAAGGAGTGCAGAAGACCCAGGAAGTATTTTTCGGACTGTGGAAGATTGATATGGTAGGATATCAGGGACATGTGATTCCTGTTATCATTGCGGTTTTTGTTTTGAGTATCATTGAAAAAAGACTGCATAAGATTGTTCCTCCTATGTTTGATTTGTTTGTAACACCGCTGGTCAGTGTTTTCGTGACTGGTTATCTTACCCTGGCTGCAATCGGGCCGGTATTCGTACTTCTTGAAAATGGCCTGCTGGATGGAATCCAGAAATTACTGACACTCCCCTTTGGAATTGGAAGCTTTATTATGGGCGGAGTATATTCAACCACTGTTGTTTCCGGTATTCACCATATGTATACCGTTATTGATTTGGGACAGTTGGCGAAATTTGGCTTTACATTCTGGCTGCCCCTGGCTTCAGCAGCAAATGTGGCTCAGGGCGGGGCTGCATTTGCAGTGGCATTAAAAAGCAAAAACAAAAAAATGAAATCTGTGGCACTTCCGTCAGCATTAAGCGCATGTATGGGAATTACAGAACCAGCAATATTCGGTGTTAATCTTCGTCTTGTAAGGCCGTTTATCGCTGCAGCCATCGGTGGAGCATGTGGAGCGTTGTATGCGTCAATTGTACATTTGGGAGCTACCGGAACAGGTGTAACAGGTATCTTTGGAATTCTCCTGCATCTGCACAGCCCGCTGAACTATTTCATTGCTATGGCAATTGCTTTTGGAGTAGCTTTCGTACTGACCGGAATATTAGGATTCAAAGAAGATACCGAAAATACAGAAGCTCCGGCCGCTGCAGAAACTCCGGTTGTCATGGAGGCCCCGGCTGACACAGAGATTCCGGCTGCACCGGAGGTTCAGAAAAAGGGAGGAAGCCTGAGTGTTGTATGCCCTATCAAGGGAGAGGTAATCCAGTTATCGGAGGTGCCGGATCCAACCTTTGCATCCGGAGTTCTGGGGGATGGGATTGGAGTAAATCCAGTGGAAGGAAAGGTATATGCACCCTTTGACTGCACTGTAGCCACCGTATTTGATACAAAGCATGCTATCGGTCTTGAGACTCAGGATGGTGTAGAACTTTTAATTCATGTAGGACTGGATACGGTGAGTTTAAACGGGGAGCCTTTTACCGTACATGTGGAGGCCGGACAGAAGGTAAAAGCGGGAGAACTGCTGGCGGAATTTGATATGGAAAAGATAAAAGCAGCAGGGTTTGAGACGGTTAGCCCAATTATTGTGACAAATCCTGGTGATTATGAAGATATTGAAATTGTACAGAGACAATAACAGCGGATTGAAAATGTCTGCTTTCATGGAGGAGTATGTTTATGTTAGAAATGAATGAGACAGATTGCTGGAGGCTGGGGCTGCATCTGATGCCGCCCACAGGCTGGCTCAATGACCCTAACGGATTATGCCAGTTCAAAGGTGTATATCATGTTTTCTTTCAATATACCCCGGATAATCCAAATGGAGGAAGAAAGTATTGGGGCCATTATACAAGCTCTGACCTTTTAAGTTGGACATATGAAGGAATTGCGCTTTCACCGGAGGAATCATTTGAACGCCATGGAGTGTATTCCGGCTCTGCCTTAATTGCAGAGGGGCGGATGAACCTGTATTATACAGGAAATGTAAAGTTAGAGGGAAATTACAACTATATTACAGACGGACGCCAGGGGAATACCGTATCTGCATTCAGTGAGGACGGCAGAACATTCGGCGGGAAAAAGCTTCTTCTGACAAACGCAGATTACCCGGATCATGTGACCTGCCATGTACGGGACCCCAAGGTGGTGACTGGAAAAAGCATTGGTATTGGGGATGACGGCTGTTATATGTTCCTGGGGGCAAGAACAAAGGAAGATGAAGGCCAGATATTGGTATATGGAAGTACCGGACTGGAGCGCTGGGAGCTGAAAAATATACTTAGGGCAGAAGAAAAGTTTGGCTACATGTGGGAGTGCCCTGATGCATTTTTGCTGGGTGATAAAAAAATACTAAGCGTTTCTCCTCAGGGAGTGGAACCAAAAGGGATAGACTATCAAAATCTTTACCAGTCGGGTTATTATGAACTGGAGGGCTCTTTTGATGGAGATTACCGGTTGAAGAATTTTAAAGAGTGGGACAGAGGCTTTGATTTTTATGCCCCTCAGAGTTTTCTGGACGAACAGGGAAGGAGAATACTGATAGGATGGATAGGGATGCCCGATGATCCATCCCAGAGTAATCCCACAGTAGAGAAAGGATGGCAGAATGCTCTGACCGTACCCCGTACAGTCTTTTTGAAGGATGAAAAAGTTATGCAGTATCCAGTAGAAGAAATGCTGAAGCTGCGGAAAGAAGAGCAGACATTGGAGCCTGGCAGCATATCCGGAGAAATGAAAATGTATGATGTAGAAATGACCATTCTGGATGATTCAGATGTCATTGTTAAAATTAGTGATGCTGTTACGCTTCATTATATAAAAGCAGACAGGAGATTTACCCTTTTCTTCGATTTGGAGAAAAACCTGGGGTACGGAAGGAAGAGCAGAGCCGTACACCTGGAGGAATTCAGGTCTATGCGTATGCTGGCAGATACCTCCTGTCTTGAAATCTATTTAAACGGAGGAGAAGAAGTGTTTACCAGCCGCTTCTATCCGGAGGAAGGAAAGAGCAGCTTCGGGGTAGTGAAAGGGAAGGCAGAAATAAAATATTGGGAGTTGGATTCTTTTTGCATATTGCCATCGTCCGGGCATATATTGTAAAGTATTAGAAGCAATGTAAGTTTGGACAAGGGTGATGTGTATGAAGTTTAAAGATTTTAATAAGAATAAGATAAAAATCTGGCTGGAACTGGGGTTGGCTCTTCTGCTGGTTCTTGTCATCGGAATTGCCGGGAATAGAGGCGCGTTCGAGAAAAAGAATGAAAAGGCGGGAGCAGAGCAGAGTGCCCGGGAAGAAGCGCTCGAGAAGGCGGAAGCGGAAAATGCTGCGGCAAAACAAGGAGACGGCGGGAAAGCAGAGACAGAAAAGGCGGCACAGGATAAGGAAGCCACAGAGCAGACAGAAGAAGTGATTGCCCAGGGACAATATCCAATTATGGGAAAAAGTTCTGTGACGGTGGAGCAGATGGTGAAATATTTTGAATCCAGCGGTGAAAAATATCCGGCAGAGGTACTGGAAAAGGGCGGTGCGGACAGTATTGAGACTTTTTGCCAGATGTATTATGATGAAGCCATTGCAGAAGGTGTGCGTCCGGAAGTGGCCTTTGTACAGACTATGAAGGAGACAGGATGGCTGCAGTACGGCGGAGATGCTTCCATTGATCAGTTTAATTTTGCGGGACTTGGAACCACAGGCGGAGGTGTGCCGGGAAATTCTTACTCTGATGTCAGGACAGGAATCCGTGCACAGATACAGCATTTAAAAGCTTATGCCACGGCGGATGCCTTAAAGCAGGAGTGTGTGGATGACCGGTATGAATATGTAACAAAAGGATCTGCTCCTTACGTGGAATGGCTGGGGCAGCAGGAGAACCCGGAGGGCCACGGCTGGGCCACGGCAGACCAGTATGGATATTCTATCGTAGATATGATTTCAAAATTAAAGGCTTTAAAATAATTGGCATTTCATAATTCCGCGAGAAATACATATATTGTTATAAAAATATATGAATGGTGAGCTATGATTACAGAACGTTATGCAACATCATTTTTTGGACTTGATGCAGAGTACTATACAGCAGAAGCTATTGCAAATATCTGGGAGGTAACGGCAGATAAGATATATGAGGAGAGCAATATCTATGTTTTGGGAAGTATTTATGCAGGTCATTCTGTTACACCAGAAACACAAGGCGACATTTCAGGTAGTGTAATGTTTTCAGTTATAAGTACAAGGAGCCCTGTTGAGATAGAAAGTGAGACAGAATACTGGAATGCTTATAAGGAAGTTACAGAACAGGTTAGAGGCAGATTAGGAAATCCTTATATGACCATTACAAAAGAGAACATTGATTTTTTCTATTTTAGAAAAGTCTGAATTATTAAGATTTCCTAAAAACCTTGACAAATCAGCATCTGAAAGCTATCATAGTTTGTAGTTCATATAAACTTAACATTTTATTAATATATAAAGGTGCTGAGGAAGAGGAGTACATAATAACTCGCGTCAGAGAGAACCGTCCGTTGGCTGAAAGACGGTTTCAGAAAAGTATTATGGAAGGTAGCTTCTGAACCGGATATCTGAATGGACGAGTAGGATATCCCGGAGTGGTCCGCGTTACAGGACTTTAGAGATGCCCCGTTGACTGGCCGTCAGGACTATTCTTTGGTCTGTTAGTTAAGGAAGGCATAAAATTAAGGTGGTACCGCGTAGATTACGCCCTTTACATATTGTAAAGGGCTTTTTCATATAAAAGGAGGAAATGATGGGGAAGGAACTGGCAAAAACTTATAATCCGAAAGAAATTGAAGAAAAGCTGTATGAAAGATGGTGTGAGAACAAATATTTTCACGCAAAGGCGGACAGGAGCAAAAAGCCTTTTACAACTGTAATGCCGCCGCCGAATATTACGGGAAAGCTGCATATGGGACATGCTCTTGATAATACGCTTCAGGATATTTTAATCCGCTATAAAAGGATGGAAGGATATAATGCGCTGTGGATACCGGGGACGGACCATGCTGCGATTTCTACAGAAGTCAAAGTTACCAATCAGCTAAAGGAAGAAGGCATTGATAAAAAGGAATTGGGCCGCGAAGGATTTCTTGAGAGAACCTGGCAGTGGAAGGAAGAATATGCCGGAGCTATTGAGAACCAGTTGAAGAAACTGGGAATTTCCTGTGACTGGGACAGAGAGCGTTTTACTATGGATGAAGGATGTTCTAAAGCAGTGGAAGAAGTCTTCATCCGGTTATATGAAAAAGGATATATTTATAAAGGCTCCAGAATTATCAACTGGTGTCCGGTCTGTAAGACATCTTTATCGGATGCAGAAGTTGAGCATGAGGAGCAGGATGGCTTTTTCTGGCATATCAAGTATCCGGTTGTGGGCACAGACCGGTTTTTAGAGATTGCTACTACACGGCCTGAGACAATGCTGGGAGATACTGCAATTGCAGTACACCCGGATGATGAGCGTTATAAAGACATTGTAGGAAAGACAGCAGTTCTTCCTCTTGTAAACAGGGAAATTCCAATTGTAGCCGATTACTATGTTGATAAGGAATTTGGAACAGGTGCTGTGAAGATTACACCTGCCCATGACCCTAATGACTTTGAAGTTGGAAAGCGCCATAGCCTGGAAGAAATCAATGTTATGAATGATGATGCCACCATAAACCAAAAGGGCGGCAAATATGCAGGCATGGGACGCTATGAAGCAAGAAAAGCAATTGTAGAGGATTTGGAAGCACAGGGATACCTGGTGAAAATAGAACCTCATTCTCATAATGTAGGAACCCATGACAGATGTACTACAACAGTAGAACCGCTTATTAAACAGCAGTGGTTTGTAAAGATGGAAGAGCTGGCAAAACCGGCAATCAATGCATTAAAGACCGGAGAACTTAAATTTGTGCCGGAACGTTTTGATAAAATTTACCTGCACTGGCTGGAGAATATCAAAGACTGGTGCATTTCCAGGCAAATCTGGTGGGGACACAGAATCCCGGCTTATTATTGTGACGAATGTAAACAATTTGTAGTGGCAAGAGAGATGCCTGATACATGCCCGTACTGTGGAGGAACTCATTTTACTCAGGATGAAGATACACTGGACACCTGGTTCAGCTCTGCACTGTGGCCTTTTTCCACACTTGGGTGGCCGGACAAAACAGAGGATTTAGATTATTTCTACCCCACGGATGTATTGGTAACAGGATATGATATTATTTTCTTCTGGGTAATCCGCATGGTGTTCTCAGGATATGAGCATACAGGAAAATCCCCGTTCCACACAGTTCTGATCCATGG
This sequence comes from Ruminococcus sp., assembly GCA_013911065.1. Lineage (GTDB taxonomy): Bacteria > Bacillota > Clostridia > Lachnospirales > Lachnospiraceae > Muricomes. The sequence goes on along the minus strand of JACERV010000009.1, from coordinate 37,912 downwards.
GCTCGTGAGAGATTCACAAGGGCGCAAGATGAGTAAGTCCCTGGGAAATGGAATTGATCCCCTGGAAGTCATTGACCAGTATGGATCAGATGCACTCCGGCTTACGCTTGTAACAGGAAATGCACCTGGAAATGATATGCGTTTCTACCATGAAAGGGTAGAGTCAAGCAGGAACTTTGCAAATAAGGTATGGAATGCTTCACGCTTCATCCTTATGAATATTGAAAATGAACAATTGACACAGCCCGATGTCAGTACGCTGACTGAAGCCGATAAATGGATTCTATCCAAAGTAAATACTCTGGCAAAAGATGTGACAGAGAATATGGATAAATTTGAGCTTGGTATTGCAGTACAGAAGGTATATGATTTTATTTGGGATGAATTCTGTGACTGGTATATCGAGATTGCGAAATACCGCATTTACCATAAGGAAGAAGATCCTCAGGCGGCTAACTGTGCCCTGTGGACTCTGAAAACGGTACTGGGTCAGGCACTGAAGATGCTCCACCCATTCATGCCTTTTGTAACAGAAGAAATTTACAGTGCTCTTGTTCCTGAAGAAGAATCTTTGATGATTTCAAAATGGCCTGTATATAATCCGGAGTGGAATTTTGCGTCTTCTGAGAATCTTATGGACCATATGAAGGAAGTCATTCGTGGTATCCGTAATATCCGGGCGGAGATGAATGTAGAGAACAGCCGTAAAACAAAGGTGTTTATTATAAGTGAAGATCAAGGACTGTGCAGCGGCATGGAGACTCTTACGGATTTCGTAAAACCTCTTATGAATGCGGCAGAGATTTTCATCAGTACCCGGAAAGAGGGCGTGGGTGAAGATGCAGTTTCTATTGTTGTTCCAGAGATTACAGTTTATCTTCCTTTGGAAGACCTGGTTGATTTCCGGCAGGAAATGGAGCGTCTGAAAAAAGAAGAAGAAAAGCTGAAAAAGGAGATTTCAAGAGCAGAGGGAATGCTTGCCAATGAGCGGTTTATCAGCAAGGCTCCGGAAGCAAAGGTACAGGAAGAAAGAGAAAAACTGGAGAAGTACGCTCAGATGCTAAAGCAAGTGCAGGAGAGAATGACAGGCTTGAATCCATCATAAGAGAGGTCATAAATGAAACACATTCAAATCAGGAAACCTGATATAAAAGGCTTATTCCATAAAATTAAAAACTTAAATCAGGAAGATATCAAAGCGTATTGGACAGCAAAAAGAAAGCGGCGCCAGCAGGTTCTCGAGCAGCGCCGCAACAGCCGTTTTGCTCATAAGATGCAGCCCGTATACAGGTTTATGAATAAGATATCTCTTATTCTTCATTTCCTGCTTGCAAGTGTACTGAATTTTTTTATAGAAGTAATATCAAGGCATTCCTTATTTGAGGCATGGGATTATATGCTGGGGGCGCCTAAGGTATTTTTATTTAATACGTTTTTGATATTTGCTACATTTTCGATTGTATTTCTGGTCAGGCGAAGGGTTTTCGCCAGAATTCTGCTGAGCATATTCTGGCTGTTTTTGGGAACCTGTAATGGATATCTGCTTCTGAAGCGGGTGACTCCTTTTAATGCCCAGGACTTAAAGGTGCTTTCAGATGCGCTGGAATTAACTGGAAATTACTTCAGTCCCTTTGAGTTGGTTTTACTGGCTATAGGTATTGCGGCAGTTGTGCTCTGGGTTATTTCCATGTGGCGCAGAGGAGGACAGTATACTGGCAGAATGTATCGGATTATCTCCTTGATTGGCGTAGTGTTCTGGATGGGAGCGTATGTTTTCCTTACAAATGTGGCAATTGATAAACGTGTCGTTTCCAATTATTTTGGAAACATTGCTTTTGCATACGAAGACTATGGTTTTCCGTATTGTTTTACAGCAAGTATTTTTAATACTGGTATATCGGAACCATCAGGATATAGCGAAGAAACTATGAGAAATATCAGTAATAACGGTGACATTGCAAAGAGCGAGACCGGCATGGAGGAAGAGGAGCTTCCAAATATCGTTTTCGTACAGCTTGAATCCTATTTTGACCCTACAGAGGTGGAATGGCTGCAGTTTTCGGAGGATCCGACCCCGAACCTCAGAAAGATGTCCCAGGAACATTCCTCTGGATATTTTAAAGTTCCCTCAGTGGGTGCGGGGACGGCAAATACAGAGTTTGAGGTGCTGACGGGAATGAGTATGCGGTTCTTTGGACCGGGCGAATATCCATATAAGACCTATGCAAAGACAAATGTACTGGAAAGTGCCGCTACAGCCTTGGAAAGCCTTGGTTATGGAGCAGAAGCACTTCACAATAACGGCGGTAATTTTTACAGCCGCGCTCAGGTTTTTAATCATATGGGGTTTGATCATTTTACCAGTAAGGAATTTATGAACATTCTGCAGACTACACCAAAGGGCTGGGCCACGGATGATATTTTAGTTCCGAATATTTTGGAATCTATGGACACCACGGAACAGCAGGATTTTGTGTTTGCTGTCAGTGTACAGGGCCACGGGGAATATCCCACGGAAAAGATGATTGAAAATCCCGAGATTACAGTAAGCGGCGTAGAAGATGAAGGTCAGCGCAACGCCTGGGAGTACTATGTAAATGAAGTACACGAAATGGATAAATTTGCAGGCAGCCTTGTAGATGCTGCAAAGGAGCGCGGGGAGCCGACCGTCATTGTATTTTACGGGGACCATCTGCCGACGATGGGGCTTGAGGCAAAGGATTTGAAGGGCAGATATCTCTATAATACGAATTATGTTATATGGGATAATATCGGCCTTGAGAAGGAAGACAGAAATGTGGCTTCCTACCAGATTATGGCGGATGTATTTGAGCGGCTGGATATCCATTCCGGAGCAGTATTCAATTACCATCAGCAGAGACGGCAGACAAAGAATTATCTGTCCGATTTGGAAATTCTGCAGTATGACATTTTATATGGCAAGCAATATGTCTATGAGGACAGTGGTAAGCCAATCACAGAGGGGCACATGGTAATGGGCGTGAAAAACACATCTATTACGGAGCTGGTATCCCAGTTGGACGGAAGTTATAGTATTTACGGTGAGAATTTTACGAAGCAGAGTAAAATCTATATAAATGGAGAAAAACAAACCAGTACGTTTCTGAACAATACAAGAATTGATTTGAAAGGCTCGAAACTGGAGGATGGGGATATTGTGCAAGTGAACCAGGTTGGGTCCAGTGAGACGATTTTCCGTACATCCAGAGAGTATGAATATAAGGATGGAAAACTTACAGAAATTCTTCCTAAGTGGAATGCAATTAAACCGGGAAGAAACGCATTTGTGGAGCCTGCTGAGGGTGATAAGAAGTGACATATAAAGAGGCAGTAGATTATATCTTAAAAATCCCCAGGTTTACAAAAAAAAATAGGCCGGAACATACCCGCCGGTTTCTGACTTACCTGGGAAATCCCCAGAAGGAGCGCAAGGTTCTTCACGTGGCGGGAACCAACGGGAAAGGGTCCGTCTGTGTTTATCTCAGTACCATGCTTTTGGCACAAAAAAAGACAGTGGGGTTGTTTGTCTCTCCTCATCTTGTAAAGATGAATGAGAGAATCATCCTAAACGGCAGGCAGATCTCCGACGAGACATTTCTTGAGCTATTTGAATATGTTATGGAAAAAGTGGAAGAAATGCAGAAAGAGGGACTGCCTCATCCTACTTTTTTTGAATTTTTGTTTGGAATGGCAATGACAGCGTTTGGAAGAGCCGGTGTGGAATATATTGTATTAGAGACAGGTCTTGGGGGACGTCTGGACGCCACCAATTCCATTGAAAAACCTCTTGTGACCGCAATTACCTCTATAGGGCTGGACCATACTGCAATTCTTGGTGATACGGTGGAAAAAATTGCTTTTGAAAAAGCAGGAATTATAAAACCAGGAGTGCCTGTTTTTTACTCCGATACTTGTGAAAAGAGCAACCGTGTGATTGAAAAAAGGGCGGCCGGACTTGGAGCACCGTGTAAAAAAATAGGGAAAGACGCGTACGAAATTCTCGGAATCCGGGATAAACATATTGCTTTTTCCTGTGTAAATGCGTATTATGGAGATACAGCATGGACTTTAAACAACATTGGAATTTATCAACCGGGAAATGCTTATCTGGCAATGGAGATTATGCGTTTGATCTTTGACAGGGACGGTTTGACGGACCTTTGGAGAGAAGCCCTGGCCCAGGTAAAATGGGAAGGGCGCATGGAAGAGGTTTTGCCCGGTGTCTATGTAGATGGTGCACACAACATCAGTGCAGTAGAGAATTTTGTCAGGAGTGTGCCGGACAAAGAAGAAGGAAATATTATTTTGTTTTCTGCGGTACGTGATAAGGAATACGAGGAAATGATTGCCTGCCTGTGCAGGAATCTGAAAACAGACTTTTATGTACTTATTCCGATTGAGGATGAGCGTGCTGCACCCATGGAAGAATTGCAGCATATTTTCAGAAAATATACAGACAAACCTGTTTTTATAAGAGAGTCTTTAGAGGAAGCACTTCAATTTGTATTGGAGCATCAGCAGCACAGGAAAATATACTGCCTGGGGTCTCTTTATCTGGCAGGGATGATGAAAGCATTTATTAGATAAAAGGAGGCTGCGTAATGCTGGACTATGAAGAAGAACTCAAGAAGTTCAAACCAAGCCTGGAAGTGGACGACATCGAAGATGCGGTGTATCAGGAAGACCTGTCGGATATGACAGACCTTTTGAGAGAAGTTATGGATCAGACGAAATAAAGAAAGATAATGGTGAGCATAGATGGACTATACGAAGAAAATCTTATACCAGTCGAACTATTGGTATAACGATGGCCTGAGGAAAGCACAGATAAGGGATATGTCCGGTGCAATCGTCTCTCTTAGGCGGAGCTTACAATACAATAGAGAAAATATTGCCGCCAGAAATCTTTTGGGCCTTGTCTATTATGGCCGCGGAGAGGTGGCAGAAGGGCTGGTCGAGTGGATTATCAGTAAGAACTTAAGGCCCAGAGATAATGTGGCTGACTATTTTATAAGTAAGGTTCAGGAATCTGCCAGTGAATTGGAGATCATTGACCAGGCTGTAAAGAGATACAATCAATGTCTTGTATACTGCAGCCAGAATGGTGAAGATCTGGCAATTATCCAGCTAAAGAAGATTGTGACGGCACATCCCAGGTTTTTAAAGGCATATCAGCTTCTGGCGCTGCTTTATCTGCATACGGAGCAGTATGCCAAGGCAAGACAGGTATTGAGGGTTGCCAGAAAGATGGATACAACCAATGACATGACCCTGCGTTACATGCACGAGATGGCGAATCTTCGCGGGAAAAAAGCGAAGGATGAAAAGTCTAAGACGGAAGACGCCGTCGAATACAGTTTGGGCAATGAAACAATTATCCAGCCCAAATACGGGGGACTCAAGGCATTGGCAGCGAAGTTCACGGTGATGAATATTGTGGTGGGTGCGGTCATTGGAGCCGCAATTGTATGGTTTTTAATAACACCGGCTGTGAATGAGGCAAAAGCGGATAGTGTGAACAAGCAAATTGTAGAATACAGTGAGCGTATTAATGGGTTGGAAGCCCAGGTCAGTGCCCAGACAAGAACACTGGACCAGTACCGGCAGAATGATGCAGATGCTGAGGCTTCCGCCAAGAATGCGGCCAGCACTTCCGAAAGTTATGAAAATCTGATGACGGTATCCAGCCAGTTTAACTCTGGAAGTTACACATCTGACATTATGGCGGATACTCTTTTGAATGTAAATAGAGATGCTTTGGGAGAAGGCGGACAGACATTGTATGACCAGCTTTCAGGAGATATCTTCCCCGCAGCATGTGAGACCTTGTATTCAGGGGGAATGGAATCTTTTGATGTGGCGAATTACGATACGGCTATATCATCCCTTGGCAAGGTGGTACAAATGGATGAAAACTATGACAGCGGAGGTGCTCTGCTGAATCTGGGGCTTGCATATGAAAGGAATGGGGATAACGACAATGCTGAAAAGTATTTGAAGCGTGTGGTGGAATTGTTCCCGGATACAGAGAATGCACAGGAAGCCCAGAATAGTCTGGACACAATTTCCGAAAGCGGAGATGAGGATTAACAACGTACGAAAGATGAGGATATGTAAAAGTTACATATCCTTTTTCTAATGGAGAAAAAGATAAAAGATATAATACATGGAGAAAAGGACAGGCAGGCGGGGAGCGCATCAAAGCCTGGAACGGTATAATGCAAAAAAGAGGAGGAGTAATATGAAGTATCAGGTGCAGGAAAACTGCCTGACAATTTACCTGCCTAAAGAGGTAGACCATCACAATGCGGAAGATATGAGAAAAAATGCGGATGCATTGATTGAGCGGAATCACATTAAATTTGTAATTTTTGATTTTGAACACACAGATTTTATGGACAGCTCAGGAATTGGAATTATTATGGGAAGGTACAGGATTATCCGTCTGCTGGGCGGGGAAATCTGGGCGGTGCACGCCAATGCCAGAATAAAAAAAATACTGACTATGTCAGGGATGACAAAAATAATGCAGATATATGAGGAGGACGAAGCATGAAAAACACAAATGAAATGGAGATCATTTTTGACAGCTATTCATCCAATGAAGGGTTTGCAAGAGTGGCAGTGGCAGCATTCATGACCCAGTTGAATCCTACGGTGGAGGAAGTTTCGGATGTAAAAACAGCGGTATCCGAGGCAGTGACAAATGCAGTCATCCACGGTTATGAGAGTAAAATACATAAGGTTTCCATCCGCTGCAAAATAGAAGGACAGCAATTTACGGTGGAAGTAAGAGACAGCGGCATAGGGATAGAGAACGTGGAACAGGCCATGACACCTTTATATACCAGTAAGCCTGAGCTGGAACGTTCCGGAATGGGATTTGCCTTTATGGAAGCCTTTATGGACCAGGTAGAAGTTGAGTCAGAACTGGGGAAAGGAACTTCGGTAAAGATGAAAAAAACCATCGGAAAAGGAAGGGAGTTATGGACCACACAATCGCTCTAATTAAAAAATCACACGATGGAGATAAAGAAGCGAGAGAACAATTAGTAGAAGAAAATGTAGGACTGATATGGTGTGTAGTGAAAAGATTTTATGGAAGAGGGACAGAAGCAGAAGATTTGTTCCAGATTGGAAGTATCGGGCTGCTCAAAGCTATTGATAAATTTGACCTGTCCTATGAAGTGAAATTTTCCACATACGCAGTCCCCATGATATCGGGAGAGATTAAACGTTTTCTTAGAGATGACGGTATGATAAAAGTAAGCCGTTCTTTAAAAGAATTGTCATATAAAATTTTTCAGAAAAGAGAAGAACTTATAGCCAAACTGGGACGTGAGCCTACGCTGGACGAGCTGGCGGAAATCATGGAAGTAGACAGGGAGGAAATTGTACAGGCTATGGAAGCAGGCGGCGAGGTGGATTCTTTGTACAAGCCTATTCACCAAAAAGAAGGAAATGAAATCCGCCTTGTGGATAAACTGGAGGAAAAAGAGAGGAAGGAAGAAAAAATACTGGATCACATGCTGCTTGCACAACTGCTGGAAAGCCTGGATAAGGAAGAGCGGCAGTTGATTTACCTGAGGTATTTTGCAGATGAGACACAATCCCAGGTAGGGAAGAAGATGGGAATCTCCCAGGTTCAGGTATCCAGGATGGAGAAGCGGATTATTGAAAATCTGCGGAAGCTGGGAAGCTTTTAACAGAAAACAGGATGAAATGTCATAGGGCATTTGCATGGCTGAACTGTAATAAAAAGTTTTTGTATATTTTTCGGGGAATTCCAAATACTAACTTTAAAATAATGCTGGTTTGCCATAAGGTAAGCCAGCATTATTAGTATTTAAGGAAAGGTTAGGTGCAGTCATGGAAAATGGAAGAAGGAAAATCCGTATTTGTCTGCTTAGCATTGTGCTGGTGGCGATTGTGATTGGTATTTTTTATTATTATTTCAGCGGAAGCATTCCGGCCAGAAGTAATGAGGGTACTTTGATTCAGGGACCTAAGGTGGAATATTATGGCTGTTAATCATGATACGGTTTATCTCAAAGGTGACAGAAATGTAGAGGTACAAAAAATGGATGTTACTCTGGGGGATATTGTGTCAATGGAGTGCAGCAATAAAGATCTTATTCCCAAATTAAAAACGCTGAAAATTCTGAAGATACCGAATCAGGGTAAGCAGCGTTTTGTTATTTCTATATTAAAAATTATTGCCTGTATCCATGAAAAATATCCTGGTCTGGAGATTCAAAATATGGGTGAGCAGGATATCATCATCACTTATGAGGAGCAGAAGACACCTCCAATGTTCATGCATGTTGTAAAAACAGCCTGTGTAGCTTTGATTACGTTCTGCGGTGCTGCTTTTTCTATTATGGCATTTAATAATGATGTGTCTACATCAAAGCTCTTTTCCCAAATTTATGAATATGTAACAGGAAGCGCATCGGATGGATTCACCATACTGGAAGTCACGTATTCTATAGGAATTACCATAGGCATTCTTGTGTTCTTCAATCATTTCGGAAAAAAGCGCTTTACAGTAGACCCGACTCCAATGGAGGTACAGATGCGGCTTTATGAAAATGATATCCAGACCACTTTGATAGAGGATGCATCAAGAAGGGAGCAGGAGCTGGATGTGGGTAAATCAAATCATATTAGCAGTCATCGGACTTAGCGGAGGACTGGTAGTCGCGGGGGGATTGTTTGCATTTATCATAGGACTTGGAATCGCAGCAGATTTTGCAGACCGGACCAATACGGCAGATAGAATACTGCTGTATGAGGATTGTGTGGCACTGGGAGGGATTGCAGGGAATCTGGTTTCCGTGTTTCAGATACACATTCCGTATGGTGCATGGCTGCTTCCTGTATTTGGAGCACTGTCCGGTGTCTTTGTCGGGTGCTGGGCCATGGCTCTGGCGGAAATACTAAATCTATTTCCCATTTTTTTACGAAGGCTGAAAATTGTGCGTTATATTTCAGTTTTTATATTAAGTACAGCAATTGGGAAAGGAATCGGATCATTTCTCTTTTTTTATAAGGGTTGGTAGATAAAAGTGTAGATTTTCATGTTAAAATTGTAAAAAGTATTTAAAAAATAGGGCGGATATTTAAAAAACAGAACAGATATTTAGAAAACAGAACAGAGAGCTTGACTTATTTCCTGTGTCGGTGTAAAATTCAACTATAAAAAAGGCTATCCAATGACGGAATACATTTCTGATACGGGTAGCCAGTTTTTTTGCAAAAGGAGGAAGTTATGAAAAAGAAAATTTTAAGCGCATTGCTGTGCGCGACAATGGTCATCGGTATGGTAGCCGGATGCGGTGCTAAGCCGGCGTCAGAAACAGGCAGTTCTGATTCTAAAGATACAAAGACAGAGGCATCAGCAGGGATTGCAGCAGAAGACATTAAAATTGGATTTGTGCATGTTTCTGATGCAAGTGACATGGGGTATACTTACAACCATGACCTGGGAACAAAAGAGATGCAGGAAGAGTTAGGGATAAGTGACGACCAGATCATCAACAAGTTCAATGTTCCTGAAGGTGCAGAATGTGATACCGCTTTAAGAGAGCTGGTGGATGCAGGATGCAATATTATTTTTGCAACAAGCTTTGGATTTGAAGATTATGTAAAAGAAGTTGCAGCAGAGTATCCGGACATACAGTTCTGCCATGCTACTGGATTCCAGGCGGCAAGCTCAGGACTGAGCAATATGCACAACTATTTTGCATCTATTTATGAAGCTCGTTATTTAGCAGGTATTGCAGCAGGTCTGAAGACAGAATCAAACAAACTTGGTTATGTTGCTGCGTTTCCATTTGCAGAGGTAATCAGCGGATACTCAGCATTTTACCTTGGTGCTAAGAGTGTGAATCCGGATGTGACAATGGATATTATGTATACAAATTCATGGAACGACCCGACCGTAGAGTCTCAGGTTGCAAAAGCTTTGATTGAGCGCGGCTGTGATGTGATTTCCCAGCACTCTGACTCTACAGCTCCTGCAACGACAGCAGAAGAGTACGGTGCATATCAGGTTGGATACAACAATGATATGATTGAGGCAGCTCCTAAGGCTTCTCTGATTTCCGCACGTATTGACTGGGGTATCTATGTAACAGATGCTGTACGGAATGTGATTGAAGGCAAGGAAATTCCAGTTGACTGGTGCAAAGGACTGGCAGACGGTGCGGTTTACCTGTCACCTCTGAACGAAGATATTGCTGCAGAGGGAACCCAGGAAGCAATTGATAAAGCTGCAGAGGCAATTAAAGCTGGGGAACTTCAGGTATTTGCAGGTCCTTTGAAGGGCGTAAACCCAGATGGCGAGAAAATTGAAGTTGCAGAAGGCGATTACTTTAAAGAACAGGTTGACGCATCCGCGCCGGCTTGGAATTATATTATTGAAGGATGTAATGTGGTTGAATAGTTAGATTGTATGTTCAATGTTTTCATACGGACTGCGCAGTAAGTGCACAGTCCTGTACTGAACAGTTATGTTAGATTCCCGGAAGGATAAGTTCAGTTCATTGGCAGAGCCGTTATTTGACGGCTCTGTTTTGGGGATTATAAGGAGTTTCCTGTAATTTCCAAAACCAGAAGAGGAGAAGGAGGGTAAAGGCTTGGGCGAGACGAGGGATTATGCTGTAAAGATGCATCATGTCACGAAGACATTCGGAAAAGTTGTTGCCAACAAGGATGTTGACCTGGAGTTGAAAAATGGAGAGATACTGGCGCTTCTTGGAGAGAACGGAAGCGGTAAAACCACACTGATGAATATGCTTTCCGGTATCTATTTTCCAGATTACGGCGATATACATATTCATGGAATACCGGTGACAATCCGGTCACCAAAAGATGCATTTGACTTGGGGATTGGAATGATTCATCAGCATTTTAAACTGGTAGATGTCCTGACGGCAGCAGAGAATATTGTGCTTGGCCTAGATGGGAAGACGACGGTAAACCGGAAAGAGCTCAATAAAAAGGTAGCAGAGCTGGCTTCCCGTTATGGGTTTGAAATTGATCCGTCTAAAAAGGTTTATAATATGGCTGTGTCTGAGAAGCAGACTGTAGAGATTCTGAAAGTATTGTACAGAGGAGCCGATATCCTCATACTGGATGAGCCTACCGCAGTACTCACACCTCAGGAGACGGAGAAATTATTCGCAGTGCTCCGTAATATGAAAGCAGATGGAAAATCTATTATCATTATTACTCACAAGCTGCATGAGGTGCTTTCCATTTCAGACCGGGTGGCAATTCTCAGGAAGGGTGAGTACATAGGTGTTGTTGAGACGTCTGAGACAAATCAGGATCAGCTTACAGAGATGATGGTGGGAAGGCCAATCAGTCTTGAAATCGAGAGGCCCCAGTTAGAGCGGGGGGAGAAAAGACTTAAAGTAGTTGATTTAACCTGCCTCAATGGAGATGGAATCAAAGCCCTTGATAATGTTTCCTTTTCTGCCTACAGTGGTGAGATATTGGGTGTTGCCGGGATTGCAGGCAGCGGCCAAAAGGAGCTCTGTGAGGTGATTGCAGGATTGTACCCTACAATAGGCGGTGCTGTTCTTTATACCGATGAACGTGAGGATGGTCCGGTTAAAGAATCTATTCTTGGCCTGACACCGGATCAGATTGTAGAAAAAGGTATTTCTATGGCATTCGTGCCCGAGGACAGGCTTGGTATGGGACTTGTGGCAGATATGGACATGACGGATAATGTCATGCTGAGAAGCTATAAAAATAACAAAGGGCTGTTCGTAGACAGGAAAACTCCGAAAAAGGTGGCAGAGCAGTTAATTGAGGAAATGGAGATTGTCACTCCTGGAGTTGACACTCCGGTAGGAAGAATGTCAGGGGGAAATGTTCAGAAGGTGCTGCTTGGAAGAGAGATTGCACTTAGCCCGTCGGTCCTGATTGTGGCATACCCTGTGCGCGGGCTGGATATCAATTCCTCATACAGAATTTACGATTTGCTGAATGAGCAGAAGAAAAAGGGAGTAGCCGTTATTTTCATCGGAGAGGACCTTGATGTGCTGATGGAGCTTTCCGACCGCGTTATGGTTCTGTGCGGAGGACGGGTCAGCGGAATCGTAGATCCAAGAAAAGTAACGAAGGAAGATATCGGCCTGATGATGATACAGGTAAATGAACAGAAAGAGGAGGAGGACGTATGAAAGTGAAGTCAACACAGATCAAAGAACCTCTGCTCCGTATGGTAAAGCGGGATGCAGTTTCCCCTAAAAAGGCCTGGGAAATCCGTGCAATTGCCTTTCTCCTTTCTCTTGTAACGGGAGGGCTGTTGATTTTGGTCCTGGGACACAATCCTCTATCCGTATATAAGTCGATGGTCGTAGGAGCATGGGGATCCAAGACAGTAATGTATGAGACGGTAAAACTTGCAGTTCCCCTTTTGATTACTGCAATTGGTATTTCTTTTGCGTTTAAAATGAAGTTCTGGAATATCGGAGCGGAGGGGCAGATACTTGTAGGCGCCGTGGCAGCAGGTGCGTTCGGATTATTTACTGCACATATTTTCCCAAAGCTTCCGTTGGTTATTCTGATGCTTCTTGCAGGAATGGCAGCAGGCGGACTGTATGGCCTGCTTCCGGCAGTCTGTAAGGCAAAATGGGGAACTAATGAGACACTGTTTACTTTGATGCTGAACTATATCGCCTTGGCTTTTATCAAATATTTAATGAATGGCCCATGGAAGGCTCCGGGAAGCAGTTTTCCAAAGATAGCCATGCTGGTACCGGGAGCCAGACTCACGAAGGTACTGGGTGTACATTGGGGCTGGATACTGGCTTTAGTTCTGGTGGTGGCCGCCTACTTTTACTTTAACAAAACAAAACAGGGATACGAAATTGCTGTTGTAGGTGAAAGCAACGATACCGCCCGCTATGCTGGTATTAATGTGAGTAAAGTATTTATGCGTACCATGTTTTTGTCTGGTGCTCTGTGCGGGCTTGTGGGAATGCTTCAGTTTTCGGGAGCGGATTACACAATTACAGAAGGGACTGCCGGAGGAGTCGGATTTACCGCAATCACTGTGGCATGGCTTGCCAAGATGAATCCCTATGGAATGTTGATTGTTTCCATATTTATCGCTATGCTGGAGCGAGGTTCAAATACTATTCAGACAAATTTCAAAATACCAGCGTCTGCATCGGATCTGCTGATAGGAATTATCCTGTTCTTCATGTTGGGATGTGAATTCTTTATTACGTACCGTCTGATTCTCAGAGGAAAGGAGGAACATCATGGCTAGTACATTAAGTAGCTTGTTTGTAGCAGCAGTGCTTGCAGGAACTCCGCTGCTTCTTGGAGCATTGGGGGAAATTCTGACAGAAAAATCAGGAAATATGAACCTGGGTGTGGAAGGTATGATGTTCATGGGGGCGATTACCGGACTCGCAGGCTCCTATTATTATGAGCAGGCCGTCACAAAGTCAGGCGGTGCGCCAAGCGGGATTTTGTCAGCGGTTATCGCACTTCTTGTATCATTTTTAGCAGGGGCTTTCGGGGCATTGATATACAGTTTCCTTACAATTTCCCTGCGTGCAAATCAGAATGTAACTGGTTTGACACTGACTATTTTCGGTACTGGATTTGGTAACTTTTTTGGAGAATATATCGGACTGAAGGCGGGAGGCTATGTTGCGGTTAGCGGCACGACGAAAGCAGCGTTTTCCAGCCTGCGTATTCCGGTGCTGTCAGATATTCCGGTTTTGGGAAAGCTTCTGTTTCAATATAACTGGCTGGTATATTTTGCGATTATTATTGCTATATTGATGACGTGGTTTTTCAATAAATCCCGCACTGGACTGAACCTCAGAGCGGTGGGAGAAGACCCGGCCACTGCGGATGCCGCAGGTATTAATATTGCCAGATATAAGTATACGGCTACAATTGTGGGCGGAGGCATCTGCGGAATCGGCGGTATGTATATGAGCATGGTTACGACTTCCGGTGTGTGGGTACATGGATGTGTCACAGGGTATGGATGGCTTGCTGTTGCACTGGTAATCTTTGCGACGTGGAGCCCGGCCAAGGGTGTATTTGTAGCACTGGTATTTGGCGGTTTGACCATTATGCGTATGTATGTGAATATACCAGGACTTCCGGCTCAGATTTATGATATGTTTCCTTATGTAGCTACAATTATTGTTCTGATTGTGACAAGTATGAGGCAGAGCAAAGAACATGCCCAGCCTAAGAGCTGCGGACGAAATTACTTTAGAGAAGAGAGATAGAGGTTTTACCTGAATCTGACATGTCAGGACGAGACAAGCTCATGAAATAAAAAGCTCATGAACTTGCTTCGTCCTGTTTTTATAAATAAAAAGTCTATACAATATTCTTTATAATTTCATAAATTATCTTGACAGCCAGATATATTCAATGTAATATACTCAATATAGAGTAAATGGAGGTGAGTATGACACAGATATTTGTCTTAGGACTGCTTGATATGCGTCCTATGTCGGGGTATGATATTCAAACTATTTTGCAAGAATCTAATGTAGAGCAGTGGGGGAATGTATTAGTCGGTTCAATATATCATGCTCTTAAAAAAATGGAGCGAGAGGAATATATTGAAATTACGGATATAGAGCAGACAGGTCACCGCCAAAAAGCGATTTATCAAATCACGGAAAAGGGAAAAGAGTATTTGCATAAATTGATAATCCAATCTTTAAGCGGCCTGCCAAAGTTATATCCGACCACCTTATATGCCGGATTATCTTTTTTGGATAAATGCTCAAAAGCAGAAGCACACCAGGCATTAGAACAACAGATAAAGGCATTAGAAGAAGAAAAGGCTGAGTTGGAAAAAGGATTAAAGCAAAAAAAAGCGGCATTGGGAGATAATTTAACTCCGCTTATAAAATTAAACTTTGATAATATGTTTGCGAATATACAGAACCAAATTGATTTTGCAAAACAGATTATTGAACAAGTAATACTCCCTTCCTGATAAGAGGGAGTATATAAAAAACTTTATACTCAATATTGAATATACTATATTGAATAGGAGGTCGAGATGGATATTTTAATTGAAGCTAAAAATCTCTCAAAGAGTTATGACGGAAGGACCGTTGTAAAGAATCTTTCCATTCGAATATGCCGGGGGGAAATTGTTGCTCTTATTGGTCCGAATGGAGCAGGAAAAACAACAACATTATCAATGCTGTTAGGGATAGTGCCGGCTGACAGAAATGAAGATTCAATCAAGTATTGGCGAAAGGATTACAAAGCCCACTTAGGTGTACAATTACAATCAACTCCATTTTTTGAGGGATATTCCGCGGAAGAAAACTTAGAATTGTTTTCTGCACTGTACGGTGTGAAAAAAAGCAAACGGCAAATCCAAGATGTTTTAAAGAAATTTGAATTGTATGATGTGGGGAAAACTGCTGCATTACGTTTGTCAATAGGACAGCAAAAAAGGCTGGCGGTTGCTGTTACTACTTTGCATAATCCGGAACTTATTATTTTAGATGAACCTACTGCGGGGCTTGACCCTAAAGCTAAAAAAGATATTCGGGATATGATAACAACATTTTCACAAAACAATATAAGCGTAATATTTTCTTCACATGATTTAGATGAAGTCTGGAAGGTTGCAAACCGCATTGTTTTTATCAACAAAGGACAGATTGTTTTAGAGGGAAACCCCCAGGAACTTTTAAAACACTATCAAACAACAGATCTGGAAGCACTTTATTTGCAGTTTATCGAGGAGGAGGGAAAATCATGAGAACAATTATAAAGCTAACTCTAAAAAATGCGATTCGTGACCCATATCTCTTGTTCTGGTCTTTGTTTCTTCCCATAGCGGGAACAATTGGCTTGGGATATTTTATAAGCAGTATGAATTTTATTCAAAGGATTTTGACAGGAATGCTATGCACAAGCGTAATCTTTTATGCTTATATGACAACTGTCTTTACGAATATAGCCCAGCGCCGCAGAGGTGTATATACTCTTTTGCAAGTGACGCCTCTTTCCTTAAGCAAGTATATAATCAGTATTTCTCTTGGGTGGACTGTTATTGCGTCAGTTTGTTCTTATGCAGTGCTTTTGGCCGGAATGCTGGTTTTCAAGATTCCCTATTCTATAGGTGCAGTATTTCGTTTGTTACCTATTATACTTCTTGCAGCAGTAGGGTATATCTTTCTGAGCTTCTTTATATCAGGGTTTTGTAAGGATGAAGGACGTGCAAGTATGATTAACAATATCATTATTATGCCTATGTTGTTTTGCAGTGATGCTTTTTACCCATTGCAAAATGCTCCGCAAATAATACAGTATATCAGTAAAATAAATCCTTTCCAATACTTTGTGAACGGTGTTCGTGCGGCGCTAAACGGCGTATTTCCTAATTACATGTTAAGCATAGTCATTTTAATAGCAGTACTCTTTGCCGCATTGTTTTTGTCTGTTAAAACATTCAAATTTAGTGATGTATAGATAAAATCAGGGCGGAAATCCACATGAAAGGATTTCCGCCCTGATTTTTATAATACTTTAAATAACCAATATATCACTCCCAGCCCCCAGCTTGTAAATATCCCATACAGAATAACCGGCCCTGCAATGGTGAAAATTTTACATCCGATTCCTAAAACTTGTCCTTCTTTTTTATATTCAATAGCCGGAGCTGCCACAGAGTTTGCGAACCCTGTAATAGGAACCAGAGCACCGGCTCCCCCCCATTTTGCTATTTTAGGATAAAGATTAATCCCGGTCAGTATAATACTGATTAATATTAAAAGCAGGGAAGTCCAGCCGCCGGAGTCATCCTTAGACATGCCCTGGAGCTCACAATAATTATAAATGAACTGCCCGATTGTGCAGATAATTCCTCCTGTGATAAAAGCCTTTGCCATGTTTGCGTAAACATTATGCACAGGAGTTTTCTGCTTCACGTAATCTTTGTACTGTTTCTCCTGCTTCATTTTTTCAACTTTATCCATACATATTCTCCTTTATTCACTAGATTATGGTTAGTATTTGGAAAATGAAGAAAGAATATACAGAGAGATGTGAAATGTTTGCGAATTGAATCGTTAATGTTTAGCTTGTATGCTTCCGTTCGTCTTTATTCCATCTTAATACGATGACTTATTACTTTGTACATTCTTTAAATAGGGTGTCTTATAATGAAGAAACAATAAAAGCATATAAAGGAGCATGCGGAACCTATGGCAGTTTTTTTACATAAACAAAAACGTCTGACTTCGTTTCAGATTATCATTTTGGGATTTGCCGGAGTGATACTCACAGGAGCTATTTTACTTACATTTCCTTTTGCAGCAGCAGGCGGGCAGCGGACATCTTTTGCAGATGCTCTGTTTACGTCCACATCTGCCGTATGTGTGACGGGACTTGTGATTCACGATACAGCCACATATTGGTCGGCATTTGGACAGGTTATCATTATATTGCTGATTCAGATTGGCGGCATGGGCGTCGTAACTGTAGCTGCATCCTTTGCTCTGCTCTCAGGCAGGAAGATAACGCTGATGCAGCGCAGTACTATGCAGGAGGCCATCGCGGCACCGAAGATGGGTGGTATTGTAAGGCTCACCGGTTTTATCATAAAAGTAACGCTGCTGATAGAGCTTTTAGGTGCATTAGTAATGTTTCCGGTGTTTTGTAAGGATTTCGGTGTTGGAAAAGGTATTTGGATGGCACTGTTTCATTCGATATCTGCTTTTTGCAATGCAGGCTTTGACCTGATGGGTGTTTCTTCTCCATTCTCCTCCCTGACAGGTTATGTTTCCCATCCGGTCATTAATCTTGTGATTATGCTGTTAATCGTGACCGGGGGCATTGGTTTCCTGACATGGGATGACATTCGGACAAACCGTCTGCATTTAAGTAAGTATCGGGTGCAGAGTAAGGTTATACTATGTACAACAGCTGTTCTGATTCTGTTTCCTGCTCTGTATTTTTTCTTTGGTGAATTCGGCAGCCTGCCGTTGGGGGAACGGATATGGAGTTCCTTCTTTCAATCCGTCACCCCAAGAACAGCCGGCTTTAATACGGTTGACCTGACGGGAATCAGTGAAGCGGGACAAATGCTCATGATTGTCTTAATGCTGGTCGGCGGATCTCCCGGCTCTACTGCCGGCGGCATGAAAACTACAACGGCTGCTGTACTTATTGCAGTTGCTTCATCGGTATTCTCCAGAAAAGAGTATGCACACTTTTTTGGACGCTGCATTCCTGATGAAGCAGTAAAAAATGCAGCGACAATATTACTGATGTATATTGTGTTGTTTTTAGGCGGTGGAATGGTTATCAGCATTGCAGAAGATTTGCCTCTTGTCCCATGCCTGTTTGAAACAGCCTCCGCTATTGGCACGGTAGGACTGTCACTGGGACTTACTTCCGAGCTTGGAACATTGTCAAGAATTATTTTAATAGGACTTATGTTCTTTGGCAGAGTCGGGGGTTTGACGCTGATTTATGCCGCACTGTCCGGGATGCATAAAAGTGCAACTAAGTTTCCTCATGAAAAAATTACAGTTGGGTAAAGGAGTGAAGTTATGAAATCAGTACTTTTGATAGGACTTGGAAGATTTGGAAGACACATTGCCATGCATCTGAATAAACTGAGGCATCAGGTAATGGTGGTTGACTACAAAGAGGAGCGGGTCGAAGCAATGTTGCCTTTTGCCACAAGTGCACAGATTGGTGACAGCACCAACGCAGAATTCTTATCCTCCCTTGGTGTGCGGAATTTTGATGTGTGCATCGTGGCAATCGGAAATGATTTTCAAAGCTCATTGGAGACAACGTCTCTGTTAAAGGAGTTCGGTGCAAAAAAGGTAATTTCAAGGGCGGCCCGGGATGTACAAGAGAAGTTTCTGCTGCGCAATGGTGCCGATGAGGTGGTTTACCCTGAAAAGCAGCTTGCTAAATGGACGGCAATCCGTTACACTTCCGAATATATTCTCGATTACATTGACCTAGACGGCGACTATGCCGTTTTTGAGGCAAAAACCCCAAAAGAATGGGCCGGTAAGACTGTGGGACAACTTAATATCCGCAGACAATACGGAATCAATATTATGTGGGTAAAGCATAACGGGAAAATGGAACTTGAGGTCAATGCGGAAACTGCTCTTACTGGTGAAGACATTTTAATGGTTCTTGGGAAGTATAAAGACCTGCAAAAATGCTTTCGCATATAAAAAAAGATGCTAAGAAATCAAACGGTGCAGGTGGAAGAATGTTAGAAAATAAGGTATAATAATTAATTATTTTTAGAAAAAAGAGCAATCCGCTTCTGCAAAATTGGTCTTTTTACAGCAAAGAGGTGTGAATATGGAAGGATCAGGACAAAACCGGGATAAACTGCTGAAAGAGGTTCAAAACAATGATTTGGACCGGTATCCAGATCATGCGGCGGGAAGCCATTACCGCAGAAATAAAGAGACAGTCCGCACAGCCTGGGTTCTCACATTGTACGATATAGGAAAAAGCATACTTATTATACTGTTGGCAACGCTGCTCGGCTTTGTTTTTTCAAAACTGGGTTTTACCGAGGCGAATATCATAACTGTCTATATTCTTGGAGTTCTCATAACCTCCGTTGTTACAACAAGCTGGATATGCAGTTTAATTTCTTCCATTGTCAGTGTTCTGGTGTTTAACTTTTTCTTTACTGTTCCACGGCTTACCTTTATAGCATACGATAAAGGTTATCCTGTTACCTTTGCTATCATGTTTATCGCAGCACTTCTGACAGGTTCTCTTGCTGCAAAGCTCAAAAGCCACGTTAAACAGTCCGCCCAGGCAGTTTTTCGTACCAAGGTGCTTCTGGAGACAAACCAACTTTTGCAAAAAGCAGAATCAAACGGCGAGATCATTAACGTAACTGCAAGTCAGATAATGAAGCTGTTAAGCCGGGCTGTTGTCATATATTCTGCAAATCAAGGAAATCTGGAAGATCCTTACGTTTTCTGTCCGGAAGAAGATGCAGAGCAGAAGGAGGGAATTGCTGCTGATAACGAAAGGGCGGCCGCGGAATGGGTGCTGAAAAATAATAAGCATGCCGGCGCTACTACCGGCACGCTGTCATGTGCGAAATGTTTGTATCTTGCTATTCGTGTAGGTGAAACGGTATATGGCGTTGTTGGGATTACAATTGATGATTACCCTCTTGATTCCTTTGAAAATAGTGTATTGTTGTCCATTTTGGGCGAATGTGCCCTGGCAATGGAAAATAAGAAAAATGCTCTCGAAAAGGAGCAGGCTGCCGTGCTTGCCCAAAATGAGCAGCTTCGTGCCAATCTTCTTCGATCCATTTCTCATGATCTGCGCACCCCTCTGACCTCGATTTCCGGAAATGCCAGCAATTTGATTTCCAACGGTGAGAGTTTTGATGAAGCGACCAAAGAACGGATTTACACCGATATTTATGATGATTCCATGTGGCTGATCAATCTTGTGGAAAATCTGCTTGCCGTTACACGGATTGAAGAGGGCAAAATGAACCTGAGGCTATCTACTGAGCTGATGGATGAAGTGATTACAGAAGCACTGCGCCATATCAATCGCAAAAGTGTGGAGCATATCATAATGGTGAAAAGTAAGGAAGAGTTTATCCTTGCCAAAATAGATGCCCGGCTGATTGTGCAGGTCATTATCAATATCGTTGATAATGCCATTAAGTATACTCCGGCGGGCTCCCATATTTTAATTACAACCGAGAAAAGGCAAAACATGGTTGTGATGCATATCGCAGATAATGGGCTTGGGATTTCGGATGATGCAAAACCCCGTATTTTTGACATGTTTTACAGCGGAATCAACAGGATTGCAGACAGCCGCCGTAGTCTTGGGCTTGGTCTTTCTTTATGTAAGTCTATTGTGAATGCGCACGGCGGCGAAATCTCTGTGCAGGACAATGATCCTCACGGCACAATATTTACATTTACATTACCATCGGGGGAGGTAGAAATTCATGAATAAATCTTTGATTTTAGTGGTTGAGGATGATGCATCCGTACGCAATCTGATTACAACTACGCTGAAAACCCATCTATATCGTTATATTACCGCTAATAGTGGTGAAACAGCCATTATGGAAGCGTCCACTCACAACCCGGATATTATCCTGTTGGATTTAGGGCTGCCGGATCTGGATGGTGTGGAGGTTATAAAACGGATTCGTACATGGACGAATACACCAATTATTGTCATTAGTGCAAGAAGCGAGGATAACGATAAGATTGATGCTTTGGATTCCGGTGCGGATGATTACCTGACAAAACCCTTCTCTGTGGAAGAACTTCTGGCAAGGCTGCGAGCCACTCAGAGGCGGCTGGCTGTTATGCAAAGCGGGTTTCTGGCAGCCGATTCCATTTTTACGAACGGAGACCTAAAGGTAGATTTTGCCGCCGGCTGCGCTTATCTCTGCGAGGAGGAACTTCACCTGACGCCAATTGAATACAAACTGCTTTGCCTGCTTTCTAGAAACGCGGGAAAGGTACTGACGCATACTTTTATTACTCAGAAAATATGGGGCAGCAGCTGGGATAGCGATATAGCTTCCCTGAGAGTATTTATGGCAACCCTTCGTAAAAAAATTGAACCCTTACCAGGCTCCACTCAATATATTCAGACACATATCGGAGTCGGTTATCGGATGCTCCGTATTGAATAGATGATAATACAAATGCTATTCAGAACGTTTATTCATATTGTATAATTTGGAAAAACCAAGACATACTATTCTTAAAATATGAAAAATTTTAAAGTTCAAAGAGTACATTAAGCGTATGTAAAGAAAACTCGGGAAGAATAAGTATGGAAAGAAGGTAAGAGATGAATCAGGTAAAAGGCATCCAGAGCATCAGCTTTAGTGAATCTCCCTATCTTATCAGCAGCGGATCTGTAGTGGGAAGTAAAGAGGCGGAAGGACCGCTTGGGAAATTATTTGACATGACCAACCAGGATGATCTCTTCGGAGCAAAAACCTGGGAGGAAGCAGAAAGCAATATGCAGAAAGAAGCATGTATACTGGCACTTGGCAAGGCGCACATCCCTCCGGAAAAGGTGCGGTATCTTTTTGGGGGGGATTTGCTTCGTCAGGGAATTGCAACTTCTATGGGGGTGGAAGCCCTGCAGATCCCCATGTTTGGTCTGTACGGCGCATGTTCTACATCTGGTGAAGCCCTGGCCTTGAGCGCCATGAGTGTAGCGGCGGGTTACGGGGATCACATGCTGGCAGTTACATCCAGCCATTTTGGAAGTGCGGAAAAGGAGTTCCGTTTTCCTCTGGGATATGCAAGCCAGCGGCCCCTATCCGCCCACTGGACAGTTACAGGCAGCGGTGCGTTTTTGGTAGGAACAGAAAAAAGCCATATTAGAATCAGCGGGGTAACGGTTGGGAAAATTGTAGATTACGGATTGAAAGATTCTCAGAATATGGGAGCATGTATGGCACCTGCGGCGGCGGATACAATTATGCAGAATCTGAAAGATTTTGGAAGAAAAGCAGAAGATTATGACAGAATTATAACCGGGGATTTAGGATGCGTAGGACAGGATATTCTGTTTGATCTGATGAAGGGAAAAGGGTGTGATATTAAGGCGGTTCACATAGACTGCGGTATGACTATATACGACCAGCAGAAACAGGATACTCATGCCGGGGGAAGCGGCTGCGGCTGTGCGGCAGTTACTCTGGCTGCATACATTCTGCCCAAGCTTAAAAAAGGGGAATGGAAACGTGTTCTTTTTGTCCCCACCGGAGCACTTATGTCAACCGTAAGTTTTAATGAAGGTGCCAGTGTACCGGGAATCGCACATGCAATTGTGCTGGAACACTGTTAAAAAATTTACGAAGGAGGTTCTTAATGGATTACATCAAAGCATTCTTAATAGGCGGGATAATCTGTGCCATTGTACAGATTCTTCTGGACCGTACAAAATTGATGCCAGGCAGGATTATGGTACTTCTCGTCTGCGGCGGTGCAGTATTAGGGTTCTGCAATATATATGAGCCCTTTCTGAAATTTGCAGGGGCAGGAGCAAGCGTTCCTCTGCTGGGGTTTGGAAATGTGCTGTGGCAAGGCGTAAAGGAGGCCGTCGATAAAAATGGATTTCTGGGGGTCTTTATGGGAGGATTTAAGGCGAGTGCTATAGGGATTTCCGCGGCTCTCATTTTTGGATACCTTGCTTCCTTTATATTTGAGCCGCGGATGAAAAAATAAAATAAATAGTCTGCGAAATACAGGAAACAGCATGTTCTGAAAGGTTTTACATTCAGGATATGCTGTTTTTATATAATAGGAAACTGCAGTTTCCTATTATATAAAAACCCTCCGGGGGATGCCCACTGCGGCGTAAGAGGTAGATGTCGCTATACGACCAACCCAGGCGCAAGAGTTTGCTTGCAAACTCTTGATTCTAGAAATAGGCATTTTTTAGTTTTACAAAGATTTAACATGTATAAGATTACACATTTTACATTTCTTTTATATCATTGTAAATGTGAAGAAAATGAATAAAAAGAACAGTGGGCATACGCCCATAAATGAGTAGGATCAGGCAAAGGAGATGGAAAAATGAAAATGAAAAAGTTTATCGCAACATTATCCGTAATTGGAATGCTGACAGCAGCAATTACAGGGTGCAAGGGTTCAGATGCAGCAGAGGATACAACTGCAGGACAGGATACACAGGAAGAACAAGGTAGTTCCTCATGGGATAGTTCCAATGACATTACAATTGTTTCCCGGGAAGAAGGTTCAGGAACAAGAGGAGCATTTATTGAGTTATTTGGAATAGAAGAAAAACAAGGTGACGAGAAAGTGGATATGACAACAGAAGAAGCGCAGATTACAAACAGCACTTCTGTTATGATGACAACAGTAGCCGGAGATGAATATGCAATTGGATATATTTCTCTTGGCTCATTGAATGACACTGTAACAGCGGTCAAGGTTGACGGAGCAGAAGCTACCGCTGAAAATGTTAAGTCAGGCACTTATAAAGTATCCAGGCCATTTAATATTGCAACAAAAGAAAACCTGGACAATGAAGTAGCCAAGGATTTCATAAACTTCATTATGAGTGAAGAGGGGCAGGCAGTTGTTGGGGATAACCATTATATCGCGATGGATGATGTGAAACCTTTTGAAGGTACATCGCCATCAGGAAAAGCAGTAGTAGGAGGTTCTTCTTCCGTATCACCGGTAATGGAAAAATTAATCGAGGCATATAAGGGTGTAAATGCTAATGCAGAGATTGAGCTTCAGACAACAGACTCCACTACAGGAATGACTTCTGCAATCGACGGCAGCTATGATATAGGTATGGCGTCCAGAGAATTAAAAGATACAGAGTTGTCAGAAGGATTACAGGCAACGGTTATTGCAACGGACGGAATCGCAGTTATTGTCAACAATGACAGTACAGTAGATGAATTAAGCAGCGAACAGATAAAATCAATTTACACCGGGGATGCACTCGCGTGGGATGAGGTAATCGAATAAATGAAATCAAAGACATGGAATGAAAAATTCATGCAGGGAGTGTTCTTCACTGCCGCCTGTGCTTCGGTACTGGCGGTAGCTCTCATCTGCATTTTTTTATTTGCAAATGGGATTCCTGCAATGAAGGAAATTGGATTTTTAAAGTTTGTGACAGGAGAGAGATGGAAGCCGGGCAACAATATTTATGGAATCTTTCCTATGATAGTGGGAAGCATCTATGTAACTGCCGGGGCTATTGTAGTGGGTGTGCCTATTGGAATATTGACTTCGGTGTTTATGGCAATGTACTGCCCAAAGCAGATTTATAAACCTTTGAAGTCAGCAACGGAGTTGTTGGCGGGCATTCCTTCTGTTGTATATGGATTTTTTGGACTGGTTGTACTGGTTCCCTGGATCAGGGAGGCAGGAAGAGGATTGAAGTCAATGGGACTGATCCGCAGCAGCGGAAATGGAAACAGTATTCTTACTGCATCTCTGCTTTTAGGAATCATGATTCTGCCCACTGTCATCGGTGTGACGGAATCTGCTATTCGTGCTGTTCCGAAACAGTATTATGAAGGGGCTCTTGCTTTAGGTGCTACCCATGAGAGAAGTATTTTTAAAGTCATAATTCCAGCAGCAAAATCTGGTGTTATTGCAGGGGTTGTACTTGGCATTGGGCGTGCTATCGGAGAAACTATGGCAGTTATTATGGTAGCAGGAAATCAGGCAAGGATGCCTGCGGGAATTATGAAGGGTGTACGTACTCTGACCGCCAATATTGTAATCGAGATGGGATATGCTGCGGATCTGCACAGGGAAGCACTGATTGCTACGGGAGTAGTATTGTTTGTATTTATTTTGATCATTAATTTCAGTGTGGCCCTGCTGAACAGGAGGAAAGAACGTGAATAATCAATCAACATTCGGACAAAAAATGAAAAGTTATATGAAGCATCCTGCATCATTCTTTACGATGCTGCTGGTTATGCTGGGAGCCCTCCTTACATTTACAATATTGATTTTTCTGATTGTTTATATTCTGGCGCATGGGGTTCCTTATCTGAAGCCGTCATTATTTTCGCTTCACTATACATCGGAAAATGCATCTTTGATGCCTGCCCTTGTCAATACGGTGAGTATGACCTTATTGTCATTGATTATTGCAGTTCCACTCGGTATTTTTGCAGCAATTTTTCTCGTGGAATATGCAAAACGGGGAAATCGATTTATGGGAATCATCCGTCTGACTACAGAGACGCTTTCCGGAATTCCATCTATCGTGTATGGTCTGTTCGGTATGCTCTTCTTTGTCAACACTCTTGGATGGGGATTTTCCTTGTTGGCAGGTGCGTTTACATTATCCATTATGATACTGCCTCTCATTATGCGTACCACAGAGGAAGCTTTAAAGGCCGTACCGGATTCTTTCCGTGAGGGCAGCTTCGGGCTGGGAGCAGGAAAACTTAGAACGGTGTTCCGCATTGTACTTCCCTCCGCAATCCCGGGGATACTTGCAGGTGTAATTCTTGCAATTGGAAGAATCGTTGGGGAAACGGCAGCACTTATGTATACGGCAGGAACAGTGGCAAATATCCCTTCCAGTGTTATGGGATCAGGAAGAACCCTGGCAGTGCACATGTATAACCTGGCAAGTGAAGGGCTGTATATGGATCAGGCGTATGCAACGGCAGTTGTTTTACTTATTTTAGTAGTTGGAATTAACGCATTATCCAGCGTAATAGCAAAAAGATTAACGAGAGTGTAGAAAGGATAAAAGATGGGAAAAATAAGTATCAAAGATTTGGATTTGTATTACGAGGATTTCCAAGCCTTGAAAAATGTGAATCTGGAAATAGAAGCAAATAAAATTACAGCGTTTATCGGACCCAGCGGGTGCGGTAAGTCCACTCTGTTGAAATCTATCAACCGTATGAATGACCTGGTAGAGGGATGCCGCATTGAGGGAGATATTATGCTGGACAATGAAAACATATTTAACGGGATGGATGTAAATATGCTTCGTAAACGAGTGGGAATGGTGTTCCAGAAACCAAATCCATTCCCCATGAGTATTTATGATAATATTGCATTTGGGCCAAGAACACATGGGGTGCGCTCTAAGGCAAAACTGGATGATATTGTGGAAAAGTCACTGCGGAACGCGGCGATATGGGATGAATGTAAAGACAGGCTGAAAAAGAGCGCGCTGGGTATGTCGGGCGGCCAGCAGCAGCGTCTGTGCATTGCGAGAGCACTTGCAGTGGAGCCGGAGGTCCTTTTGATGGATGAACCAACATCCGCCCTGGATCCTATTTCTACATCTAAGATAGAGGACCTTGCACTGGAATTGAAAAAAGACTATACTATTGTCATGGTTACACATAATATGCAGCAGGCAGTACGTATATCGGACAACACAGCATTCTTCCTTCTGGGTGAGGTAGTAGAGTACAATCAGACGGAGAAGTTATTCTCGATACCTGCTGATAAGAGAACGGAAGACTATATTACAGGGAGGTTTGGTTAGAATGAGAAGCAAATTTGAAGAGCAGTTACGACTGTTAGATGAATTGCTCACACATATGGGCGAGCAATGTGAGATAGCGATAGCGAAAGCTACGCGTGCGCTGAAAGAAGGAAGTCTTGAACAGGCACAGGCAATCATAGAAGCCGATGAAGAGATTGACCAGATGGAGAAGGATGTGGAAAGATTGTGTCTGAAGCTTCTTCTGCAGCAGCAGCCTGTGGCAAAGGATCTTCGCAGAATTTCTGCGGCACTGAAAATGATTACGGATATGGAACGTATCGGAGACCAGACAGCAGATATTGCGGAAATCATTATTTCCTCTAACCACAACACAGCAATAGATATCAAACAGATTGGTACAATGGCTGCTGCAGTCAGCAAGATGGTGCGGGATAGTGTACATGCTTATGTTTCCAACGATTTGGAACTGGCAAAGCATGTGATCGAAGCGGATGATGCTGTAGACCAATTATTTGATACAATCCGTGATGAACTTGTGGAGTATATCCGCACAGAAAAGGGTGAGCATGGAAAACGGATTTTTGATTTAATCATGGTGACTAAGTATCTGGAGCGCATTGGGGATCATGCAACGAACATTTCCGAGTGGGTAGAGTTTTCTATAACCGGCGTTCACAAGGATGGAATTAAACTGTAGAAAAATAAAGAAAGATAAGGAAGTGACAAGATGATATATTGCGTAGAAGATGATGATAACATCCGGGAACTTGTAATATATACATTAGAAACTACGGGACTCAAAGCAAAGGGCTTTGCGGAGGGCGGTTCTTTCATGGAAGCTCTGGCGTCTGATGCGCCGGAGCTTATTTTACTTGATATTATGCTTCCGGGTGAAGATGGACTTTCATTGCTGAATAAACTGAAAAGTTCTTCAAAGACGAGGGATATTCCGGTAATCATGCTGACGGCAAAGGGCTCAGAGTATGACAAGGTCATTGGATTGGATTCCGGTGCCGATGACTATCTGACAAAACCTTTTGGAATGATGGAACTGGTTTCCCGGATAAAAGCAGTACTGCGCCGCGCCGGAAAGATTCCTGGCAAAGGGGATATGAGTGTGGCAGGGGTCCGTGTAAATGTAAAGAAGCATGAGGTAACCGTGGACGGAAAACTGGTGGCACTGACGCTGAAAGAGTTTGAACTGCTTGAGCGGCTGATGCGGAACCGGAATATAGTACTTACAAGAAATCAGCTTCTGGAAGACATTTGGGGGTATGATTTTGGCGGTGAGACGAGGACTGTAGATGTTCATGTAAGGACTTTGCGGCAGAAGCTGGGGGATAAGGGAGAAATTATTGAAACTGTGCGGGGAATAGGATACCGGATTGGAGAAGCACATGAGAGCTAAAATCCAAAAGAGCATGGTACTTGTGCTTTCTATCACGCTATTGATTTCATATTTGCTGCTTACATTTGTTCTGTATGGAGAGAATCTTTCCAGAGTGAAAGGAGAGGTAAAGCGTGATGCAGAGTATATTGCAACTGTAATGAATATTTCCGGTTCTGCTGCCCTTGACAAGTTGGCAGATGTTGATATGGAGTCTCGTGTGACTTGGATTGCTGCGGATGGAACTGTAATATATGATTCTCAAAGCGATGCTTTAATGCTGGAAAACCATAAGTCCCGGCCTGAAGTGAAGAAAGCATTGTCCTCAGGTTCAGGGATAGATACCAGAGTATCAGGGACGCTGGGAACTAAAATGTATTACTATGCTCTGCGCCTGGATGATGGTACGATATTACGTTCTGCAAAGATGAGGGATAGTTTAGTGAGAACTGCAATGAGTATATTGCCAGTAATGAGTATACTGGCTGTTCTTATGCTGTTTTTTGCATGGCTGATGTCAAAATGGCAGACAGCAAGATTGATAAGACCCCTTAATGAGTTAGACTTAAAGTATCCTCTAAATAACGATATTTATGAAGAGCTGCATCCACTTCTGAAGGCAATAAATCGGCAGAATAAAGAAAAGGATGCCATTGCTGATATGCGTAAAGAGTTTTCTGCGAATGTATCCCATGAATTGAAGACACCTCTGACTTCCATTTCCGGTTATGCGGAAATCATGAAAAATGGGATGGTGAAGCCTGAGGATATCCCGAACTTTTCGGAGAGAATATATAAGGAAGCAAGGCGTCTTATTATGCTGGTGGAAGATATTATTAAATTGTCAAAACTGGATGAGGGGGCTGTGGATTCGGAGAAGGAAGAGGTGGACTTATACGTTCTGTGCCGGGAAATTGTGAGCCGGCTTGCACCCCAGGCAAATACAAAGCATGTTTTTATAACCTTGTCAGGAGAACCTGTAATTTATCGCGGCGTGCGCCCGGTTCTGGACGAAATGATTTACAATATATGTGAAAATGCAATTAAATATAATGTAGTAGAAGGCCGGGTATCTGTATGGGTGGGAAACACACTTCAAGGACCAAAGGTCAGTGTGGCGGACAGTGGAATCGGTATACCCCAGGAACATCATGACAGAATATTCGAGCGTTTTTACCGTGTTGACAAAAGCCACTCGAAAGAAAGCGGAGGCACTGGGCTTGGACTTTCCATTGTGAAGCATGGCGCACTGCTCCACGGGGCAAAAGTCACAGTAGACAGCGAAACAGGACGCGGCACACGTATGGATATTCAGTTCTAGGCTACAGTTCTGAATCTATATTTGCTGCAGCAGACTCCGGGGAGATTCTGAAAATTCTGATTTGTAAGCCCGGGAGAATGTAGAATAATCTCCAAATCCACTGGCAAAGCAAGCCTGGGTAATGGGGAGTCCTTCTGAAATCAGTTCTCTGGCAAGAAGCAGGCGGCGGTACGTAATGTAATTTCCAATGGTATATCCTGTTTCTGCCTTAAAAAGGCGCATCATATAATATTTGCTGATAAAAAACTCTTTAGCCAGTGTGTCGATGTCAAGACTGTCGGTAAGATGGTTGTTAATATAATGCATAATATCCACAATCTTTGTATTATATAGCTCTGTATCCAGGAATTCCACGCGGTTTTTTATAGCTGCGCGGTTCAATTGTATCATAAATTCCAGAAACAGAATTTTCCGGTAGAGACTGCTGGCATATTCATTATCCTCAAAGGAACGCTCCAGACGGTTCGTAATCTTGAAAAGAGAGCTCTTTTCAAGAGAATGGATCCGAAGCACGTTGGAGTGTTCTTTTTTTGCTTTTTTAAAACAATAGCCTAAATCATATTCTGAAGTCTGGTAATCCTCTATAAAGCTGGGGGAGATATAAACAATAATACGCTCATAGGGGAGAGCATTGTCAACCCGTATCCGGTGAATGTCATTGCGGTTCACCAATACAATGTCGTAAGGTTCCAATTCGTAGGACTTTCCTTCTACATGGTACTGTACCTTTCCTTTTATAAAAATTGTAACTTTAAGAAAATCATGATAATGAAATTCGAACTCTTTGGAAAGATTATCTCTCAGATGAAAAATACGAAAATCACTGTTTAAATAGCCCCGTTTATTATATTGCTGCATACATATCCTCTCTTTATCCCGGTCAAAACCTGGCAAATACATCAAAATGTCCTTGGTTTTTAATTATAAAGCATTATTTGCAATATGAAAAGCACTTAATTCGTATTATATGAAAAAAATGCCTGATATAATGATAAAAACAGGAGGTGTGTTATTTATGAAAATTACGGTAGAACGTTATCATGGACTTGGAAATGATTATTTGGTTTATGACCCGAACAATAATGAATTAAAGCTGAATAAAGAGAATGCTGCAATGCTCTGCAACAGAAATATGGGACTTGGTTCCGACGGAATTCTGGAAGGTCCGTTTATAGGAGAAAATCATATGTCTCTGCGTATATGGAATCCGGATGGAAGCATAGCAGAGAAAAGTGGAAACGGTGTCCGTATTTTTGCAAAATACTTGAAGGATGCGGGATATGTGCAGAAGAAAAACTATAAGCTTGTTACAGACGGCGGGCTGGTAGAAATCACATATTTAAACGAGGATGGAAGCAGACTTCGTGTCTCTATGGGGAAATTATCATTTTGGAGCGATGAGGTTCCAGTAACCGGGGAACGCCGCGAAGTTATTAATGAAGATATGGTATTTGGGAGAACACTCTATCCGGTGACCTGTGTATCCGTAGGAAATCCTCACTGTGTCATTCCCATGCGGGAAATTTCAAAGCCTTTGGTTTGTAAGATTGGAAGCTATTCCGAGGTTGCGAGGTACTTCCCTGAGAGAATTAATACCGAAATTATGAAAGTAACAGATCAGAACCATATTGAGATAGAGACCTTTGAAAGAGGGGCTGGTTATACAATGGCTACCGGAACCGGAGCATGTGCGGCAGCAGGAGTTGCATATAAGCTGGGACTTACAGGGAACAAAGTAATCGTCAATATGCCGGGCGGAGAATTAATGGTAGAGATAGATGAGAACTGGAATGTATATATGACCGGAGAAGTGTTCTATGTGGCTAAGATTAAGCTGAGTAATGAATTTACAGAGAAACTTCGGATATTGTAAGTGATAAATGCAAAACAAGTCTGCTCCAAATGCGGAAGGCATTAAGAGAGGATTTTATATTGAGAGGGTGGATGCAGGGTATCCACCCTTTTTATATGTTTTATGCCCTTGAAAAAATCTGCTTTACCAGAATGTAATCAGGGCTTGCGGGGAACGGGATATTTGTGCTAACATAGATATAACAAGAAAAGGCAGGTGATGACATGCTGATTGAAATAGATTTTAACAGTAATGAAGCCATCTATATACAATTACGCAATCAAATTGTGATGGGAATCGCCACTTCTACCATACAGGAAGGAGATTCTCTCCCGTCTGTACGTCAATTGGCAAATACTGTGGGGGTAAATATGCATACAGTAAATAAGGCGTACAGTGTCTTAAAGCAGGAGGGATTTATCCAGCTTGACAGAAGGCACGGGGCGGTGATTGCACTGGATATTAACAAGATGAAAGCTCTGGAGGATATGAGACAACAGCTTATGATTTTGCTCGCAGAGGGCAGATGTAAGAATATTTCCAGAGAAGAAGTGCATAATCTGGTGGACGAAATATTTGAAGAGTATCCGATTTAACCCAAACTGTGGAGGCAAAAGGATATCTGACAGGAGGAAACTATGCAGAATTATTATACAAAACAGGCAGAGCAGGTTATTAAATATGCAGGTGCCATGGCAAAAAAATTAAAACATCCCTACATTGGAACGGAGCATCTGTTATTAGGGCTCAGAAAGGAGTACACAGGTGTTGCCGGTCAGATTTTGGCTATCAATAATGTAGATGAAGAAAAGATTCTTCGTTTGATGGACGAATTAATCGCACCGGCCGATAATGCGCTGAACGTAGAGCATCCAAAAGAAAGCCCGAGACTGGAGTTTATATTGGATAACAGCCGCAAGGAAGCACAGCATCTTCATACAAGGAGTGTGGGGACAGAACATCTTCTGATGGCCATCATTCATGATGTGGACTGCGTGGCAGCAAGAATTTTAACCACACTGAATATCAATCTGCAAAAGATTTTAGCGGACATTTTAAATGCAGTAGGTATAGATCCGAAAGAATATCAGGAAGAGTTGCAGGAGGATCCTAAGGGCAGAAGCTCTGCAGTAGAGCAGTTCTGTACAGATTTGACTGCTGAGGCAGCAGAGGGCCGGCTGGACCCGGTTGTGGGCCGTGAGGAAGAGATTTACCGTTTGATGCAGGTATTAAGCAGGCGCACGAAGAACAACCCATGTTTAGTGGGAGAACCGGGAGTGGGAAAGACCGCTATTATTGAAGGGCTTGCATCCAGGCTTGCTATGGGGGTTGTGCCCGAAAGCATGAAAGGAAAGCGCATTTATACATTGGAC
The DNA here is from genome assembly GCA_013911065.1 of Ruminococcus sp. Classification (GTDB taxonomy): domain Bacteria; phylum Bacillota; class Clostridia; order Lachnospirales; family Lachnospiraceae; genus Muricomes. The sequence goes on along the minus strand of JACERV010000009.1, from coordinate 4,946 downwards.
CTTCCGGGGCTGATTGCAGGCTCCAAGTACCGGGGAGAGTTTGAGGAGCGCATGAAAGGTCTGATTGCAGAGGTAAAATCCAGCGATAATGTTATCCTGTTTCTGGATGAACTGCATACAATGATTGGGGCCGGAGGAGCAGAAGGAGCTATTGACGCGTCCAGTATACTCAAGCCTTCTCTTGCCCGGGGAGAGATGCAGTTAATTGGAGCTACCACGATTACCGAATATCGTAAATACATCGAAAAAGATGCTGCACTGGAAAGACGTTTCCAGCCCATTACAGTGGAGGAGCCTGACAAAGGGCAATGTCTGGAAATTTTAAAGGGATTAAAGGAAAAGTACGAGACACATCATAAAGTCATAATAGGTGATCATGCACTTGAAGCTGCTGTACGGTTGTCGGAACGGTATATTACAGACAGGAACCTGCCGGATAAAGCCATAGATGTTCTGGACGAAGCCTGCTCTAAGGTAAGTATGAGAGGATATAAGGTTCCGGATAGTTTAAAGAATTTTGAGGAATCCCTGAAAGAGCTGGCGAAACAAAAAGAGGAAAAAATCAAAGCTGGAGATTTTGAAGGGGCATCTGCGCTTCATAAAGAGCAGCAGGAGATTGAGAATAAGCTAGAGAGTATGAGGAAGCGTTTTCGGAAGAAAACATCTGTGAACCTCCCACAGATTGAGGAAGCTGATATAGCTGAGGTTGTGTCTGCATGGACAAAAGTTCCAGTGCAGAAGCTGGCGGAAAGTGACACGGACAGACTTAAAAAATTGGAGCAGGTTCTCCATAAGAGGGTCATTGGACAGGATGAGGCTGTGAGTGCAGTTGCAAGAGCTGTGAAGCGTGGACGGGTAGGCTTGAAGGACCCGAAACGTCCGATTGGTTCCTTCCTTTTCTTAGGACCTACCGGGGTTGGAAAGACAGAGCTGTCTAAAGCCCTTGCGGAAGCTTTATTTGGAAATGAGCAATCCATGATACGTGTTGATATGTCCGAATACATGGAGAAACATTCTGTGTCTAAAATGATAGGTTCACCCCCGGGATATGTAGGACACGAAGAAGGGGGACAGCTTAGTGATCAGGTAAGGACCCATCCTTATTCCGTCATACTGTTTGATGAAGTGGAGAAAGCACACCCGGACGTATTCAACATACTGCTTCAGGTGTTAGATGACGGACATATTACAGATTCCCAGGGACGCAAGGTGGATTTTTGCAACACTGTAATTATTATGACCTCCAATGCCGGAGCTAAAGCAATTGTAGAACCAAAGAAGCTGGGATTTGCAGTAAAAGAAAATCCGGCAGACGATTATAAACGTATGAAGCAGAACGTAATGGATGAAGTTAAAATGATATTCCGTCCGGAATTTCTGAACCGGATTGATGAGATTATTGTATTCCATGCGTTGGGCAGCAGTCATATGAAACAGATTGTGACGCTGTTATGCAAGGAATTTACAAAACGAGTGAAAAGCCAGATGAATATTACTCTTACAATCCGGGATTCTGCCAAAAAGCATATTGTTGAAAAGGGAACAGATGCAAAATATGGGGCGCGTCCTTTACGCAGGGCGATGCAGACAGAACTGGAAGATAAGCTTGCAGAGGCTGTTTTAAACGGAGATGTTAAAGACGGGGACCAGGTGGAAGCCGGAGTCTCTAAAAAAGAAATTAAATTTTACTCAAAGTCTACAAAGCAGTAGAAAATAAAGAGGAATTATTATATAATACAATAAAGAATAGAAAGAATCTGAAATACCTAGGAGGACAATAAAATGACAGCATCAAAAGAGCTAATACAAGCAGAAGAGGACGGAACACTCAGTTTTGGAGACTATACTCTGGAATCTAAGACAAAACAGGAAGATTTCGAATTTGAAGGCGATATTTATAAAGTCAAAACATTTAAAGAAATAACGAAGTTAGAGCGTAACGGTATGTTTGTATATGAATCTGTGCCGGGCAGCACTGTTAAGAGCTTCAAGGCAACAGATTCAGAAGTTACATTTTGTGTATCGTCAGCAAAGGATGTACAGTTCACATTGGAACTGGAGCCGGATAGTGAATATGAAGTGTTTATCAGTAATATGTCAGCCGGCAGAATGATGACGAATTTAAGCGGGAAGTTAAGTGTGAGCACAGAAGAAAGTAAAGATGCCTGTGTAGGTGTCAGAGTTGTAAAGTGCTAGAAAGACATTACAGTAAGATTTAAAGTAGAGTCTGGCTCGCCAGACCCGCGTTTGGGCCGGCCGTTTTAGCAGTACTTTCCACTTATACTGCAGTACGGTTCCCCGGAAGAACTTTATGTAAGCAGGAAACGCAGTATTCCATTACATAAGAAAGAGACAGGAGAGCAGAGGGCCTGTCTCTTTTTATATAGTGGAAATACTCCGGTATTTCCTACTATATAAAGCCGACCGGGGATGTGCACTACGCGCATAAGGAAAAATTTCTTGGAGAAAGGAGTATTATGGCAAAGGGGAAGAAAAGTGTATTCTTCTGTCAGAACTGTGGGCATGAAGAATCGAAATGGCTGGGGCAGTGCCCGGCCTGTAAGGAATGGAATTCATTTGTGGAAGAAAAGACAAGTTCGGTCAAGACAGCCGGAATAAAGAAGGCACGGGAGACGGAGATTGTATCCCTGTCAGAGGTCAGCGCGGATGATCATACGAGAATTCTGACCGGAATTGGGGAGCTGGACCGGGTTCTTGGAGGCGGAATTGTGCCGGGTTCTTTGGTGTTGGTAGGAGGTGACCCGGGAATCGGAAAGTCAACACTTTTGCTCCAGGTATGTCAGTGCCTGTCTAAAAATAAAAAGATACTCTATATATCGGGAGAGGAGTCTCTGGCACAGATTAAATTACGGGCAAATAGAATGGGTGAATTTGAAGAAAATCTGAAACTCCTGTGTGAGACAAACCTGGAGACAATACGGACGGTTATTGAGAGCAAGCAGCCCGAAGTAGTGATTATAGATTCCATTCAGACAATGTACAGTGAAGAAGTATCTTCGGCTCCGGGGAGTGTTTCCCAGGTTCGGGAATCAACGAATATCTTTATGCAGCTTGCCAAAGGGATGGGTATATCTATTTTTATTGTAGGACATGTAACAAAGGAGGGGACTGTAGCCGGACCGAGGGTTTTGGAACATATGGTAGATACAGTGCTGTATTTTGAGGGAGACAGACACGCTTCCTATCGGATTTTGCGGGGAGTGAAAAACAGGTTTGGTTCTACCAATGAAATTGGTGTATTTGAAATGCGGCAAAATGGGTTGGCGGAAGTAGAAAATCCTTCTGAATATATGTTAAGTGGAAAACCGGAAAATGCTTCTGGTTCTGTTGTAGCCTGCTCTATGGAAGGTACGAGGCCAATTTTGATAGAAATTCAGGCTCTTGTCTGCCAAAGCAATTTTGGATTACCCAGGCGTACCGCAGCCGGAACCGATTATAACAGGGTCAACCTTCTGATGGCTGTGCTGGAGAAACGAATAGGTCTCCATCTATCTAGTTATGATGCTTATGTGAATATTGCCGGGGGAATTAAAATGAATGAGCCTGCCATTGACCTGGGAATTGTAATGGCGCTGGTTTCCAGTTATAAGAACCGTCCGATAGATGAGAAAATGATTGTGTTCGGGGAGGTAGGACTGAGCGGTGAAGTGCGCGCGGTAAGTATGCCGGAACAGCGGGTAACTGAAGCCAAAAAACTGGGATTTGAAACCTGTGTGCTTCCTATGGTATCGACAGATATGGTAAAGGGGATTAAAGGGATTAAAATAATCGGAGTGAAAACGATCAACGATGCAATGAATCTTCTATAGAAAGTGGACAAGGAGGAAGGATAAATGGAATTTACACAAAACAATACATTTTGGATACATAAGCCAAAAGAATATAGCTTCCTGAATGGGAAGGTATGTATCACAACAGAACCGGGCACGGATTACTGGCAGCGTACCTATTATGGATTCAGGAATGACAATGCTCCTGCGTTGCTGATGAAGACCAAAGAGGCTTATTTTTCCTTTACTGTAAAAACAGAATTTGACAGCAGCCACAGGTTTGACCAATGTGGTATTATAATTTACCAGAATAGCGATAACTGGCTGAAGGCTTCTATAGAATACGAGAATGGAGAATTTCAGCGTTTGGGAAGTGTCGTTACCAACCATGGATATTCCGATTGGGCAACTATAGATATTCCTGCAAAACAGAAAAGTATGTATTACAGGCTGAGCAGACGCGAAAGCGACTTCCTGGTGGAGAACTCTTATGATGGAATAGACTTTAAGCAGATGCGCATGGCTCATTTATTTGAGGGAGATGGAGAAATTCAGCTTGGAGTATATGCCTGCAGCCCGGAAACATCCACATTTCATGCTGCGTTCTCCGAAATAGAGTTTACAGAATGCCGGTGGGAGGAGCACAAGTAAATCTTGATGTTCTGTTAAATAAGATAAAAGTAAAGCAGAAGCCTACAATCTGCTTTACTTTTGTCAAGATGTGGAGCTATAATTGTCTTAATTGTACAAATAAAATAAAAAATAAGAAAATTATTGACAATTCCAAAGGGGAGTGGTATTATAAAGTTCCATCACGGACAAGACATCTGCAATCTGGCGGATGAAAAACTTGTCAAAAAAAGTGTTGACAAGTAACACGGTGATGTGGTAATCTATTAAAGCTGTCGCTTGAGGGATGAGCAAAAACAACTCCTCAGAAAGCAAAAGAAAAATAAAAAAGTTCTTGACAAAACAAAGCAGACATGATAAGATATAAAAGTTGCTGCTGACGACAAGAAACGACAGCGAAAACGACAAAGAACCTTGATAATTAAACAATAGACAACAAACCCTTGAAAATTTCTTATAGAGAAAATTTTTAAGAACAGCATCAGAAATGATGCACCCATCACTGGAAGAGATTCCGGTGGTAAG